>CALFDU010000047.1 GCA_937950315.1 uncultured Saprospiraceae bacterium | reverse complement strand
TGCTTTCACAAATTTTAGTATTTGGGCAAACTCACGATCTCTGTATCTAATCAACATGATATAAAGACCTGGTGTATAATTGGATACATCGTATCCTCTGCCATGTAAGTCTGACATGTGAAATTCTTCTTTTGTTATTTCACGTCCTAGTTTGTCATAGATGATAACATCACCTGTACCTATATGGGTAGCGTCGTCTATGCCTATCCTTACGATATCTTGCACAGGGTTGCTAAATACATAAAAGTTTAATTTGGTATCCAATTCAATTACTACCTCAGGATCTACTGATGATAATATGGTAGGAACCATTTCTAAATACAAACTTGTAGTAATTCCGTCTTGAAACAATAAATTGGGTACTTCTACAAACCAAATATCATCTTGTCCATAAAATTTGTGTAGTTGTACATTGTATTGAACATTTACGTCTTCATAGTCATCTGGACGTAGTGATCCTCCGTCAAATTTCTTAATACTCATCTTGGATGGTACTGCTTCATTGAGGTTGCTATATCCAGCTTTTACAATGAGTTCCATCAATTCTGATTCTGTAAAAAACAGCTTAATGGCTGCTTTGTTGTTGGTTGAAGTCAGTTTCCACGATCGTTTTAAAAGTGGTCTACTATCATGAAAAAGATGCACTGGTTGAAAATCAAGGCAAACCTCAATTTCTCCAAGGTCTCTAGTGTCATAAATGTCTTCTACTTCTACCAGGTAATCTGCTCCCAGGAATAAGTAGGTTGAACTACTATCAATCAAAGAGCATTTGCCGCATCCTTCGTCTACCGCAATATTCAGATCATATTCTTCAGGTCCTAAAGTCCCGATTTCAATCTGAATAATTTTGGTGCAATCCACAGCATCCGTTACCGTGACTGAATAATCTCCTGGCGCTAAATTGAAAAGGCTAGCGCTTGTATCTCCAGTCGACCAATCGAATAAGTAGTTTGGCGTTCCGCCATTAACATTTAATTCGATGGCACCGCTGTCACTTTCTGCACAATATACATTTGAGTGTATAAAGTCAATGGTGAGGGGTAGGCCAGAATCTGTGCCGGATATTGAAATATTCAATGGTCCGGAGCATATCTGCCCCGAACCAATTGAATATGTTATTGCTATTAGTAATATTGTATTAACTAACTTTCTCAATTTTGAGTTTTATTATCCTCCGATTATACATCCATTCTCATCCTCAACAGTAAAGATATACGTCGCACCCCCTTGTGCTCCTGTAAATATTACTGATCCACCTGATGCATTTACTACTTGTGAAGCTTGGTCTAAAGTAGCGCCTGCTGTCGTAGTAGTCCATGTAACTGTGTAAGGTCCAACTCCTCCTGCAACTTCAACTTCGATTTCTCCGGCATCAACTTGACATTCGTCATCCGTTGTACATGTACCGGCAATAAGCTCGTCTGGTTGAGTAAGTGTGTAATCACAAGTACTAGAACATCCGTTGTCATCAAAAGTAGTTACTGTATATACTCCGGCCAATACCTCAAATGTATTTCCAGTCTGTGGTCCTATTGATACTGCGTTACCTAAGTAGTCAGTTCCATCAATTTGGTATTCGTAGTCAGGAGTTCCTCCAAGAGGTGTTACTGTGATGATTCCAGTGTCATTGAAACATGCTACGTTGGTTCCATCTCCAAGTATCGGAGAGTCAAGTGAACATGATACTGCATCTGGCTCGAATAATTCCCAAGTTTCAGTTGCTGTACATCCGTTGCCATCTGTTACAACGATTGTATAAACACCTTCAGACAATCCTGTTTGGTCAGCTTGACCAGCTACTAGGCCTGAACCACCTGTTGTAGTCCATGTATATGTATAGTCTCCAGGGTTAGTACCGATACCACCACCAGCTATTACGCTTGTGATCGATCCATCCGCTGCTCCACTTGCTGCATTACAACCTGGGTCTTGAGGTGTACCAACTACGGTTACAATGGCAGGCTCACTAAGTGTATAGTCTACTTCGAGAGTACAATTGTTTCCATCTGTAATTGTTAGGAAATAAGTACCAGCAGTCAATCCTGTCTGATCTTCATCTCCGTTAATCAAACCAGAACCATCTGTTGTTTCCCAATTGTAGCTATAATCTTCATCACCACCTACTACTTCCAATGTGATAGAACCCATTGGTGTCGGTGTACTTAATTCGTTACAAATTGGATCAATCGCATTTGCTATTGCATTGATTGCATCTGGTTGAGTAAGATCAAATAATGCCACTGCCGTACAAAGGTTGACATCAGAAACTGTTACTTGGTACATACCAGCAGTCAATCCTGTTTGGTTCTGTGCAGTCACATCTAAACCTAGACCACCATCAAGCGCTTCCCAACTATAAGTGAAAGGTGCTCCTTGACCGCCGCCTGGTGTAATATTGATTATTCCATCTGGATCTCCACTTGCAGAGTTACAAGAAAGATCTTCTGTGGTACCAGAAACGGTCACTGGTAATGGTTCTAGGATATCCCATGATCCAGTCATTTCACAACCTACGGCGTCCGTTACAGTTACCGAGTATGTTCCCGTTCCCAATTCAAATAAATCTTCATCGGTGGAAAAGTCCGTGCCATTAAATTGCCAATCATAAGAGTAGTCTTCAGTACCTCCGGTAACAGTAAGATCGATACTACCTGATAAGGTAGGTGTACTTAATGTGTTACATTCCGGTTCTGTGACATCTACAGAAAGTGCAAGAGCTAGGTCAGTTCCAGATCCTTCGACAACTACTGTCAGGTCACCTGGACAGGTCAATTGTGCGAAGTTAATCGTAGCGGAGCCAAATATTAAAAGCACCGCAATTAGTAAATTTCTTAACATTGTAGTTTATTTTGAAGTTCATCAAGAGTTGGCACCAAATGTTAGAATTCTGGAACCAACGGTAGGAGTGTTGATGTCTCAGGGTACTTGAAAGGAAATACTGTGCCGTTTCATTGTTAATCTGGAACAATAGCTAGAAATGACAAAAAGTATACAAATTTAAAATGTGACCTCTACCAGCCCTATACAGCCAATAGAAATGAATGGATACATATTAGTGACTGTAAACCAGTATGTTATGAGTGATGAATTTCTAGAGAATTTTAGTAATTAAACCTTCAGTTTAATGAAATCTGTGATAGCATTTCCCAGGTGCCCCAGACAGCTTACTAAATGTAAAATACTGAAACCATACTATTGCTTGGGCGATGATAAATCAAGGGCATCCATAAGTTGATCAAGTTCATCTTGAGGCATGTATGGACTTTCAATTTCAAATCTATGACCCTTTTCACTCTGATAAATTCTATTCAAATAAAAGGATACGGCACCATCTTGTATGTGTCCATCTAGATAGGCTTGGTATATAATAGGAAAGTATTTTCTTCTGATTTTACATTTTTCAGGAGTTGGTGGTAGCGGTTGGTGGTGAAGTACTAGCCAAGGAGCATCTGCAGCCTGCCGTCCGTGTAATTCCTTACTTGGATGTCCCCATTTGGCAAGATAGGCCTCGATTTTCTCTAGATTTTTAGCGTCTATTTCGTTCATTTCTCTTTCCTTCTGGGCATTGGTTCGCACAGTTTGATCATCTCTGTAGACGGCTTCTAGGAATTCTTGTTTGACGATGTCTGTGGTTAGATCATCTATGAGATATTGAAGCGATGGACCTTTGGGGGTCTGCTTGCAGGCAGCAACACTTAAGATTAATACAATGAAGATTGTCTGTTTCATTTTGACCACTATTAATAAGAATAAATGTAATAATAAATAAGAAAAAACCCTTGAAGAACATGCGTCTATCAAGGGTTGATTTATATTTTAATAGTAAATTCTTATTCCAATTCTAATATGAAGGTGCGCATGGGGGCAAGGGTGATAGGCTCGTTCATATCATAGATGTCTTCAGTGATCACATCCTGTCCTTTGGTAACTCCAGAAAGCATTTCCTCAAATCTATCCAAGTTTAAAGGAGTAACTTCCGTGTTCTTATTCATAATTACCATCACTTTCTTTTCCTCATCGTGTCTAAAATAGACATACATATTATTCTCAGGATGAAAGTGTGTCAAAGCTCCATTATGAATCAATTCGTTGTCTTTTCTCCAGTTCAATAATTTGGTGCAAAATTCCAAAGCTTCTTGTTCGTTTGATTTCAAGCCTCTTCCTTCCTTGGCACTGACAAGATCGCCTTCCCATCCTCCAGGAAAATCAGATCTTATAATACCATGACTATCTGTTCCTCGGTTTGCCATTAATATTTCGGTACCATAGTAGAGTTGTGGAATTCCTCTTATGGTCATAATGTAGCTCAATGCCATTTTGTAGTGCTCATAGTTTTCATCTAGCTGAGAGTAGATTCTGCTCATATCATGGTTGTCAGGAAATATGACAAGTTGAGACGGATCCGGATAAACAAAATCCATGGCAACTGTCTCATATAATTTCACAAGACCCGTTCCCCATGATTCATCCTCCTTTAATGCCTTGTGTAAGGCAAAGCAAAGTGGGAAATCCATTAATCCAGGCAGACATGAGTTGTTTCCATCAGCATTGTTTTTTCCTTCTTGCCAATACGATATGATTGTCGGGTTTTCAACCCATTCTTCTCCGACGATATAGAAATTGGGATATTCATCTCTGATAGCACAGCTCCAATCCGTCATAAATTCCTTAAAAGGATAAGAGTAGGTGTCCTGTCGTATACCTGTTATGTGGGCATATTCTATCCACCATATTGAGTTTTGGATCAAGTATTTGGACATGAATGGATTGCGCTGGTTTAGATCAGGCATTGTTTCAACAAACCATCCGTTGGTCATGATTTCTCGATCTATTTCGGAAGCATAAGGGTCGAGTACGGTAAATTTTCGATGATTGGTTCCCTGATACTTTTTGTCTTGATAGTTGAACCAGTCTGGAAAAGGAGGATCATCCATCCAGTAGTGTTCACTGCCACAATGGTTTACGATGATGTCCATGATCATCCCCATTCCCATCTTTTTTCCCTTTAATCCCAAGGCAACATAATCTTCATTGGAACCAAATCTTCTATCCACATTGTAATAGTCGGTCGTTGCATATCCATGGTAAGACCATGAGCTCATATCATTTTCCAATACTGGATTCAACCATATCGAAGTGAATCCCACAGACTTGATATATTCAAGATGATCAGAAATTCCTTTTAAGTCTCCACCATGCCTGCCATATTCTAGTGATCTATCAAGTCCTTCTTTCATACCTTCTATTACGTCATTGCTAGGGTCCCCATTGGCAAATCGATCAGGAGTAATAAGATAGATAGCGTCAGAGTTGTTGCTGCCGATCCTGTTTGCAGATCCGGCTTCTCTTTTCTTCAATTCATAATTTGATGTAAATACAACACTTCCTTCTTCTAAGAATTCTATTGGGTAGATTTTTGAGGCTGCACTACCTGCAATCTTAATATCTACAAATAAATAATTTTTGTTTTCTGGGCGATGTACCTTTTCGATGGAAATTCCTTCCATGTCACAGCTTACTTGTAAGTTGCCGATATTGTCTCCATGTATCAATAGCTGCACAGAAGTATTTTGCATGCCTGTCCACCAGAAGGGAGGCTCTACTTTGTCTATTCTCGCTTGCGCAAATGTACTTAGGCTGATGCAAAGCGTGATGGCTAGTAAAAGAATCTTATGCATGAGCGTTTACTTTTGAATAATAAATTTTTTCGAATGAATTATCTTTTCGTTTCTAAGAAGTAGGGTGTAGACTCCGGATGGAAGATGATCAATGGATACTGTTTGATCATTTGCCTTGAGCGTATATTGCTTGCCATTCATGTCGATGCAAGTGAAGGTAAAATTTGTTAGATCAATATCGGTATCCAAATAGATCTGGTCAGCAGTTGGGTTGGGCATCAATTTCAATCTAGTGAATACTTCCTTTTCAATGGATGAAGCAAGATTGTTGTTGTAGCCAAAAGTCGGGTAGGGCTCAATCTCAAACGCTCCTGTTCCATTTGGTTTCCTTGCGTACGATTCATCTGTATTTAATTCTGGAAAAGTCACTTCTTCTATCAAGGCAAAATGATTTTCTTTTGAATCGTACAAGCCAACATATTCTCCCGATTTATTTAATTTGAAATTGGCATGACGATCTCCTTGAAAAGAGTCATCATCTGCCCAGATAATCAAATATTGGTTGGGGCTCAAAGCAGTGCTTGGAAGATTCCACTTGTCTACCTTGTCTTCATCATCAGTCAAGTAAAATTTGTCAACCGGTAACACCGTTCCTGAAGCATTGTACAATTCAATCCAATCTTCAAATTCTTCAAATTCATCTTGTTCGATCGAATTATTACTGGCTACGATTTCATTGATGACCAAGGCGGGAGTTGGCAGAAACCCAAGTCGTTCTGTAGCATCCATGCACAATGGGTAGTTTCGCTGCTGACCTGTATCATCTGTGATTTCAGTATAGTATGTCATGATGCCTTCCGTGTCCACTTGGTGAACATAAGTGGCATCTCCATTTTCGTCAACATCCAAGCTGTTTTCTATCCAGTCTGTCCCATCGAAAGTGTAAAAGAATTTTATGTTGGCAACTTCTACATCATCCTGACCATCAATATTAAATCTTACCTCTGTTTCTGTCCAATCTACCGTTATGTATTTGACCGATGGCAGTATGTCACTACTCTCGACATTGGCTTCAATATTTTGAACACGCAACGGGATGTATTCCTTCATTCCTCGTTTTACATGATCACCAATGCTAAATTCATAGCTATCTATGAAATCCTGATAACTCCAACCGTAATCCGATCCCGCCACTGGATCATTCAGTCGGTAGGGCTTCAGTAATTCAAGTTTTTCATCTAGGTATTGATTCAGCACCTCTTCATCAAAATGCTTGTCTATAATTTCAGTCATGTAATGACTATAGCGAGCACGGTATTCCGGTATTGCCATCAACCGATCATACAATGGTCGCTCATCTTCTCCAAATCCCAATGACGACCAGTCGTACATATCAGTCGCAGTCCAGTCTGTGCCAAACCAATCGATTCCAAATGTATTGTCCAGATCATAACTGATGAAGTTGATTCTGTTAGTACATGGATCATGGTATAGATAGAAGTTGTTTTTATTTGGAATATGCCCATCCCAGTTGCTGGTCAATACATCCAAAGCAATGATCCGTAAATAATTATCAACGTCAAATATTCTTTCAAGCTCACACTTGAGCTGATCTCCTTGGTAGTTGTTGAGCACATTGACAAAGTGTGCAAGGTCCGAATAGTCATCTCTGTCTTTGTTGGTTTTTAGATCATACGTTCTTCTTCCAAAATTTTCTTCTTTGTAAGCCTCTGGGCTGAAGCCCAAATATTCAAGCGTGGCAGGGAAGAGACATTTCCATAAATTGCCAGATCCGTCCGTGAATCTTCTTTTGACAAATTGTTCGTCAATGTGTTCGACATTGGTATACAGACCAGCATATTCTTCATTGATATAAAGAGCTACATGATTGGACCGACTTGCCGGTACTCCAGCCGCATTGTAGATGTCCCAACACATTTTGGAACGGACAATCGATGGATCATTGTGCTCGCCATTGATGTTCATTTTCTCTAAGCCATAAAACTTTCTTCCTGGCTCAAAGGTGTTGAAAGATATTTTATAAGATTTTTTGCCAGCTCCTCTAGATGTATTTCCTCTGAGCCTAAATCCGATATTCTCAACAGTGTCTTGAACAGTTGAAGAGGTGAATATGAAACGAGCGTTTCTTTCTTCATAACTCCATGGGTCGTCAAAGATAGCTTCTAGAAGATCAGCGTCAATCGTGATATCGATGCGAGGTACTTCTTCATCAGCGAAAATTGGACCTGGTTCTGGATTTGTTACTTGTGCCGAGATTGGTCTCAGCCATATACAAATCAAAACCAATGATAAAATCTTAATTTTCATGGATGATGATTTTAGACCTAAAAACTCCTTGGTCGGTTTGTGCTTCTAGAAAGTATATCCCAGAAAGTGCTTGCTTGATCGTTAAGTCATCGTCCAGTAAAAACTCTTTACCATCAAGACCAATTAATTTTACAGATAGCACATTTGTTTGATCTTCTAATTCTAAGGTCAATTGACTTCCTTGTGATACTGGATTCGGATATACTTGGCCAGTGATTTCACTAAACTCATTGATCGAACTGAAAAAGCCATTCGGTGGAGTGATCTTTTCAGAAGTATACACGCGGTATTCTCCTGGTTCAAAAACAATGGTTTCGTTCACATCTAGCACATCTATTTCTTTTCCCGTAAAGTACTCATACCAAATTCCAGTATTTGGAAATTGTGGATTTACGTTTGATTCATCTACTCGGAAATTGACCAAGCTCACGATGTTCAAATCTGAATGATTGATATGTGCCGTTTTAATAAAAGCATTATTGTCATTAAAGCTAAAAGTGCCTTCTGTGAAAACTTGCGGATAATTGATCCTCAATGAATTCATGGCAGAAACTCTATCGTAAAGTTCTTGTCGGAATTCATTTTCTAAGTAATTCCAGCGGATAGGTTTAGGATCAAGTCTACAGTCCGAGTTGATCGCACCATTCGTACATCTGTTGATAGAAAAGTCATAGCCTAATTCTCCAAATTGCCAGAGCATTTTTGGTCCTGGAAGACTCATGTAGATAACATTGGCAGCCGCCATTCTTTCCATGGCAGTTTCTAAATCTCTGGTGTTGTAACTTCCATCTGAGTTTCCAAATTCAAAAATCTTATAAGCCATTCTTTCTTCATCATGGCTTTCCATATAA
>CALFDU010000046.1 GCA_937950315.1 uncultured Saprospiraceae bacterium | reverse complement strand
GAATGCTGAGAGAACTTGTGGTTGTGGGGAGAGTTTTGCAGTGTAGAAGTTGGTTTTTCGACTTTTGAGTGCTTAGTAGTTAGTACATAGATTTTAAAAAATATATTGAAAAGCTTCTGCCTTTGGGTAGGGGCTTTTTTTGTGGTAAAAAGGTTGGAACAGGATTTATAAGATGTATAAGATGGAGCAGGATAAGAAGTTGTGGAGCATGATGGATAAGATGATGTCCGAGATGGAGCAAGGTAAAAAGGTTGGAACAGGATTTTTAAGATGTATAAGTTTTGGAGCAGGATTTTATTATTTTAGGGATAAATGATTATAGATGGATAATGATGCAATAAATAAATTGACTCATAAGATTATAGGTTGTGCGATGGAGGTGCACAATCAATTTGGCAATGGCTTTCAAGAGATTATTTATCAAAGATCATTGGTCGTTGAGTTTGAACTTCAGAATTTGTCTTTTTTGAGGGAATTCGAAATGGAATTGATCTACAAAGGTGTACATGTGGGTAAAAGGAGGGTTGATTTCTTTGTGGAGGATTTAGTTATGGTAGAAATAAAAGCAGTTGAAAAAATAGAAGGGGTTCACAAGACTCAAGCTATCAATTATTGTGAAGCTTATAACATTGCAGATGGATTACTGATAAATTTTGGAGGAACTCGTTTGGAGTATCATAGAGTTTTTAACAAGAAGTTGAAGTCGAAAATGAAATAGAGGAAGGGAGAGGATTTATAAGATGTTTAAGATAAAAGGTTGGGACAGGATTTAAAAGATGTATAAGATGGTCAAGATAAGAGGTTTGGAGCATGATGGATAAGATGATGTCCGAGATGGAGCAGGTAAAAAGGTTGGAACAGGATTTATAAGATGTTTAAGATGGTCAAGATAAGAGGATGGAGTTGGAAGTAGAAATCATCATGTCCATCATACCTATCTTAAAAAATCTTGTTTTTGGAGCAGAAGAGGAAAGTTTAGAAGCAGGATTCGCTTATCTTGCACTAGAATGGATAGTATAAAATATATCAATCGTAAAACAGGTGAGTTGATCACGGAAACACCACCTGGAGAAGGCTATTTAAAATTTTTGTACCATACGGCATTCGGGAAGCTGGCATTGAATGTGTTGGTCAAACGAAAATTACTTTCAGTAATATATGGAGGTACCAAGGATAAGCCGAAGTCAGTAAAAGACATTCCTCAGTTTGTCAAGGATATGAAGATTGATATGTCAGAGGCAGTTCGATCTATTGATGAATTTGAAACATTCAATGAGTTCTTTTATAGAAAGCTTAAGCCAGAAGCAAGGCCAATTGGCGAAGGATTGGTTTCTCCTGCTGACGCAAAGTTGATTGCTTTTGAACATGTAGATGAAGTGGGAGAATTTTTTGTCAAAGGTCAAAAATTCACCTTGAAAGAATATCTTCAAAGTGAAAGCCTTGCAGAAAAATATAAGAATGCTTCCTTGTTCATCTTTCGCTTGGCGCCCAATGACTATCATAGATACCATTTTCCATATGAAGGAGATGTTGGCTCTAGCAGAAAATTGAATGGTCGATATTTCTCAGTTTCTCCCTATGCGCTTCAGGCCAATTTTACCAAAGTATTCTGTGAGAACAAACGAGAATTTCTTGAATTAAGAACCAAAGACAAAGGCAATATTTTGCTGAGTCCTGTCGGAGCAACAATGGTCGGTTCTATCTATGAAACATTTACTCCGAATAGTCATGTTCAGAAGGGGGATGAGATGGGTTATTTTGGTTTTGGTGGATCGACAGTTGTGATGTTGGTTGATAAGAGCAAAGTTATGATTGATCAAGACCTCTTAGACAATACCAAGAATAGGATTGAGACGGCGGTTGTGATGGGGGAGAAGATAGGGGTGTAGTGGAGCAATATTAAAATCAGGTTTTAGAAATAAGGGTATGAGAAAGGGGATGTATCTTTTTGATGCATCCCCTTTGATATTCTATAAGCTAATAGTGGCTAGTGTTGATTATTTCCTGGAGGTAGGTCTTCACCTGGGCAATCGACTTGTTCAATTTGAATTGTTCCTTCATCGCTTATAGTAAGTCTAAAGCAATTTCCATTAGGTGATTGAAGAATTACACCAAAACAGTCATCATGTATGAATAGATCTCCGCCATCGATCTCTCCTAATACATTTGGGGGACAGAAATCACAATTTGGATCACTGGCTCCTTGTGAAATATTAAGCTCTATGGTCTCAGATAACATACAACCAGTATTGGTTTCTATGGTAAGTTTAATTTCAACGTCACCTGCGTCATCAAAGGTGAAGCTCGAAGTAGCTTGATCTGAACCGCCAATTATTCCAAAATTCCATTGATAGTTTATAATGTCATTTGGGTTTATGTTTTCATAAGTTGCTGAGAAGTCATAAACACCGCATGCGGATTGAATAGCTGAAATATTGATTTGATAATCATTGACAGAAATACAGCTTGGAAATGGAATTAAATTTCCATCACAATCGATAAGTGACAATTCATAATCCCCTGCTAAATGGTCTGGTATAGTCCAAGCGTAATTTCCTGTATTGTCGACGTCTGCGATTGGTGAATATTCACCGGTACCGCAGTCAGCATATTGAATTGTAATTTCGCAATCACAAGCTTGACCTGCCCAATTTAAGTTCAATTGGTCTCCTGGTGATAAACAGGTTGTTTCAAATACTTCAGTTGCGATAGGGCCAGTGAATATATTACCAAAATTGGCCTCATAAGCATCATATGGTTCAACTGTAATTGCTATATGCTCACCAGAAGCTGGATACGAGTATTCCCAATTGGTTTGCAGTACTTCTTTTACATCATAGGTTCCAGGCGATACTTGGAAAGTATAAAAGCCATTGGCATCTGTAGTAGAAGTATTAATAAGAGTTCCATCTTCATACAATTCAATTACGTATCCTTCAATAGTTGGGTCTGATAACGAAACATTCCCGTCACAATCGTCATCCCTGAATTTATATCCGCTTATATACGCGAAATTTGCGCAACATGAATCTTCTAACATGGTTGCACCATACACCAGTCCTGTAATATTGATTCCCATTGCAGATCCTCCGTGATCATTTCTCAGATCTGCATCAAGACAATACGTTCCGGCTGTGGCGACAGTTAGTGGTGCAATATTTAAATGTTCTGGCTCTCCTTTAAAATTATTTGAACTGCTGCCATTAGTAACTTCGTCTAAAAATGTTCTTGTACCTGTTGCGTCATCATATAGATACATCTGCATTTGATTGTCTACATGAATATCTATATCAAAGCTCAATTCGCTATTATCTTCCTCTACACAAAAACATCTTCTCAAGGTGTAGGGAGGAATGCTTGTATTAATGTTTGCTTCATTCATGCCTGGTATAGGAAAAGGAGAAATGTAGGTGCTATTATAGCCAGGAGGTGACCAAGCTGGATGCTTGTCTATGTTAAAGGCAGGCGAATTCAGATTGACATTTCCGTTGTTTGTTGGTGCATCTTGTAGCTTCCAAAATCCTTGCATAGTTCCGGTTGAATAGACTGTTTCATCTATTGAGTTCCAGCCACTATTAATTACGAGTGAGTCGACCTGACATTCTCCAAGTATGGGAGAACAGGTTAAGTCAATACCAGTGTTGCTTGAGCATATGAAATTAGATGTAGTTCCATTTAAAATCATGTTTTGTAATAGACCATCACCAAATCCTCCAGCCAAATCTGGAGTGGTTGTTAAGGCTGTATTATCGCCGTCCGGAACTCCATTGCCCAATGGATAATATCCTATTAGATTGGACTCAGTTCCAAATAAGACACAATTGTCATCATTTACGATGTCCAAAGAGTCTAAGGCAACATCGTAAATTGCTACCTCATCTATATCACCTAAAAAATTTCCCGAACTTCCTAGCCAATCTCCTATATATAAATTAACTCCATAATTGGCTGTAGGAGCTGTCCAAGAATCTACAAATACTCCGTCCAAGAAAATCATACGCTTATTTCCATCATTGGTTACGACGATTTTATGCCATGTGTCATCATGAAGATCGTTTGTGGGATAGGTGAAATCGCTTGTATGTTCAGAGTCAAAAACCCAGACTTGGCCGTCATCTACACCGCCTCTTTCAAGCCCAACTTCAAATCTTGTGCCGCCAGTACCAGTATAAAAACTTATAATTCTATGTTCTGCTCCAGATTGCCCACTGGTAGGTGCTTTAAACCAAGCTGACATTGTAAAAGTAGTAAATAAAGGCCCTGAGTCTACCCAAACACGATCATTTATACCATCAAAATTTATGGCTACGTTGTCGCATTGTGAAAAAAGAAGATTACCAAATAATGGTATGGTGAGTATTGCAATGATCAAGAGTTTTCTCATGGTTCTCTTGGAAGTTTTTGTTGTCATTTGCGGTTAGGTTTAAGTATTAAAAATTATTCTAAACCTAGTTCACCTTTCAAGTATTATCAAGGCAAAAATTGTTATTTTTCCCATAGTATTTTTCCACTATTTCACTTCAAAAGTCCTTATTTATTGAGTTTACGGCCATTTTCTTACGCTTAATTTCCTATATTTAAAATTGCTAGACTTATTATATGCTACTAATCAATGAATAAGACCAAACTTATTTCAGTCCTGATCACGCTTACGCCTGAGGAGTGGTCCTCCTTCAGGAAATATTTATTGATGTACACCCGAAAAGGGTCAGATAATTTTAATTTTTTTGAATTCTTGAATCTCAGGAAAGAGAGGTTGGATACATTGCCCAGCGCAGAAGAGGTGCGTAAGAAACATTTTTCTAAGTTATCAGCTAAGGGTTTTTCAAATATGATGTCTAGGATCCTTAATTGGCTGGAAGATTGGATGGCTATTGATGAATTTAAGCAAGTGCAGTATCAAGAGGATCTGATGTTGATTAAAAGCTACAACAGAAGAGGTCTGTTTAAATTGGCCAATGCAAAAGCGGCTAAATTGGAAAAGAGAATCTTGAATACTGAAGGATTGGACATTTATGAAAATAAAGCATTGGCCGAACTTTTTCATATTCAATTGTATAGTGAAAATGCCATTAAGTATTCTGAAGGGGGATTGATGTTTGAAAAATTATCTAAGTATTTTTTCAAACAAGTACAAGAATATAGCTTACTCTATCTCCCTGAGTTGATGAATATTCAGAGGATTCAAAAGTATGATTTAAGTAATGCTATTGAAAAAATAAATCAATTATCAAAACTACTTCCTGAAAGCGATCTTAGTAAATATCTGGAACAACTTATTGAGCTCAATAAAAATAATGAAGCAAAATTATTAGAAGATTTATTTGGAAAGGTAAAGGAAGGCGTTTTTTCAAAAGATGGCTTCATTCATACCTTGATGGTTTATTATTTTATTGCATTAAGCTTACAGCTGTGGCTAAAGGGAACCCTGCAGTCAAAAGCGCTGGTAGGAGAAATTCACGACTATGCAATAAGTTCGGGAGTTTTGCTGCTAAATAAGAAAATCACACTAAGACGGTTTCATAACATCGTGTCTACTTTGGCGGCCATTAATAGCTATGAATGGACAGTTGATTTTGTAGATAGATATATTGATATGGTTGATACTTCTAATAAGGAATCCTCTAGATTGCTCGCCTATGCTCAGATCTGTATGTATAATAATAAATATGATGAAATAAATAAATACCTGTCCTCAGTAACCTTTGATGATTTTGATGTTAAAATGAGAAGTCATTGCCTTCTAGCGATTGCGCTTTACAAAGATGAGAAGATTGAATTGGAAACACTTCAGAATAAATTATTGAACTTTAAAAGATTATTGACTAGGCATAAAAGTAGGGTGAGCGAAAAATATTATGATTCAAATTTTAATTTCTTTGAAGTGATTGCTCGGCTTAGTATGAAAAAATTTAAAGACACAGAGATTGATCTTTCCAAGTATTCAAATCTTAGTTACCGGTATTGGATCAAGGAGGAGTTGTCTTCTTTTTAAGACTAGAAACAACAAAGGTAAGACCAACTGAATGATCCTACCTTGTTTGTTTTCAGTGCTTTAGAAACCACCAATTTCATCAACGATGATGTCCCAAAGATTTTTAAGAAATTCCATGATTCAAATTTTTATGAGTTAAAAAATGTTAAGCCATACATTGAATCATGTCGTTGTCGACAAGACATGAAAATCCTAGGGCAATAGTGTGCACCTATTGCCGGGATTGTATTAGTTGTTTTTTTAGTAAAAACTAAGAGGAAATATTCTTCTTAATTATGGTCAGATTTTATTTTCAATTGTTTCTACTTCGCTTGTATAATGGTATATCGAAGTGGCTTAAGGAATCTTACCCTTGAAGTGGAAAAAAATAAATTTATTTTTGGGAAGGGATTTATGCTTGTTGTGAAGTAACTCGTTAATATGCTTGAGAAAGGGCTGATTTAATAATTAGAAACGATTGTCTAGTAGGGATTTTTATATATTTACTTTATAACACGCTTCAATTGGAAGACAAAGCACTTATTGATGGATTAAAGGCTGGTGATGCAACGAGCATAGGAAAATTATATGAGGAATGTTTTCCAAAAGTGCGGTCTCTTATTTTGAATAATAATGGATCGGAATCTGATGCTTACGATATATTTCAAGAGGCCTTGGAATTGATATTGTTGAAGATTGAAACTTTTACCATGAACTTGGAGGGGATGATTATTCTGATTTGTAAGCGCAAGTGGATAGATAAACTCCGTAGTCATAAAACCAGTGAGAAATTTGTTCAAAGTGTTTCGTTGCAATATGATATGGAGGAGGATGCTGAACAGAAGTTGATTGAAAAAGAGAAAGCCTTCTTAAGAACTCGATTGCTTGATCAAGCGTTTATGCAATTGAGTGAAACTTGTATGAAGCTAATGACGATGGTAAAGGAAGGTGTACAGGTTGAAGACATTGTAAATAGCATGAACTTTTCTTCAGCCAATACTTTGTACAGAAGAAAGGCTGCATGCATGAAACGCTGGTCGGAGTTGGTTAAGCAAGATAAACAGTATAGTCAATATTTTGAATGAAAGAAGATAACATCATATTGTTTCAAAAGTATGTTGAAGGTGCATTGACTGATCAAGAAGGTAAGGCCTTTTTGGATCGATTGGCGTCAGATACTGTATTCAAATCTGAGTTTGAATTGTTTCAGATGATGGAAGGGCATCTTGCTGAGAAAGTGAGGCATTCAGAGTCATTAGAAGCGATCAAGCGTATTGGGGAAAAACATAGAAAGGAAGCGAAGAAAAAGAAGTCAATAACGAGAATTAAGAGACTTGGGCTTATTGCTGCTACACTTTTACTTTTTGGTTTTATTGTGAGTTATTTTTTCTCTGATTTTTTTAAACAAGAAAAAGTTTCTTTTGCTGAATTGTATGTTGAGCCCAATTGGGAGATTAAGAAAGGGGACAATATGAATCTTAGCAGTGCTTTGGCAGATGGGGTAAATGGCAATGTGGAAAAGTCAATGAATGCAATACGTGCACTGGATTTAAATGATAGTGAAAAGAGTTATTGGTTGGGTGAGGTGTATTTGAAGAATAAAAAGTATAAAGAGGCATTGGCATCTTTCTCTGAGGTTGTGGCAAAGGATAAGGTTCAGAGAGATAGGGTTAATTATTTGAGGATAGTATTACTTTATCAATTAGAAAAAGAGAGTGATTTTAATCAAGCGTTAGAATCACTCCCTTTGGATATGGATAAGTTTTATAGAAATAAGCTAAGTAAGTTGTTTTAGTAATTATCGATTTTTCTTTTTAATTTGATCTTTCTTTACTGGGCCGGGAACAGGCGTTGAGCTTGGTGGTTTAACTGGCCCACAGATTTTACCACAAGGTCCATCTACTTTATTTACCCATATACAACCCTCAAACCCAGAATCTGGCAAGGTAATATCAGCATTTGTTAAACAAGTATCATGCGAAATGAATTCTTTGATTGGGTAAGTAGTATTCTCAAATTTTGTTCTAGGATTATAAAAATATAAGTTTGCAAAATGTAATTCGTTAAGAGTTAAATTTGGATCCAATTCAACGATCATTTCAAAAACTGCTGTATATGATTCCTTGGGTTTATTATTATATACACCTAAGCCATAATTCTGTGGGAATCTAATTTCAAGTAAACCATTAGTTATATTTAATGTAGGTAAGTTATTTGATAAACTCAAATTAGATCCTTTTTGCCCACAACCTTTTTTACCGCCAATATTCCAGTTTAAAAGATCTACATTTGGATTTTCATGGTTGGCAACCTTTGGTAAGCCTAAAATAAAAGAGACAAAATCAACATCGCCATATTCGTCTTCATTATAGCAAGAAATTTTATAGCGTGCTTTATTGACAACTTTATTGTTGGTTTCTTCTTGCCAGATACACATGAGTTCAATGAAATTTGGATCATGAAATTTGCTATTAACTAATACATTTAATGAATCCCCAACCATTGTTCCAGGTTTAGGAATATTTCCTTGATATAATTTAAAAATAATGTCTGTATCAACGATAATTGGTCTTCTTAATTCAATATTAAAATTGAGAAAAACATTACCAGTTGTGTATTCAAATTGTAAGCAATTATCAAGTTGTGAATTTGGGTCGTCAAGAAAATTTATAGGATCGGGTGAGTTGGTTATAAATGTTCCTTGCATATGCAAAGCATTAGTGCTTCCTAAGTTTGATTCATTGAATGATATTTCTTCTTGATATATACCACTGTAACATAATGTATAGATTCCAGAATTTGAGGGGAGATCTTTAACTATCAATGTTATGTCCTTGTTGTGTAAAATGTCATGATTTGTCGCTAAGTTACCTGTTGGATATATATTATTACTTGGATCCAATGCTGGGGCTACTCCGTTTGAAGCATTGGTAACAGTAACTCTATTTGGTGGATCATCTTGTTGGTAAATATTTGTGAGATATGCATATTTTATTTTTGAGGATGTGTTATTAAATTTATTGTTATGATTGGAATTATCGTATTGACTTAGGGTAAATGAGCCATCGTTACTAATAAAGAAAAATTGATTTGCATATATCCTGGTGTCGCCATTTATTTGACTCTCTGGAGGTGGCCTTCTTACTGAGTTGAATTTAATTATATCACCTAGTGAATTTGAGTAAGTATTCTGATGAGTGCCGATCATGCCATCTTTACCTAATTCATCATAAATAAGCCATTGATGATCTGGTTGTGAATACATTCCTTTTACACAGAATAGAATGAATAGTGTTGTAAGAAGTTTCATTTTGATTTTTTTAAGATTAGTAATAGAAAAATTAATGCGCTTCCAATTAAGAGTTTTGTTGATAACTTCATGCTTTTCATTATCTCTTCATTTCCAACAAGTGTGAAGCCTGCCCAGTAATAGGGATGGCGAAAGTCGGGAGAAGCATTTTCTATGAAATGCAATTTGGCTTTATGCAGTGCAGCCGAATTATTATATCCTTCATTTAGCTTGTCGTAAAAGCCAGAAATTAAATGGCCTGTACTTTGATCGTTGACTTTCCATAATGAGTAGAGAATAGATTTTGATCCAGCATTAAGAAATGCGGAAGATAGACTGCGAAGGCCTTCTCCGTAATCAAATTGACCAAGACCAGTTTCACAAGCGCTTAAAACGACCAGTTCAAAATTGTTCTTCAAGCTACTTATTTGGTTGTAGTCAAATTGTGCTTTTTTATTGTCTAGAATTAAATAGCATGAGTCTTTGGTCGCTCTCGCATGCCCAGAATAATGAAAAATATTAGAAGAGGTGGAGTTTTCAATCAATTCGTTCAGATTAAACTCTCTTGCAATTTTAAGTTGAGAGCCAAAGGTCTTTTCTAAGGATATGATTTCTAATTCCACAAAAGGAAGTGGGGTGACGGCTGATCGTGAGGCGACTTGTTCTTTTGACTTTTCTTTAAAATCATATTCGTAACTAGGTGCCAAACAATACACCGAATTATTTTTTGTCCAATCGTTTTGGTGTATCAATTTTTTATGATGTGGTTCAATGGAAATTTGATGATTGTGAATGAGATATTTACCATTTTTCACTAGAATATCAAAAGGGAGATAACTTAGAGTTCCATCTGGAATGATGATGAGTTCAGTGTTTTGCTCTAAAGGAAAGGGAATTAGTCTTTGGGATAATTCAATTAGATCTTTGGATGACAATAAATCTGATTTTGATTCTATTTTCTCAATGACATTAAGAATCATTGAATCAATGGTAGTTCTCTTTCCGATTTTAATAAAGTAATCATTTTGGATATTTGTGTATGCAAAATAGTTGTCGTCTGTTGCAACATATTCAATGTAGCTCTGGTCTAAGGACTTGTAGTGATATTTTTCACTATTGTACTTATTGTAAATTTCTTCCCTTTGTTGGATGTTCTCAAAAATCTCAACTTCATTAATATTCGAGTTATTTGACCCATAAAGTTGAATTAGATTTTCATTGATAGAATCTAAAGTGATCTGATCCATTTCAATCATTTCTTTATTGAGTTGGGAATTGTTGGATTCTTGTTTTAGTATTACCGATTTTGATTGGTTAAAATAATTTCTGATTTTTTCTTGCAAACGGGTGTTATCAGATACCTGATATTTGAGATAGCAAATATTTAAAGATTTGTCAATTAGTTTTTTGTTGATTTCAATGGATGCCAGTTTTGTGGTTTTTGTAACAAGATGATTATCTAGTGATATTTTGGAAGCTAATGCCAAATCTATAGAGTGTAGGGCAGAGTCTAAATAACTTGAGTTTTTGCTATTATTATATTTGAGTCTGTAATAATCAGATTTATAACTTAATAAGTCTGCAAAGGTGTTTTCTTTGACGAGGATATTCTTATTTGGTATTTCTTTGAAAGTGTAATCAGGGAGTAGATCATTGAAGGCACTTTTTAAATATTTGTTGGCGGTTTCTAATTGATTTTGATCGAGATAGTAATTGACGACCTTTATTTTTGTTTTGGCTCTTTCTCTAGATCTTTTGGTTGTATAAACTTGTTCAGATATAGCCAAGCATTCTTTTAGTTTTTCTTCTGCCGTATTTAGATTTCCGATCTTATGTAGATATTCAAATTCTTCCATAAAGATCTCTTTTTTCATACCCAAATAAGTGGGTTGATTTTTCATTTTCTCTAAATAGATTTTAGAGCTGTTTAAGTGTTTGAAAAATGATTGGTCATTGAATGAATCGATAGATTGTTCTCTGTGAAATTTGGCATAATTCAAATGGACAGCTTGTAGCCCTAAGTAACTTTTACTTTTCTCACCATATACAATAGCTAAATCATAGAATTTATACATGTTGAGTTCGTCCTTCTGCCATCGATAGGCTTTACCTAGATCGGCATATAGCCTAGATAAATTTTTGAAATTAGAATTCTGCTCTAAGAATGGAATACATTTTTTATAAAATAATATGGCTCTATCATATTGATTCAATTGTGCATAATTGTCGGCAATATGTTTCTCATTGTACCAGCCATAATTATCAAGCACTGTTTTATCTTTTGCGTAAGCGTAAGCTAGAAGATAGTAATCCAATGCATGCACATAATCGTTGGTGATATTCTTAATCTTTACGGCATGTCTACATAAGTAAGTCCTGTAAAGGAAACTGTCGACTTGCTTGTTGAGTGGAATCTCATAAAGTGAGTCTAATAAATCTATATGGTCTTCATAATTTTGTGATTCATCTTTTATAATTTCTAGTTCTAATGCGTGTACATTTTTTAAGAAAATCTCAATAGAATCTTCCGCTAGATTCAAGTCAAGGACCGATTGAATCGAGTCTATGTTAATAGTAGATTGAGATCGTAAAGTCTGGCTTGTAAGCCCAAGACCAAGGATTACTAGGAATGGAAGTAAGTTTTTCATGAGATAGGGTCTTACTAAAAGTAATCAATTGTGGGCTAAAATTTTAAAATTCATATGAATCTTCTGGATTTTATGTTCACTTTGTTTGCCTACAGGGCAATGGTGTTCATGTTTTTTCGAATGTAACAATTATTGGATTTTTATGGACATCAATATATTTGGTTTTTCCTATAATAAGATTGAAGAATATTCTATTAAGATACTGATTGTCAATGACTTAAGTTATTAAAGTTCCTTTCCTTAAATGTATTGATGGTAGGTGTGGGACGGTCTGCCTACCTCTTTCTCACTGCATAAAGCACAAACATGAAAAATCATAAGTCGAAGCTTAGCATTATTGCACTCATTAAAACACCAAAATCAAGCATTTCCCTAAAATATTTTTAGACAAATCTAAAAATTAGTATCTTTGACCTATATTATGCAAGAAGTCATTGAATTATTAAGCACGGATTTATTCCAACGAGCACTCATCACCTCATCGATGGTAGGTCTGATGTGTGGGATTCTCGGGACCTTTTTGGTATTGAGAAACATGTCCTTGATTGGAGATGCCCTATCTCATTCTGTATTGCCAGGAATTTTCTTTGCCTTCGTCATTGTACAATCATACAGCTCTATCGGATTTTTCATCGGTTCAAGTATTGCCGGTTTGGTGGCAGCCCTCTCTATTTCTTGGATACAACAAAACATGACGACCAAAAATGATGCAGCGATAGGTATTGTGTACACGACTTTATTCTCTGTAGGAGTGATAGGCATTTCATGGTTACAACATTCGGAAGGAGTGCACATCGATCTGAAAGACTTTCTTTTTGGAAATGTTTTGGGAATATCCAATGAAGATATCTACTTGACCTTTGGAGTCATGTTGTTTACCATCATCAGTGTCACCTTGTTTTATAGACATTTGTTTGTATCAACTTTTCAAGAGACCATTGCTCAGACAATGGGAATTCCTACCAAGTTTTTACATTACTTTTTATTGTTGATGTTATCTTTTGTTGTTGTGGCATCTCTACAAGCGGTGGGCGTTATTCTTGTTGTTGCCATGTTGGTAACACCTTCTTCAACGGCTTTGTTGATCAGCAATAAGATGAAAAACGTTATTGTGATTTCAGCTTTCCTTGGTTTGCTTTCAGCAATTTTAGGATTGGTGGCTTCGATTGTTTTTGATTTTCCTCCGGGTCCGACGATGGCGGTTGTATCTGCGCTGATATATTTATTGGCTGTTTTATTTTCTCCTGAGCATGGAGTCATCTTCAAGTATCTCAGAGAAAGAAAAGAATCTGACAGAATCGAGATGGAAGACATTATCAAATACCTATTCAAAAACAAAGGCGCATTGAAAACAGATGTTGCAGCCTACGTAGGTCTGTCAACCAATAAAGCAAATGCATTGATCAGCAAGTTGATTAGAAATAACTTATTGCAAATGCCAGTAGGGCAAGCTTTGTTATTGACTAGCAAAGGTGATGTACAAGCTACAAGATTGATCAGAGCACACAGACTTTGGGAAACGTACCAAGTGGAAGCCATGGGAATGGATGCATCCAAAATCCATCCGGATGCAGAAAGAATGGAACATCACCTGTCCCGTGATTTAATGGATAAAATTAGTCGAGATTTGGGGCACCCAAAAACGGATCCACATGGATCACCAATTCCTCCTAAGAAAGATTAGATTTTTGAGATTGCTTGTACTCGCATTCATTTTTACACTGACCATACAAATTTAGATTGTGGTGTGTGACATTGAATTTGAGGAGATCTCCCATCATGCTTTTTATCTGCTGAATTCTTGGATCGCAAAACTCCAAAACCTTTCCGCAGTCTACACAGATTAAATGATCGTGTTGTTTGTAACCATATGACTTTTCAAACTTGGTCAGGTTTTCTCCAAATTGAATTTTGTTGACCAAATCACAATTAACAAGTACTTCCAAGGTATTATAAACAGTAGCTCTAGACACGCGATAATTTTGCTTCTTCATGTGGATATAAAGAGCCTCCGCATCAAAGTGATCTGTCTGTTTGTAGATTTCCTCAAGTATAGCAAATCGTTCAGGTGTTTTCCTGAATTTATTGTTTTCAAGGTAGGTAGTGAAGATGGTCTTCACTTCAATGATAAGATTTGCTAGTACTTCTTCTTTTGACATAGGCTATTTCTCTATTCTTATAACGGATTGAACACCTGGAAGTTTTTCAATGGCACGTACCGCAATGTTTAACTGATTCTTATTGGAGACAAACATACTGATCTTTCCTTCAAAATATCCTTCTTTTCCTTCCATACTAAAGGATCGAATATTCATATGAAGATTATTAGAAATTTCATTAGTGATCATCTGGATTACACCCACGCCTGAATCGACACCCGTAATCAAAAGATCGACAGCAAAATTTGTCGAAGTATTTCCTTGCCACTCTGCCTTCATCACCCGGTAGCCAAAATTTGCCATCAGGTGGGTGGCATTCTTGCATACAGTCCTGTGAATTTTCATGCCTGAGTTAGAAGTTGTGTAGGCAAAAATATCATCTCCCTGTACTGGTTTGCAGCACAATGCCAATTCGTATTTGTAATCATCGGCAGCTTCTCCATTGATGAAGATATTCGCCTTTACTTCCTTTTGTTTTTTGGTTCGTTTAGGTGCGGTCTCTTCTGTAGGTGGTGCTGGTTCGCCCTCATCTTCAGGGATCAATACCAACTTCCCTTTTTCAACTGCAAATGCTTTTAGTTCACTGATTTTGACAGTTTCATTTGCGACAGCGAAATATAAATCTGGTCGGCTCACAAACCCAAAATGCTTTACCAGCATGTCAATATTTTCTTCAAAGTCGACCTTCAAATTTTTCAATTTACGCATCAGGGATTCCTTGCCAACCTCTCCTGCCTTTCTGCGTTCCTCCTTCATGGCAGATCTGATCTTGGCCCGCGCCTTCCCAGTGACCACCATCTTCAACCAGTTCTCATTGGGTTTCTGGTTTTTCTGCGTGGTGACATGAAGCTGATCACCATTGCTTAACTTGAAACCCATCGGCACCAACTTGTTGTTCACCTTGATCGCTGTTGCTTTGTACCCGACATCCGAGTGAATGTCAAAAGCAAAATCCAATGCCGTGGCACCTTTTGGTAGAATACGCATATCTCCATTTGGTGTAAACACATAGATTTCTTCGTTGAACAAGTTGGTCTTGAAATCAGTCACAAATTCAAGTGCATCACTATGATTTGCATCTAGCATATCTCGGATACTATCTAGCCAGCGATCGTATACGCTGCTATTGCTTTTGTTATTATTGATGGATTCAATTTCTTTATACTTCCAGTGTGCAGCAAAACCTCTTTCTGCAATATCATCCATTCTTTCTGTACGAATTTGTACTTCGACATAACGACCATTTGGACCGATCACAGTAGTATGAAGAGACTCGTATCCATTTCCTTTGGGAGTAGTGACCCAGTCCTTTAATCTTTCTGGTATGGGATTATAAAAATCGGTAATGACTGAGTAGACATTCCAGCATGAAGTCTTTTCTTTTTCTAGATCAACATCGAGTATGATCCTTACGGCAAATAGGTCATAGATTTCCTCAAAACTGACCCCTTTCTTTTTAATCTTGTTATAAATCGAATAAATTGCCTTCGGTCTTCCGTGAACTCGATACTTCAATCCAAGATCTTCCAGTTTTTTCCTTAGCGGGTCAATAAATTCAGAAATATAGGACTGCCGTTCATCTTCAGAACTGGCAAGTTTTTCCGCAATTTCCCCATATTTTTCTGGCTCATTGATTTTCATGATAATATCCTGAAATTCTGTCTTAATACCATAGAGTCCTAGACGGTGAGCGAGCGGGGCGTAGATGTATGATGTTTCAGCGGCAATTTTCAATTGCTTGTGACGCGGCATGACATCAATGGTCCTTAGATTGTGGATACGATCCGCCATTTTTATCAAAACCACTCTTACATCTTGAGTTAAAGTGGATATAACCTTTTTGAAATTTTCGGCTTGTGGACTTTCTACATTGTACAATCCATCCAATTTTGTCAGACCATTTACAATCAAGGTAATCTTGTCCGTAAAATGTTTTTCAATGTCTTCGAGTTCATACTTCGTGTCTTCTACCACATCGTGCAACAATGCTGAGATAACGGCAGTTGGTCCTAGACCAATTTCTTGAAAACATATTCTAGCTACCTCGATAGGATGTAGAATATAAGGTTCACCTGACTTTCTTCTTTGTGTCCAGTGTCCTTTTAATGCCAATTCGTACGCCTTGATAAGTAAGGCCTCGTCATCACCCATCAATCTAGGCTTAATAAGCTCATGGAGCTTATCAAAAGCAGCTTGTACAACCACCATTTCTTTTTCGTCTATCTCCTTTCTAGCCATCTAGCATCAATTATTTACCATTATCCCTGTATAATAGGGTTAAATTTAAGCACAATTAAGGAATAGAGCCTAAGATTATTGGTTGGAAGCATATATCTTAATAAGAAGGGTAAATTATCTTGCTTCAATTAAAAAACATTTTATCTTTGCAACTCTTTGAAATATTGGGCGGGTATGATGGAATTGGTAGACATGCTAGACTTAGGATCTAGTGCTTAACGGCGTGGGGGTTCGACTCCCTCTACCCGCACCACTTTTTCAATAACATTTCTCCTTAGAGACTTCACACATTTATATGAATATAGATTTTCAAAAAAATGATTTGCAGACAGCAAATCTGACGATATCCATTGATAAAGCTGACTATCTCAAGCAATTTGAAGATGAAATCAAAAAGCAAAGAGGTCAAGCTCACATGAAAGGATTCAGAAAGGGGAAGACTCCTCTTAGTTATGTAAAAAACCTTTATGGTGATCAAATACTTGCTCAAATGGTAAATGAAAAAGCCGTTTCAGGAATTTATGACTACCTCAAAGAAAACAACATAGAAACCATTCTTGACCCAATTCTTAGTCCAGACAATGGTGTTGTTGATATAACACACAAGAATCTCCAAGATTATAAATTTAAGTTTGATGTTGCACTTCAGCCAGAATTTGAGGTGAAAGGCATCAATGCTGCAGATGAATACGTAAGATTCAACCTCGTGTTGTCTGACAAAGAAGCAGATGAAAACTTGGACAAAATCGCAGGACAACTCGGCGATAGACAGACCGTTAAAAAAGATATCGAAGAAAATGATATCATTTCTTTAATGGGTGATGTGCTATTGACAGACGAGGAAGGATTGACCGAACCTATAGAAGCAGAGATAAAATTTTTGGTTTCAGATCTAAAAGATGAAATTAAGGACCAATTATTGAAGCTAAAGCTTGATGATACTATTGATATAGATTTATTGGACATTGAAGGGAAAGATGATGCTTTTGTAAGAAAGTATTACTTGAAAATGGAAGATGGAGATATGAGATCTTACAACAAAGAGGTCAAAGCAAGCATTACTAATGTAGAGCGAATGATCAAAAGTGAGATCGGTGAGTCTTTGTTTGAAAAAATGTTCCCTGGAGAAGAGGTGAAAACAAAGGAAGATGCTTTGAAAAGATTGGTCGAAAAGACCACAGAAGAGCATCACAATAGTAGCCAAAACCTCTTATTTAGGTCTGTAATGGACAAAATGATGAGTGAGACGGTAATCGAATTGCCAGACTCATTTTTATTAACTTGGGCTAAGAATGCGCAAGTAATGAAAGAAGGTGCTGATGAAGTTCAGTTTCTTGAGTTTCTTAAGAATGATATCAAATGGAATCTTATTAAAGGTGACCTGATCAAGAAGTTTGATATAAAAATTGAAGAAGAAGAAGTTTTAGCGAGAGCCAAGGAACAAGTTAAGGGTTACTTTGGTTATAATATGGCTGGAAACGACCAGTATATAGATATGATCGCACAGAACCTTATGAATGATAAGGAGCAGAGAAGAAAGTTGGTGGATGAAGCAATCACCATCAAAATGTACAAAGAAATTGAAAACGTAGTAACGGTGAAGTTTGAAGAAAAGACCATGGAAGAGTTCTACGCAATGATAGATGAAATTAACAAACAACAAAAAGCATAACAGATGTTTCCAAAAGATGAGTTTCAAAAGTATGCAACCAAGCATTTAGGAATGAGTGGTATGCATCTTCAAAATTATATGGAAAAAGCAACCGTTGCTTATCCTAATATTACTGGATTTACTCCTCAAGTGATTGAAGAAAGACAGATGAACGTGGTGGGGATGGATGTATTCTCAAGATTGATGATGGACAGAATCATCTTCTTAGGAGTAGGAATCAATGACTACGTTGCCAATGTAATTCAAGCGCAACTTTTGTTTTTGGAATCAACGGATCCTAAAAGAGATATTCAGATGTTTATCAATAGTCCAGGTGGTTCTGTATTGGCTGGATTGGGAATCTACGATACGATGAGATATGTATCTCCTGATGTTGGAACAATCTGTACAGGTTTGGCAGCATCAATGGGAGCGGTTTTACTTTCATCAGGTACTCAAGGTAAACGTACTTGTCTGCAACACAGTAGAGTCATGATTCACCAACCTTCTGGTGGAATGTCTGGTCAGTTTACAGATATGGAGATCTCATATAAGTTAATTAAGAGTTTGAGAAAAGAACTCTATGATATCCTTGCTGAAAATTGTGGACAGACCTTTAAGAAGGTCGAAGCAGATAGCGAAAGAGACAACTGGATGACATCTAAGGAAGCAAAAGCCTATGGATTGGTAGATGAAGTACTGGATAGAGATAATCCGAGAAAAAAGGCTTAATTTAAAACCTAAAGTATAAAATTTGAAATCTAGAAATCAGGAGCACTGCTCTTTCTGCGGAAAGAATAAAAAAGAAACTGTAATTCTCATTGCCGGTATCGAGGCACACATCTGTGAAGCATGTGTATCACAAGCCCACGATATTCTTACAGAAGAGATGATCA
This sequence comes from uncultured Saprospiraceae bacterium, assembly GCA_937950315.1. GTDB lineage: Bacteria > Bacteroidota > Bacteroidia > Chitinophagales > Saprospiraceae > JAHDBF01. The sequence goes on along the minus strand of CALFDU010000046.1, from coordinate 61,746 downwards.
GTCGTGATCCTAAATCCTCCGATTTCAAATTACCAGAAAATATTACTCCACAAGGTATCAGCGAGTATCTTGACGAATACATCATTGGTCAAGATGAAGCGAAAAAGTACCTAGCTGTAGCCGTTTACAATCACTACAAAAGATTGAACTACACAGCCAAGAATGATATTGATCTTCAGAAATCCAATATTCTTTTTGTTGGACGTACAGGAACAGGAAAAACATTAATGGCAAAAACCATTGCCAGTTTTCTCGAAGTGCCTTTTACAATTGTAGATGCGACAATCTTCACAGAAGCTGGTTATGTAGGTGAAGATGTTGAGAGTATGTTGAGTCGACTTTTGCAAGCATGTGATTATGATGTAGAAGCTGCACAAAAAGGAATTGTATACATAGATGAGATTGATAAAATTGCTCGTAAAAACGACAACCCTTCCATTACTCGAGATGTATCAGGTGAGGGTGTTCAGCAAGCACTTTTAAAAATGCTAGAAGGGGCAGATGTGAACGTTCCACCACAAGGAGGAAGAAAGCATCCAGAACAGAAAATGATCAAAATCAATACAAGTAATATTCTCTTCATTTGTGGAGGAGCATTCGATGGTGTTGAGAAAATCATAGCAAGAAGAATGAATACCCAAGTAATTGGGTTTGATAAAAGTTCAGTAGAAGAAGTAGACCAAGAAAATTTACTTCAATATGTCAATCACCAAGACTTGAAGAGGTTTGGTTTGATCCCAGAATTGATTGGAAGATTGCCTGTACTTACATACCTTGATCCTTTGGATCAAGCAGCGCTTGTCAGAATCCTGACTGAGCCTAAAAATGCCTTGATCAAACAATACCAATTGTTGTTTGACATGGAATCAAAGAAATTAGAATTCACCAAAGAAGCCATCGATCTGATTGCTCTGAAAGCCATCGAATTTGGATTGGGTGCCAGAGGACTTAGATCAATTTGTGAAGCGATTTTAACCGATGCAATGTATTATTTGCCATCAGAAAAGGAAAAAACTTCTCTCATCATCGACGAAGAATACGTTAAAGAGAAGCTTTTGAAGTCCAAGCTCCAAAAATTGAAAGTTGCATAGCTAAAATTGCTTATATCTATAGTCCCTTACGTTAAGGAGATTATATATATGTCTTTTAAGCATTTAAAAATTACCCCTAACTACTTGATTATCAATAGTCTAAGATTTATTGGATAATTCTCGGAATTTATAAATTTAGGTGACGAACTAACTAAGAGAACCTAAATTCATCCCAAATGAACCCGAGATCTTATGGAGTTATCCTACTATTGGTATGCTCTAGTATCTTAAGATTGGATGCTCAATGCTTTTTTGCATGCAATGGACAGGTAAATGTAGCACTGGATGTTGACTGCCAAGTTGATGTAACACTCCAGATGCTGATTCAAGGAACCTTGCCTCCTGCAAGCTGTAATATTGAATTTACAATTGAAGGTATTGATGGAACAATTATAGATGAACCCGGCTGGTATCAGTATACCGTTAGCATCGGGAATGGAGGAAACTCTTGTGGTGGTTATTTATTGGTAGAAGATAAATTGCCACCTGTAATCAATTGCGAATGCGAATCATTTTTACTTGATGTTGAGGAGCTGGAAGGTACCTTGGATGACAACAGCCCCATATATGTAAGACCAGATGTTGTCTCTAGTGTGGGTTGCGAATCAGGTATTCCTGTTTCTTATGAAGTTTTTGAATTTGGTATTGAGTCTGCCGGTTCAACCAACTTCCAAATGACAGATATAAGCATATCACAACCCAATGTTTTTCTTTCTCTTTATGAAGGATATTTTGATCAGACCAATCCTTGTGAGAACCTGATTGCGATAGACGGTGATGGTATCGCTTCCGCAAATATTTCCATGACTTTGGACGAGGACAGTACGTACTATCTAGTAGTTTCTCATTTTATAAATACTGCATTTAATGTGGGTGATTTTATCGTTGATGCGAGTGTATTGAATGGTGATTTTATTATTAAAAATCCACATTGCACTTTTCATTGTTCCGATTTGATTGATACGACGACGCTGATATTATTACTGCCTGAACTTGATGAACCGATTGATAATTGCAATAACTTTCTAGCCCTTGAGCCCACGTATACCATTTCCGAAGCAGATGGATGTGGAAGTAAACTTGTAACAAGGTCAACAGGTTTTGTTTATAATTTTAATACCGGGCATCAATTGACTGAGTATTGTGTAGAAGAATTTTTCTTTGAAGCAATCCAATTGAATGACGCAGGTAATACCATCGATGGGTTGTGGGAAGAATGGCCTGCCCAAGGTGTGCACGATTACTATTTGCCAGAAAGAGAAGTCGTGCTTCCATGCGGAAGTAATTTTCTACCTAGTAATGTTGCTGATTATTATGATATAGATACCCCCAATACCCCTTCAGGGCCCCTAGATGATTATGTGCAGACAACCATTCTAGAAGAAAACAATGAAGGCATTCCTTATGCCTATCCATATTATGTGACCAAAGGCTATGATGGAAATTATCATGCTGCACCTATTACAAGTAATACTTGTAATCTATATGTTGGATTTCAAGATCAGCTTTTTGATTTGTGTGGAGCAGGGTGTTATGGTAATTCCAAAATAACGCGTACATGGTCATTGATTGATTGGTGCAAAGGAACTAGTGTTACTTTTGATCAGTTGATTAAGATAACAGATATTGATGGTCCTGATTTGACTGTTTCTGATATTACAGTCAGTGTTGATCCAGGTTCATGTCATGCAGATATTTTGATGCCTCCACCAGATCATATCTATGATGATTGTGATAATGAAACCAATTACTGGGTCACAGGTCCAACGGGAATTATTTTTACTGGACACACGGCACTCTACGTTCCAGTGGGGATTCATACCTTCACCTATTATGGTCAAGACTGTTGTGGTAACCAAAGCACATCTGAGGTAAAAGTAACCGTGGTTGATGATACTGCACCCGTTGCCATCACGACTGAAAATCTAGTAATTCAATTGACCAGTGATTTCCAAGGGAATGGAACAGCCAAGCTGTTTGCAGAAAATGTAGACAACCATAGTTTTGACAGTTGCTCCGATGTAAAGATTGAAATTCGTCGAACAGATGGGAACACCTATTGCCATCCAGGCAACGCCACCTTCAATGATGATGGTCATTCAGATGACCTTGATTCAGATGACGACGATGGCGAATTTGTAAAGTTCTGTTGTGAAGACCTTTATCTAGTTGACGAAAATGGACAGACCTATGGAGAGTACGAGGTAAGAATAAGAGTATGGGATGACGGTGATGGCAATGGAGTTTTTGGAACGCTAGGGGATAATTTTAATGAGGCTTGGACGACCGTTAGAGTAGAAGATAAATTGGTTCCTATTGTAGATTGTCCAGATCACATTGAGGTAACTTGCGAAGTAGATATTAATAATATTATGGAGACAGGAGAACCTTCCGCACAAGGAGCCTGTTTTCCAACCGGTTGCGATGCACCAAATGACAATTTCCAAACCAAACCAGCCACATCTGCACCTTTTATCGGTGAAGAAATTCCTGCATACAATCCAACTTGTAGAGAAGGTGCAATAAGAAGAACTTGGTATTGTGGAGGATCCAATTGCACTCAATGGATTATCGTAAGACCGCTAAGTACCGAACCGCTGGAAGTAGAATGGCCTGAAGACCAAACAGTCGATTGTTTGGGTGGAGAATTTGGAGAACCAGTTGTGCTTGAAGATATCTGCCAGACCATTGGAACCAGCCTTGTAAGTGATACATTTTATTTTCAGACAGGTACTTGTTTTAAAATTTTAAACCATTGGTCTGTGATCAATTGGTGTCAGTACGATCCATTGGATCCGGACAACAACGATATTCCGGAGCCAGGACTCGACGATGGATTTGCAGAAGGTGTGCTAAATTATACACAAACAATTCGATTATTCGATTCTGTCGAACCTAACTTGTATGTACAAGATACCATTGTCTCTTCTAATGTTGATTGTGTCGGAGAAGGAATTCAATTGGTAGCATCTGCCACCGATAACGGTGCTTGTGGAACAGATTGGTTGAAATGGGAAGTAGATGTTGATTTGTATGCTGACTGGGAGGTCGATTATACTTTTAGTACATCACTAGATCCAAGTGATCCTTTTTATCTCACTCCGACGATGGATACGATGTACCTAGATTTACCAGATGGGATTGAAGCCAATTGTAGTCAGGTCCATAGAGTGCATTGGAAGGTAGAAGATGGCTGCGGAAACTTTAAAAGTCAAACACAATATGTAACGATTAAGGATTTGAAGAAACCTACACCATATTGTCTATCGCTTAGTTCGGCACTCATGCAGAATGGCAGAGTAGAACTTTGGGCAAAGGATTTTGATACAGGAAGTTTTGACAATTGTACAGATAATGAATATTTGATTTATACATTTAGTTCAAATGTTCCTCCACAATTAGTAGATTCTGAAGAAGATGATCCATGGTATGATGAGAATGGTGTTGCCAGTCAAAGTGCCTATATAAACGGGGATGCAGAACTTTGGAACGAAGCAATAGGAAGTAGCTCTAAGATTTTTGATTGCGATGATCTAGAAGTCACTCTGAATGCTGGAGGTATCTTACCAGTATCGATGTATGTTTGGGATTTGTGTGGTAATTATGATTACTGTGATGTCAATCTTCAGTTGTCTGACAATATGGATGCATGCGGCCTTGCTGGAGCACGAGCGATCATAGCCGGGAATGTATCCACTGAAAAAGGAAATAATCTTGAAGGTATGACCATGATCTTGGAAAGCGATGCGCCAGGATATCCTCAAAATCTGATTACAGATGAAAATGGGAATTTCGAATTTGAAAGCAATCCAATGTATGCGAGTTATACCTTAACAGGATCAAAAAATGATGACTGGTTAAATGGAGTAACAACTTTGGATCTTGTCCTCATACAAAAACATATTTTGGGGACTCAATTGCTAGATAGCCCGTATAAAATTATTGCCGCAGATGCCAGTAATGATGAGCGTGTGTCATCCATAGATTTGATCAAGCTCAGAAAACTGATACTTGGTATCACCCAAGATATTGAAGGGAATGAAAGTTGGAGACTAGTGCCAAGTAACGAAACAATGGATATCAATAATCCTTGGCCATTCAATGAGTTGATGAATCTTGAAGATTTGGATATGAATGAGCAAGCACTTGATTTTGTTTCAATAAAATCTGGTGACGTGAACGAAAGTGCCATCACCAATATGATTGATGGTGATATACATGTTCGTTCGCTTTCGCAAATGATCATTTCTGTGAAGGAAGAATCAACGGCTCAAGGAACAAAGATTTCATTTGTAAGTTCTAAGGCAATTTCTATTGCAGGTTTTCAATTTGCCTTGAGCGGAATAAAAGAAACGACTAAAATCATACCGGGGGCTATCGTTATGAGACCAGAAAATATGGCCTTAAGAAATCATTCGCTTCGATTTAGTTGGAATGGAACACAGATGGTACATGTACAAGAGGGAGAGATTCTTTTTTCCGTGATTACCAATGATGCATATGGGAACGAGTTTCACCTAGAGACTGTTGATTTTGCCAATGAACTTTACTCTGGCGATGTTTTAGAGGTGTCAGGTATCCAACTTGATTTTAATTCTAAGAAAAATTTTGAATTATTTCAGATGCAACCTAACCCTATGGTAGAGCAAGCTAAGCTATCGTTTTGGCTTCCTGAAGACCAAGAATATGAGTTAGAGTTCACCAATATGGACGGTCAAATATTGTATACCTTATCAGCATTAGGACATAGCGGAATCAATGAGATTTCTATTGATAGGTCCTTATTTAAAGGCATTTCAGGTGTTTTCTTCTACAGTTTAAAATCTGCCGACAAGAGTATAACAAAGAAAGGAATATTGATCAAATAAGTAGAGCGCTTAGGTAAGTTGGAGACTTAAGATCATTAATGTGGATATTTTAAATTCACATTCAGAAAACAATGTGCAAGCTAAAGCGCAGTATATCAGCTCTTTTCAAATTAAAAAAAATTGTAATATGATTACATATTACGAATAATCGTTATATATTTGTCGAGATATTAGCTATCATTTTGACCAAAAACCGATTACCCATCTCCCAGTTACAGTAAACCGAAGTACCCAATATTTGGGGCACTTTAAGGAATTTACAATTTTAATTAAGGTCAAATGAGAGAACTCTGTAGCCATGCAGGTGGACTGGTGTGTAAATCACTAGTCGTAGCGATTTTTTTACTTCTATTTCCAATATTTGGACATACCCAATGTTCGGATGGAATAATAGAAGGAAGTGTATTTCTTGATGAAAACGTCAATGGAGGATTTGAATCCTCTGAAAACGGTGTATCAGGAAAGTTAATTACACTGTTTGATGAAACCGGTAGTATTATAGCTACTGAATTCACCAATTCTTCAGGAAATTATCAATTTTCCGGATTAACAAATGATGACTCCTATAGAGTTGAAGTATCCTTTATACAAGGATATAATTCATCACACATAGGAACGGATCACTTATCTGATATCAGAAATGTTTCTGTGCCTGCATGTAATGTGAATTTTGGTTTAACCAATGCGAGCGTCGGATGTAATAATAATCCCGAACTTTTAGTAACATGCTTTGTAAGAGGAGATATTACTTCATTTGGAGGCAATGCTACCATTTTAGGTATAGATTATCAGTTTGATCCGTCAACTCCTACAACTGTTTATGCGACAAAAGCTGAAACAGGTTCTATCTGGGGATTGGCATACGATGATAAAAATCAAGATGTATATTCTTCTTCTTTTGTTAAGCAATATGCGGCTTTGACTCCATATGGCCACGATGCAATATTTAAAACAAACTTGTCTACTCGTAGAACAGAAATATTTGTAAAGTTGTCAGACTTAGGTATTGATACAGGATCACTTTTGATCGCGGATGAATCTGATTGCGGATTTGGATCACAAGTTGGAAAAGTTGGAATAGGAAATATAGTATTATCACCAGATGGTGGTTCCCTGTATGCAGTCAATATTTTTAAGAATACATTGGTAAGGATTCCTCTTGTCAATCCTACTTCATCAAATGTTCAAGAATTTTCAATTCCCGATCCAGGATGTACTGGAGGAGTTGCAAGATCTTTTGCACTTGAATATCACGAAGGAAGGTATTATGTAGGAATTACTTGTGATGGTTCGATTTCCTTGTCTAATAATGACTCATCTGCAATAGTCTATGAATTTGACCCTTCGACAGGATCTTTTGTTGAGATTTTTGAGACCAATGAAATAAGAGGTTACTGGGATGATAGTAATCCAGGTGCATTTATTACTTCTCATTGGTTTTCAGATATTGACTTCACTGATGAAGGAAATATGTTAATAGGTTTATCAGACAGATACGGTCATACATTCTGTGATGGAAGTTTTGGAAGAGTAGATCAACAATATCCAGATTTATTGATGGCTTGGAACAACAATGGCACATGGACTCTTGAGTCTAATGGAGTTGCAGGTTCACTAATAGGGTCAGGAGTTGACAACGGCGAAGGTCCAGATGGTGGTGAATTTTTTGGTTTTGATTTCTTTCCAGGAAATCCTAATTACCACAATGAAGTGGCATTGGGATCGTTTTTTGCTTTGCCAGGTTCTGGTGAAGTGGTAGCAGCAGTATACGATCCATTGTTTAATGCTTATGCAGGTGGATTACATAGATACAATACTTTAGATGGAACTTATATCAATGGTAGAGAGCTATACGCACAAAATCTTTCTGATCAATTTGGTAAAGCGACTGGCTTTGGCGAATTGGTTGCAGTGTGTCCTCGACCAAGTCCAGAAATAGGTAACTATGTTTGGTTTGATGCCAATTCTAACGGGATTCAAGATCCAAGTGAAGAGGTTGTCGTAGGGCTAGATATCGTTTTACTTGATGCAGCTTGCAATGTTGTAGGTGTTACTACAACAGATGCAAATGGAATATATAGATTTAACAATACCAATGTTTCTAACGTTGGTTTGACAAATCCAGTATTTGATGGATTGTATACAAATCAGCAATACTATGTAAGTATTGATCCTAGTTTTTTAAACTTAACCAATGGCGGTTATAATATTAATGGTGCTTCATTCAATCTTACATCAACTGGAGTAGATAGTGAATTGGGTTCAGATTTAATTACTGATGCCAATACATGTGCAGGACAAGATGTAAGGCACTTAATTCCGGTTTCGATTACATCTGACGATGAAGTAAATCATAGTTATGATATTGGATTGGTAGCACCAACAAATTTTGATTTAGCATTGATTAAAACTGTGAGTGGTAACTCTTTTCCAAAAATGAATGAAGATGTTACTTTCTTGATAGAAGTAATCAATCAAGGAGACGTGGTTGCTACTGAAGTTGAAGTAACAGACTACTTAAATAGAAATTTTGCATTCAAAGCATCTGCTAATCCACAGTGGACAGTAGACAATGGAAAAGCAAAGTATGTTCATACTGAAGCATTACAACCAAACGATTCATTTACAGTGCCAATCGTTCTGACATTGACTGAAAGAAACGATTTGGATTTTGAAAATTTCGCAGAAATTTCTAGAACTGTTGATCAGTTTGGAAATGTAAATTCGGATATCGATTCAACTGCGGATGATATAGATGACAATGATAACGGTGCTTTCGCAAATACAAATACAGACAACAGTATCAATGAAGATCCTTCAGTTGATGAAGATGATCACGATGTTGCCCTTATTGAAGTATTTGATTTGGCGATAAGAAAATTGGTAAGTGAAACAAGACCTTACCAACCAGGTGAGCGTGTAACGTTTAATATTTCTGTGATCAATCAAGGAAATATAGCTGCACAAAATTTCACGATCCATGATGAATTCCCGTCAACATTGACATTTCTTTCTGGGCCAAGTCAAAATGGATGGATTCAAGAAGCTCCAAATGTTATTTCGTTTAGAGACAATGCGGGACTTGCTGTGGGTCAGACTAAGGTCGTTCAAGTAACTTTCCAAGTTGGAAGTTTTGACGATGGACAAGCTATAAGAAATACAGTTGAAATATCTGATGCAAGATCCGAAACAGGAAATTGGGTAGATGTAGATTCTGATGCAGATGCTGATTTAGGAAATGATCTTCTTGTAGATAATGAAATTTTCGACTTTGGCGTAACGGATGAAGATGATCATGATATCGCAGAGATCTCTGGTTTGAAAGTTGATTTGGCTTTGATGAAGAAAGCTAGGCAAACATCATATCAGAGAGGTGATGAAGTAGAATTTTTAATTTATGTATACAACCAAGGTGAAGTTGTTTTGGATAATATCCTTGTCGTTGATTATATGCACGAAAACTTAATTCTAAATGATGATTCTTGGATTTCAGATGAAAATAGCCAAAGTGTTTATAAAACTGTTCAAGTAGAAGGTGGACTTCAACCAAACGACTTTGTGATTTTGTCGTTGAATACCATTGTTTCACCTAATGCAGAATTGGCTCCTATTGATAATTTTGCAGAAATAATGTCAGCAACTGATTTGTTTGGATTTGATGTTGCTCAATACGATTGTGATTCTTTTCCTGATGGTGATGCAAGCAACGATATCGGTGGAAGACCAGATACAGATGAAGATGACAGAATTGATGATGATGGTTTGGTAGATGAAGATGATTCTGATCCGGCTAGAATATTTGTTGCAGAATTGGATGTTGAAACGGAATGTATGTGTCTAGGTAATGCTACGACTAGTATGAACGGACAATTTCTTGATGCAATTAAAATTAGGTCGAAGACCGGTGAGACATGGTTTATTGAATATGTAAATGGATTTTACACAACAGCCAGTGGCAATCCACCTGCTGCACCAATACCATTTGTGTCAGGTGAATCTGGATACCAATTGGTAGAGACTATTGTTGAAGGTGGGTATAGTGAATATACTATTGAAGGTATCCATGTAGAAAATGCTGGATATGAAATAAGATTACAAAACGAATTTGGATTATTTATTCAACACAGCAACACTGGATGCGGTTATTCAGATATCAATGTAACCACAGATCCAGGTGAAAGTCTTTATTCTGCATGCGCAGGTTCAGCCAGAACTTACAGTATAGAAATGGATGATGCTTGTACAGTATTGTGGACACTTCCTGATGGAACAACTCAGACTGATGAAACAATTACATACAATTGGGGCGCAAGTGGAGGAACTATTCAAGTAGAAGTTGATTGTGGAATAGATATCTGTACTGAACCAAGATTTATAGAAGTTGACTTAGGAGGTGGTACGGGTGCTATTGCCTGCATATTTGATACAAATGTATCAATGGATTCTGATTGTGAAATTTTGGTAACGCCAGAAATGATACATGCTGGAACTTTAGATGCAGATGCTGCTTATGGTGTAATGTTGTTTGATCCAATGAACAACCCGATTATAAACAATACAATTACTGCAGAACATATTGGCATGACATTGACTGTCAAGTTAATCGATTCTTGCTCGGGTAATTCATGTTGGGCCAACATATTTGTCGAAGATAAGTTTGCACCAGAAATTCAATGTGGAGACATTACAATTGCTTGTCATTTGATGGAGACATACATGCCAATTGCCACAGATAATTGTGGAGAAGTGGCTGAGGTTGTTATACTGAGTGAAACTGTTACGCCTTTGGTATGTGATCCTGATTATACCAAGAGAGTAGAAAGATCATACCATGCTATTGATGATAGAGGAAATGTTTCTGAACCATGTTCGCAAACTATTTTGATTGAAAGATTTGATTTTGATAGAGTAGTGGAAGCACCAAGTTACAGGGTAATAGATGGTACTGCACTTAAATGCTCAGATGTTATTTACGGAGAAGACGGAACACCATCGATTGAATTTGCAGGTGTACCAACATTTTGGGATGAACCATTGTATCCATTCCCAGATTTCTTCTGTAACGTAGGAATAGATGTTGAGACACTTACTGTTGCTGAAGAAGGATGTGTAAGAAAATATGTACGTACTTGGACTTTGTATGAAGCACATTGTGGATTAGGAGTGATAGAAACGTATATGCAAACGATTGAAATAGAAGATCAAGATGCACCTGTGGTAACCTGTGAGGATAATGAAATATTATCTACATCAGGTGATAGTTGTGAAAGATCTGTATTCCTTCCGCCACCGGCAAGTATCGAAGATGATTGTGATGGACCATTCCAAGTTGATATTCAGTATCCTGGAGGATTCCTTAACAATGCACCTCAAGGTGGTACAGTTGTATTACCAGTAGGTCAGCACACCATCATGTATACAGTTTCTGATGCATGTGGAAATTCAAGTCAATGCCCAATGGAAGTGACCATTGTTGATGAGACATCACCAACTGCAATTTGTGACCAAAACACAATCGTTGCACTTAGGGGTGATGGAACAGCAGAAGCATTTGCTTCGACATTTGACGATGGAAGTTCTGATGATTGTAATCTATATACATTACTTGTACAGAGAATAGATCAACCCGAAGATTGTCCTTGTGATTTGCCTTCATTCCATGATATGGATTACCTAGGTGAATTAGATGGACACTTCTACTATCTATCTAAAAATAAAACTACTTCATTCCAATCTTATGCATTTGCACAGGCAAAAGGAGGCCATCCCGCAATCATTGAAACCGATAATGAAAACGCATGGATTAGATCACAAGTAGACGGACTATTAGCAGGAGAAGAATATTTCATTGGTATCAACGATGCCGATCAAGAAGGAACTTTTGTTTGGAATAATGGGTATCCAGTGAACTATACCAATTGGAATGGTGGAGCACCGGTGAATACTGCTGATTTTGTTGTTGCAACAGCAGATGGAACTTGGGCTGTTGTTCCCGAAGGAAGAGAAGAAGCTTATGTTTTAGAAATTACAGACCCATGTGGATGGAGTGACTTTGTAAACTTCTGTTGTGAAGATGCAGGTCTAGAACACATGGTTGCCTTAAGAGCAGTTGATGATTTCGGAAGAGTAACCAACTGTATGGCGATGGTAGAAGTGCAAGATAAAATTGCACCTCAGATTACATGTCCTGCACCAGTAACGATAGAATGTACTCAACCAATTGATATGTCAAACTTGGCTGCACAATTTGGAATGGCGACTGCTGTTGACGGTTGTCAATCAGAAGTGGTTGAATTAGATCCTTTGGTTGCAATTGATAATTGTGGAGTGGGCCAAATTAAGAGAACATTTAGAGCCAGTGATACAAATGGTTTTGAAGAATGCGAGCAATTAATTACGATTATAAATTCCAATGCATTTGACGAAAGTCGCATTACTTGGCCAGAAGATTACTTCTCTGATGAGGGATGTAATGCTGGTGCATTGACTCCAGAAAATTTACCAGCTGGTTTTGATGAGCCAGTAGTGGTAGAAGAATTCTGTGATCTTGTTGGAGTAGAACATCGTGATGATATTTTCTTTTTTACAGGTGACGATGCCGATGCTTGTTTCAAGATTTTAAGAACTTGGGAAGTATTTGACTGGTGTACTTTTGATGAAGAGGATAGTGATTTGAATAGTATTGATGAATCTACGGATGATGGAATTATTCCAGGATTCTTTACTAGACAACAAACCATCAAAATTAATAATACGGTAGATCCAGTAATTACTGGTTGTGAATTCCAAGAGCAATGTACTTTTGATTGTGACAGTGGATTCATCGAATTAAGAGCTAGTGCAACAGATGATTGTACTCCTAGTGAAAATCTTGTTTGGAGTTTTGAAATTGATCTGTTTGCTGATGGTGTACCAGATAGTCCAGCAATAGCGATGAGTGGAATCGGCGGTAATATTGTTGCTGATGGAACTTATCCAGTAGGATTACATACAATCCTTTACACTTTTGAAGATAGATGCGGGAATATGGTTTCATGTTTGAAAGAATTTGAGATTGTAAATTGTTCAGGACCTACTGCTGCTTGTATTCAAGGATTGGCGGTTGGACTTGAAGCTATGGATTTAGATGGTGATGGAGTATTTGATACAGAGATGGGTTGTGTTTGGGCATTTGCATTTGATGCAAGTAGTAGCCACCCATGTGGACAAGAACTAGAAATTGTTTTCTGTGATGATCCAAATGATCCTTCGACATACACCGACGAAAAATGTTTTGATTGTGCGGATTGTGGAACACAAGTAGTGAATATCTGCGTGATAGATGAAGTAGGAAATGTTGATTTCTGCACGACAACTGTCGAAGTACAAGATAATAATAGTGTAGACCTGTGCGAAGATGCAAGTACTTGCGTTATCCCACCCGTGTCTGAACTTCTTGTAGAAACCTGTGATCTTGATTTCTCACCAGAAACTATTGGTGGTCAACCTGATGTAACAGCGGATTGTTTCTGTGATGATTTCACAATGGAATTTAGCGATGATGTATTGGAGACAGCGCTTACTGATTGTACAGCAATCATCAGAACATGGACTGTGACACCTAATTGTGGATGTACTTCATCTACATTACAGTACACACAGAATATCATGATTATGAATCTTGAAAACCCTACAGTAACTGCTCCAGTGAATGTTTCAGCAGTTGCAAATGACGATTGTCAAGCAGTGGGTGTTGATGTAGGATTGGCCATTGCCTTTGGTGCTTGTAATACTGGATTATTGATTTCCAACTCTCACAATGGAGGAGGTAATGATGCTAGTGGAACATATCCACTTGGTATAACTGAAGTTATTTATACAGTGACAGATGATTGCCTTAATACTGGTACAGCCATGGCAATTGTAGAAGTAACAGATGAGTCTGCTCCTTCATGTGATGCTGTTGACGTAACGGTTGTATTGGATAATCAAGATTCTGGTACTGTAACTTTATCAGATATTTCTTCTGGAGTAACTGATAATTGTGATGACGATCCAGATGTATTTATATTGACGATTGATGGTCAGATGGTTACATCTCAAGATTATGATTGTACTGATCTAGGAGTAAATTCAATCGTTGTAATTGTAACAGATGAAGCAGGGAATAGTACGACATGTGCAGCTGATGTAACGGTGGTAGAAAATGAGCCTCCTGTATGTACCGCAACGGATATTGTAGTTGCAATCACGCAAGGAAATTCTGTGACTGTCACCTCTTCAGACCTAGGTATCGGTGCGACAGATAATTGTAGTGGAGATGCAGAACTTACGGTTACTCCTTCGAGCTTTGTTTTTGATTGCGATGATATCGGAGATAACACGGTAACATTTACAGTGACAGATGCTTCTGGTAATTCTTCAACTTGTACAGCTAACGTAACAGTTAATGACGGAGTTGCACCGGTGTGTAGCATCCAAGATTTTGTTGTAAACCTAACAGGTGATGACATGCTGATCACCCTAGATGATCTCGATTTTACGGTCATGGATGATTGTGGCGCTCTTGCGACTACTACATTTACTGAGTTGACTGTAAATTGTGATATGTTGAATGGTCAGGAGACAGAAACGCTAGAGAATGTACTAAATATAACTGTGACAGATACCTTTGGTAATTCAAGTACTTGTTCGGCAGATGTTATTTTAATGGATGTAAGTGAAATCATGTGTGTAGCTCAAGATATTACTGTTTCATTGGGCGATGCAGGACAAGTGTTTATTACAGCAGCGGATATCGATAATGGAAGTACTGCAGGTTGTGATTCCGATTTAGAAATGGAATTGGATTTCACAATGTTTGGTTGTAACAACGTGGGAGAAAATATTGTAACCTTAACAGTTACATCTGACATTGGCGATACAGCTACATGTACAGCAACAGTAACCATTGAGGATGACGTACCACCAGCATTGTCACCTACTTTCTGTCCAGCAGATGTCACAGTACAATGTGATGCTGATATTTCTGATTTGGATGAATTTGGCGTGCCAGATATGGGCGGAGTCATAGACAATTGTTCAAATTCATTTGATTATGAAGAGGAAGTGGTCATGAACTTAAATAGCTGTAATATCGGTGTGATCACGCGTACCTTTACGCTGCAGGATATTCTTGGCAATGTATTAAATGGTATTGATGGAAATCCATTGATGTGCACTCAGATTGTCACAATCGAAGGTGGCTTGAGTCCTATAACGATAGATGACATTGTATGGCCAGATTCACCAGTGACAATTGATTGTTCTGATCCAGATATCGATGACATGCCTGTTGTTGATATTTCAAATGCAGAATGCTCAGATATTGTGATTACATCAGAAGATGTTTTGATCAATGATGATGGAACTTGTGATTTCGTCATTGAAAGAACATTTACTGTAACGGACAATTGTCAATTGCCAGGAGGTGTATTCACATTTACGCAAGTGATAAATATTACTGATTCAACTGCTCCAGTAATCGGAACGAGTCCTGATGACTTGACAGTTGATTTAACAGATGAAGACAACACATGTAGTGCGATCATTACATTGGATTATAATGTAACAGATGACTGTTTACAGTCAGGTGATGTTACCGTTACAATTGATGCACCAGGATTGGTAAGTCAGACACCAGTTGCCGCAGATGGATCAGTTTCTTTTGATGTTGAATTCTGTGCATTGGATCAAGATTTAACGATCACCATGACAGCAACAGATGCTTGTGGAAACGTTTCTACAGACGAATTAGAAGTTTCAGTGGTAGGAGAGGGATGCCTTACATTCAACTGTCAGAAATTTATATTTGCCATGGAGCCTGATGGATCAATTGATATCAATTCAAACGATTATGATATCGTTGATAACGAGTGTGGTCATATCGATGTAGATATTTCATATGATGATATGAATATCAATGATACCCTCGCAACATATGATTGTCAGACGATTATTGATAATGGCATCAATCCAAATATCAACGATAATCTCTACTTCTATATTGATGGAGAAGTGATCGATTCATGTAGAATAGTTGTATTCTTCTCCAACGACCCTAACGGTGACGGAGATCCAGCTGATGGATGGAGAGAAATCTGTGGATTGGCTACACCAGATGGTTTTGTAACCGGAACAGTGAATACTCCACTAGATGTACCTGTACAAGATGTAGAAGTTGCTTTGGTAGGAAGTCCATTTGAAAATGTGATGACAACCAATATTGGAACTTATGCTTTCCCGAGTATGCTTTTTGGTGATGGTCCATATACGATCTTACCAGAGAAGCATGGAGATTACTTGAATGGTATTTCTACATTGGATATCATACAGATTCAAAAACACATCTTAAGTATTCAAGAGTTTAATAGTCCATACCAACATATCGCAGCAGATGTCAATGACTCTAAGTCAGTTTCGTCGCTGGATATTATCGAGTTAAGAAAATTAATTCTAGGAATAAAAGATGAGTTTACAGCTTCTAGCTGGAGAATGGTTGATGAGAATTATGTATTCCCAGATCCTAACGATCCATTGAAGTCCAACTTTGATGAGTCATACTATATCAATGAATTTGAGATTGATATGAATGTGAACTTCATTGGGGTAAAAGTGGGAGATATCAATAGTTCTGCTTCAACAGGATTCCACTCTTCTGCTTCGGTAGAGTCTAGAAGTAATAGAGACTTGTTGATTCATTTCAATGAGAAAGACTTTGCAGATGGTGAGGTATTTGATATCGAGCTTAGCGCAAATGTTGAGACAAGCCTTGATGGAATGCAGTTTGCATTCAACCTTGATCAAGATCTATTGATGATTGAGGAGGTGATACTTAACGAAGAAACACTCTATTCAAATTCTAATGTAAACACAAACAACATTGATCAAGGTGAAGTGAAAGTGAGTTGGAACAAGCGAAATGAATTGAACAATGACGAGCAGTATGTTATGATGACTGTCAGAGTATTGTCAAAAGGCAATGGTTCGGTTAGTCAAGCAATTAGTATTAATGAAAAAGCAATGAAATCTGAGTCATACTTCAACAGTGAAGTTGGATCAATTGTATTGCTTCCAGATACAGGAATTGAAACTGAAAATGAAATTGTTCTATATCAGAACAATCCAAACCCATGGTCAGAATCAACAACAATCAGTTACTATATGTCAACTGAGCAAGATGTAACATTTAATGTATTTGATATCAATGGAAAGTTGATCAAAACGATCATTCAAAAAGCCTCAGCAGGTATGAATGAACTACAGATTAGTAAAGTTGATATTGAAACAACAGGAGTATTGTACTATGAGTTGATTACAAATAGGCACAAAATTTCTAAAAAAATGTTGCTTGTGAAATAAGCCTATAATAGCCGTAAAAGGCTAGAAATAAAAGAATTTAGAAGGAATCCGGGTCTTTGCAAAAAGGCTCGGATTTTTCTTATTAAAAAAAATCGTAATATTTAGATACATATTAAACAATTAGTTATATATTTGCTTTTATTGTCATACATCCCTCCCAGACAACAGTATAGTAAGCTCTATTCGAGTTAATACTATTATTCAACCTATTTAATCAAAAGTTATGTTGACTAAGGTCTCATGGTTTAAACTACCATTGTCCTTACTGTGCATGTTATTGTCGTATTGTGCAGTTGGAGGAACAAATCACCCTGATTTAGATGATTTCATCGATAAATCAGAAGAAAAAATCATTCTTAAAGAGGCATACTTGCTTGAATCCGAAGGATTTCAAGTAGATCTGTCTGGAATAGAATGTCAAAACGACGTTGTGGTAACTATACAAGACATTAATAATTGTGACACTACCGTGTTCTTTGCTCCACCTATCATTACGGTGAGTACTGGATTGGATGGTGGTCTTGAATTACTGTCAGGTCCTATTCCTGATTCGGCACCCGGTGCTGGCGATGGAACACCATTGGAACCTGGCACATACGAGGCTGTGTATGGTTTTACCGATCACGAAGGCGAATTGATTACATGCACTGTTGGCATAGATGTCAAGTCTGGCTTTCAAGGAGCAATGTCTTGCCAAAATTTAAATTTATCTGTTAATCAAGAATGTGAAATATTAATCACTCCGTTTATGGTTTTGACCAATGCGGACTTGGGTTGTATGACGCATTTCAATATTGAAGTAACTGATGAGCATGGAAATAGTATTGGGACTGAAGGTCCTGATGGTTTGATCTTAACTGCAGATGCTTTGTATCAAGAACTAACTGCTTCAGTGAGTGTTGTGGGTGGTGGAAATTCATGTTGGTCTCAAGTTGTGTTGGAAGATAAATTTCCACCTCAAATTGTATGTCCAACCGAACCTATCATTACAACATGTAATGGTTTGGATTTAATTGAACTTCCTATCACAGGAGACAATTGTGCCAACGAAGCTACATTGGTCATCATCGATGAGACTGAAGATCCATTTGAATGTGATGACATGTATCTTTCAAGAATTGTAAGAACGTATGTTGCTGTTGATGGAAACGGAATTCAAAGTTTGCCATGTGAGGTAGAGATTCTTGTAGAGAGAATTATATTGGATGATATTGATTTTCCTTCTGATATAAATCCTTTTACAGGTTCAGGATTATCATGTGATGGAATTTTTCCTCTTGATGAAAATGGAAATCCAAGTCCACTGAACAGTCCGTTGACTGGATCAGGAACTGGTATTCCATTTATTTATGGTACTCCTTTAGAGCCTGGTGTTAGTTATGGATCATGCAATATTTTTGTTGATTATTCTGATCAAGTTTTAACACAAGGGTGTAAGACAAAAATCTTGAGATCGTGGAGCGTGAGAGAGTGGCATTGTAGCGGAGAGTTTGAAGCCAATAGTCTTCAGATTATTGAAATCACCGATGATGTTGGTCCAGTAATCACTCCAATACCAACGATCTATGGTTCGACTTCTCACGATTGTAGTGGAGTAATTCAATTGCCTCCAGTAGAAGCATATGATGCTTGCGGAGAGGTAAGCAGAGTTGATATAACCTATCCAGGTGGCATGTTGCAAAACTCCAATGGAGGAGTGGTTCAATTGCCAATAGGAATAAATACGGTAACCTATACGGTGTTTGATGAATGCTTAAATAGTTCAAGCATCGATGTGGAGGTTGTCATTGCTGATAGCACCAGTCCGGTTCCTGTATGTGAAATAAATACAGTGGTAGCTTTGCCGCATGATGGAAATGTAGAAGTATGGGCTGAGACTTTTGATGATGGAAGTCATGATGAGTGTGGGATCGCCGAAATCTACGTAAGAAGAATGGATCCAGAATGTACTAATGAGGATATTTTATTTGATGAATCAGTATTCTTCTGCTGTAGTGATGTGGGTCAAGAAGTGTTGGTTGTATTAAGAGTGCTTGATCATGCAGGTAACTTTAATGAATGTATGGTGGTAGTTCACGTACAAGATAAAATTGCACCTGAAATTACATGTCCGGATGATATGACTATCTACTGTACAGATACGTACGATTTAAATGAACCAAATCAGTTTTTTGGTGCACCGATCGTTTCCGATAACTGTACCAATGCAAACAACGTACAACAAAGATTTTTAACTGAACCAAACTCTTGTAACACTGGAGTTTTGGAAAGAGAAATATTTGTTTTGGATGAAGGAGGTGAGGTAATCTCATCGTGTATCCAGAACATTACAATATTACCTACTGACGCATTCAATGCCGATGATATTATTTGGCCAGAAGATTTTGCGCTTGAAGGTTGTAATACCGACAACTTGGAGCCAGACAGATTGGATGCAGAATTTGCGTATCCAGTAGTGGCAAGTGGATCTTGTGACTTGGTAGGCTTTAATTGGGACGATGATGTCTTCAGTGCAGATCCTAATTCAACAGATTGTTTTAAAATAATCAGACACTGGACTTTGATTAACTGGTGTGAAACAGTGGATGGAGAGTACACTACGTACGAATACGATCAAGTATTGATTGTTTCCAATGTTATCGATCCAACCATTACTTGTGCACCTGTAACTTTCAGTTCCAATGATGGAGACTGTGATGAAGTTGCTATAGATGTTTCTGTAATGGGAATGGATGATTGTACGATGGATTTAGGATACAAGTGGAGTTTGGATTTAGATGCAGACGGAACTTTTGAACACACAGGTATTGGTTCTAATATTACAGGCATGTACCCAGTTGGAGATCACATCATCGAATGGATCGTTACTGACCTTTGCGGAAATGAAAGTTTCTGTCACCAACCATTGAAGATTTTCAATGACAGAGCGCCTCAAGCTATCTGTATTTTTGGTTTGAGCGTAGATCTTAATCCAATGGACTTAGATGGTGATGGAGAAATTGACAATGAAATGGTTGTATTGTGGGCAAACGACTTTAACCAAGAGAGCTTCCAACCTTGTGGAAATGAAGTAGTGGCAAGTTTCTCAGCTGATACGACAGACACATTCTTAGAATTAGACTGTGACGATATCGGTATTTTTTATGTTGACCTTTGGGTGACAGATGTGAACACTGGTTTATCAGCGATTTGTCAAACATTTGTAGATGTACAAGACAACAACAATGTTGATTTTTGTACTGGAAACGATGGAGCAAGAGCAGACGTAAGTGGAAGAATTTATACTGAAGAAGATATCAATGTTGAAAATGTTGAGGTGAATCTAATGGGAAGCCCATTGTTTCCAGAAATGACAGATGAGGAAGGTTTGTACGCTTTCCCTAACATGCCAATAGGTGGACAATACGAAATTGCACCATTGAAAAATGACGACTACCACAATGGTGTAAGTACCATCGATATTGTAATGATCCAACGACATATTTTAGGAATCACAGATTTAGATAGTCCTTACAAATTGATAGCAGCAGATGTTAACAATAGTAATTCTGTTTCTGGTCTTGATTTGATCACGATTAGAAAATTGGTTCTAGGAGTTTATGATGAATTCCCTGAAGTTGGAAGTTGGACTTTTATAGAAGATTCACATGTATTTGTTGATGAAGAAAATCCATGGTCACCTTCATTCAACCAGACATATGAAATTAGCTCGTTGGCAAATGATGTTAATCTGAATTTTGTAGCTGTAAAAATGGGTGATGTCAATAACTCTGTCATTACGAATCTTACTGGTGAACCTGAAGTTGCAACAAGATCATTATCTACGAAATTGCAATACGAAGTAAATCACAATGGATACGAATCTGAAATAAATATTTACGCAAGTGAAGAATTTAAAGTAAGTGGTGCACAGATGGTGATTGACTTAGGAAATACATTTGAAGGAGCATTCATTGCTCCAGGAACTTGGAATATCAAAGATTCACAATACAGATTTGTAGACGACAAATTGATCGTGAGTTACAATGATGCTGAAGGTGCAACTACTAAGGCAAATACTCCATTGTTCACTATCCACGGTTCTGGTTCAATAGATCAAATATCTGTTGTAGAAGATCTTCTTCAATCAGAAATGTACGATGAGAATATGAAAGTAATTGGTCTTGATTTGGATGCGAAAACAGATGTAGCATTTGCTGTTAGCAATGCAAGTCCTAATCCATTTTCAACCGATACAAATATTGAGATTAGTGTAGAAGAAGATCAAGTAGGGGTAATCAATATTTACAATACTCAAGGACAGTTAATCAATACGAAAGAGGTCAGTTTAAAAGCTGGTAACAATAATGTGTCGCTTACGCACACAGACTTTAACGAGTATGGAACAATGATGTTAAGGATTCAGACAAGATCCTTTGATCATACTATGCTTGTAGTACATGTTAAATAGGGAATAGATAGCAAACCATCGCAAGGTGGTTTGCTATTTTTTTAGGTTAAATACAATAGTTAAAATGGGAAAATCCAATGGGAAGATCTTAACGGTCTTCATTACTACCTTAATGGTGTTGACAGCTCAATGGGCGCAGGCTCAGTTTTGCAATTTTTCATCGCAGGATATTGAATGCAACGGAGAGCAAACTGGAATTATATCTTTTAATTCAACTGGAGGTGTTGCTCCGTATAATTATACCTGGTCTCACGATCCGGCAAATAGTACAAATGAAGCAGTAAATCTAACAGCAGGTTCTTATTCAGTTACCATCGAAGACGCAACTGGTCTTGCTGAATCATGTACCATAGTATTGGATGAACCTAGTCCAATTACCATAACCAATGTTTTTGAAGTTGATCCAATGTGCGGGATGATGGATGGTAGTTTAGAAATTGAAGCAATTCCACAATCAGGTGGTGCACTTTCTGATTTGATGTTTAGTATCGATGGGGGTTCAAGTTTTCAAACTTCAAATTTGTTTGAAAACTTAGGTGCCGGTGATTACTTAATCATCATTGCAGATATCAACGGATGCTTTATTGTAGATAGCCGTCAACTTGTTGATGCAACAGCAGTTGCCATCAATTTGAATAGTGGAATGTGCGAACCTGGAGGAACAATTGCGATTGATATCGATGTTTCTGGAGGTACACTACCATATACTTATTTATGGTCCAATGGAGCAATAACAGAGGATATTTCAGGTGTTCCACAGGGAATGTATTCTGTTACAGTGACAGATAGAGAAGGATGCTCATCTGAAATTGCATATACAGTAGATAATTGTTGCGATAACTCAATGTTTTGCGGAGGAACTGTTCAGAGTGCTAGCTGTAACAATGCTAGTGATGGATCGATTACAGTATCTCCGACAGGTGGATCTGGTAACTATATGTATGTATGGGACACTGGTGAGACTACACCAACCATTTCTGGTTTGTCTGCAGGATTTTACAATGTTACCATTACAGACGATGCAGCTTGTGAAGCGACTTGTGGATTTGAAGTAATAAACCCTACTCCTATAGATATAACAATGATAAATACTACCGACCCTACTTGTGGAGGTAATGATGGCGTCATAGAAATTATAGCTTCGCCACAATCTAACGGAAACCTTGCTGACCTTATGTACAGCATTGATGGTGCTAATTTTCAAGCTGGAAATACCTTTACGGGATTGGCCGCTGGAAATTATACAATCGTTGTAAACGATAATAATGGTTGCTTTGCTTCTACAGCAAGAGATTTGAATGATGTAGGTGGAGTAACAATAAATATAGTAGATTCTTTTTGTGAGTCCTCATCGACTGTCGGTATGACAGTGATGGCCACAGGAGGCACAGGTCCATATACTTTTACTTGGACAAGTAATACGGGTTTTTCTGCATCAGGAATTTCAATTTCTGGAGCACCGCAAGGAATATATACAGCCACGGCAACGGATGTAAATGGATGTATGGCCTCGATCATGATTACGCAAGATAATTGTTGCGATCCATCAATGTTTTGTACTTCGACTACGACCAATCCAGCATGTAGTGGAGATGCAAGTGGTTCTATCTCAATCACTCCAAATGGAGGTGTAGGTCCGTTTAGTTATCAATGGTCGCACGATGCTACCTTGACAACGGCAGACGCCAATGGTTTGTTAGCAGGATTTTATAATGTAACGGTAACAGACTCAGGAGGATGTAACGCGATATGCGGTGTTGATTTGGTGAATCCAGCAAGCATCATCATTGATGATGTGATGAGTACAGATCCAATGTGCGGTCTTGCCAATGGATCCTTGGTGGTGAGTGCAACACCTAAGACTGGATCGGGCTGTAATATGTTAGAGTACAGTATTGATGGGGGAATGAACTTCCAAGCATCAAATTCATTTAATGATTTAATATCAGGTGATTACTTGGTTGTCGTAAGAGACTGCGATGCATGTTCTGCTTTTCAATCCAATGAGTTGTTGAACATAGGAGGTATTTCATTCTCTTTTGTTTCCACTTGCGTAAATGGCTCTCTCGATATTGATGTTACACCAATGGGAGGAACTCCTCCGTATACCTTTTCCTGGATCGGGCCAAATGGATTCTCATCATTTAACGAAGACATAATTGGAGGTGAAAATGGTGACTATGATTTAACAGTTATTGATGCGGATGGCTGTGAAGAGCAGATGATTATACCTGAAGATATATCTTGTTTTGGGGGAAGTATAGATGGAGTTGTATTTACGGATACCAATGGAAATGGAATGTTTGATGCAGGTGAATCAGTAGAAGTAAATATTCCTGTTAGTTTGTTTAATGCCAATGGAGTCCTTGTGTCTACCATATTTACAGATAGCAATGGTTCTTATAGTTTTGAAGGGCAAGACCCTGGACAATACATCGTCCAGTTTAATCTACCAAGCGAATATTCATTTACATTTCCAAATATTGGAAGCGATGGGGCAGATAGTGATGTAACTGGAGCTAATGGTTTAGGTACAACACCATTGCTTAATTTTACTGGCTCGGATCTTACAATAGATGCAGGTGTTTACGTATGCGTTCCTGTAGGAGAATTGGTATGGTTTGACATAAATGAAAACGACCAAAAAGATCCCACAGAAAATGGAATCAATGGAATACAAGTAAAAGTATGGAGAAAGGGTCTAGCTCCTGGTTACTTTGAATTTGACTATACACATACCGGACCTAAACCAGGGACGCCGTCTGATGATGGATATTATAAATTTTGCCTTCCACCTGGAGAGTACTATTTGGAATATTTGATTCCACCATTTGGCTTGGTGCCAGTAGTGCCAGGAATCGGCGGATCTATAAATGACAGTGATGTGACAGGAGCAAACGGACCAGGTACAACAAATACTTTTTTCGTGATGTCTGGTCAAGAAAGATGTGATCTCAGTGCTGGATATTACCCAATGGCTACCTTAGGAAACAATATTTTCTTAGATGGCAATGGAAACGGATTAGCTGATTTTGGCGAATTTGGAATGTCCGATGTAACGATAGAATTGTATGATGCAGAATCTAATGAAATGTTGGAAAGCCAAGTGACTGATGCGGATGGATCATATTTGTTTGACTATCTACAACGAGATGAGTATTACCTAAAAGTGATTCCTCCGACTGATTATATCGTTACCATTCCTAATGTTGGAAACAACGAAGACATGGATAGCGATGTAGATAATTCAAATGGACTAAATACAACGCCAACCTTCTCATTGGATCCTGGAATGGAACTCGAAAATGTTGACATTGGTTTGGTACAAGGAATTACAGTCGCAGTTGATTGGGTTTCTATCTCAGGAGAAAACAAAGGAAACTACAATCAAATCAATTGGACCGTTGGATTCCAAAATAGTACCTCTCATTACGAAGTAGAAAGAAGAACACCGGACGAATTTGAATTTACTGTACTAGATAAAGTAGAGGCAAACAATTTACTTTCGTTGATAGATTACGAATACCAAGATTGGGATATCGATGGTAAAACAATCGCTTACTACAGAGTGGCTGAAATAGACATCAATGGAAATCGTTCTTATTCAGATGTGATCTCGATTGATTTCAGAGCGGCGGCAAGAGAAACAAAAATTACTGTGGGTCCTAATCCATTTATTGCAGATCTTATAATACAAATAGATACTCCTTTATCAGGAGAAGCGGTAATAAGCTTCTGGGATATCAGTGGCAAGTTGGTGAAAATACCTTCGCTGAATAGTTCTCAATTAAGTCCGGGTATCAATACGCTGGATTTCGATTGGAGTGGAATTCCTGCAGGAGTTTATACAGCGCAAGTACTCATAAACAACAACCAGTTTATACAAAAGATAATAAAGATTGAATAGGTTTTAATAGTATTGATAAATTTTAAAAGGAGGTCCTCGACAGGCCTCCTTTTTTTGTTTTTACTAGAAACAGTTTCACGGTTTATATACTTCGATACTTGAAACTATTATCTTCGACAAGGTGTTTTAAATTTGGTCATGAAGTAAGTAATTTAAAATAAATTTGAGCTCAGATCAAAAGGAAGTAGCAATGAAGAAATCAAATATTAATTTAAAGTATCGTTTGAGTAATGAAGCAATCAAAGATGCTTTCAATTTTACAATTGATTCTTTGTTGGTTGACAAATCCTTTGATATAGAAGAGTACGATTTAGATGTAAAATTATCCAAAACCGCGGAAGCGGACATTGCCTTGGAAGGGAAAAGACTTACAATAAAATTTCCTTTGGATATAGAAGCTAAAAAAAAGACACTCTTAAAAGCATTAAAATTTGATGGATCTATACATGTGACCGTGGTGTCGAATATAGATATTGACAATGATTGGGAATTTACCACAGAAACTAAATTGGTAGATTATCAGTGGCTAGAAAAACCAGTTGTGAAATTGGGTGTACTAAGTTTGCCTATTGAAAATATCTTGAATCTCATTATCAACAAAGCCAATGAAAAATTCATTTCTCAATTAGATGAAACCATAAAAATAAAATTCTCTTTAAAATCTCAAATAGAATCTGGTTTGGGATTAATAAAAGAGCCAATTACTTTGGATGGAATTGATCAATTGGGTCTCAATGTCATCTTGGAGGATTTTGCCATGACACATATCAAGAACAAAAACGAATGGACAGAAGGGATGATAGCTGTTTCTGGTTTTGGAGAAATCGGTGAAGTAAAAAATCTAAATATCGAACCCAAACATCTTCCTGTTTTTTCATGGTTGGATGATGATTACAATCAAAAAACTTCTAACCTTGTTTTTAATATTGACACAAGTATTGATGTAATCAATAAAGTTGCGCGTGAATTATTGATTGGAAAAAAGTTTTCTGAAGGATCCAAAGAAACAACCATCACAGAGATTGTTGTAAGAAGTAACAATGGCAAAGTTGAAATAGATGCCGACATAATCGGAACCTTTAAAGGTCAAGTTTTCATCTCTTTGATACCGGAATACAATGAAGAAGAACGTAGGTTTCAAGCAAAAAATATTCAAGTCAAACTTCAAACAAAAAATATATTGCATAGAGGATTGGCTTGGATGTTGAAAGGAAAAATCGAGTCTGAGCTTGATCGAATATTGAAATATTCAGTCGATGACCTAATGAAGGTAATTAGAGGTCAATTAGGAAAAAAAATACGAGAGTATAATCAGTCTGGGAAAACAGAGTTGGCAGTAAGTGTAAAGGACCTAAATGTTGAATATTTTGAATTGACAAATGAAAATGTCCAAGGAATCATTAAGGTAACAATGATGTTAAAAATTAGCCTTCTGAATTTTATTGGAGCTTCTGTTGCGAAAACAGTTTAACTTCCTACAACCAATCTTAGCACATACAGTTTTTCATCGTTTGATTTAACACAAACCGAATAATTTCCGTCTTCCAAATAGTTGATCGGAAAGGTCAATTGCCCAACGTGATTGTCGTCAAAGACGGATCTAGAAAGTTTTGCCCCTACCTTATTGAATATTTCAATGATACCGGCTTTGCCTTTTAACATTCCCATATTGATGGTGAATGCATCGTCTGAAGGATGTGAGAGCAATGAAATTGATTCACCAGCTTCTGTTTTATTTATAGCTATGATATTGATGTTAGAATTATTGCTGGTGGAAGAAAATTCTATACCACTTGGACGTGGACAATCGGTAATAAGAACATCGTCTATAAATAATTGATCATCATTGTCAGAAGCGTCACATCGTATTCTGAAAATGGTTGATTCCGTAAAATCTAAAGTCAAGTCAACGGACTCTGCAATCGATTCACCGTTTTCAAAGTCTATTCCATGAACCCAATTTTCTTGTAGGATAAAACTTCTTCCACCGTCCATAGATACTTCAAGCATAAAATTTTCTTGTGCTTCAAATTCACGGCTAGTAAACTGAAAGCTAAATCTAAGAGAAGAGTAAGAAGCCAGGTTTAGTGGCATAGTACTTATTGACGAACGCAATTGAGCATCATCTTGCAACTGGATTCCATACATCCCTGAACTAGAGAATGCTTTGGTTCTATTGCATTCTTTACCAATCTGTGACCATTGATCAAGATTAAATTCAAAGGAATCGTAAAATATTTCACTGCATGGTGTTTTGGAAGTTTGTCCAAACATATGGACATGGACAAGCAATGAAATTATGAATAATATGGGTACTCGTGATATCACCAAAATTCTATATTAGGATTGATTGTAGGTATTAAGGGTGGTGATTGGTTTGTAAAAGTAGTCCCATAGAAGCTTTGTAGCAAATGCTCGTGCCAATTTTTAACCAATTTGGAAGCTATTGGCAATATTTGATAAATACCCAATAGATTTTGAAACATTTGTAAATTATTTAGCAAAACCGAAATAGATTTAGAGCCAAGAGATAGGCTATTTAGATATAATAAATTAGATTTATACCAATGGAGATTGTATTAAAAAAGGGTATAGAAAGCTTAAAATTTGGAATGACTGAATTTCAGTGTCGTGAGATTCTTGGGATGCCAGATAGGGAAGTGGTAGATAGTGATAATGATGAGGTCAATATCTTAGAATACTTTGATTTGAAATTAAGGCTTTCATTTTACCTTTCACAGAACAATCGTTTTGGATACCTAAGATCTTCCAATCCAGAATTAACATTTGGCAATCAAGTCCTCATTGATGCTAAGATTGAATTTGCCAAAAATGTCATATTTCGCGACTACGATTTGAAATGGGAGATAGAGGAATATGATTTATTTACTACCCACTTTAACAAAGAAAATTGGGTGACACTCCATGTAGAATATGGTAGAATCAATGAAGTCGAACTAGGTGTGCCATTGGTCGATGACAAGCATATTTGGCCTGATTAATCATTCATTTTTTTATCTCCATTGAATTTTCGTAAATTTCAATAGTAAAACAATTTTCTAACTCAAAAAACAAATATGAAATTCAAATTACTTTACCCAGCATTGGTATTTATGGCAATGCTCGTTTTCGTCCCTCAAGCGGAAGCACTACCTACTAGTTCGACAACGGCTCCTACCGAAGTCCAAGAACAAAATTTTGCTGATAATTTTAAAACATTTTTAGAGAAACGCAAAATAAAAAGAAATGAGAAAATTAAGGCTTTTTTGCTCAAGGCAAATAAAGTGATTACCAAGGCTGCGAAAGCAATGGATGTTGATCTTGATGATCCAGTAATGAAGTGGTTGTGGTATGGGATATTTGCTTTTGGTGCTGCCGTTATTCTATGGATACTCGGAGGACTACTATTTGGACCTCTGGTTTGGCTAGGGAGTTTGGCTTCTTTATTATCTTCTGTTTGCCTAGTTATCTGGCTACTGAAATATTTAGAATTAGCTTAAAAAATATAGTGAGGCCGGATTCATATTTGATTCCGGCTTTTTAATATAATAAAATTCCTACCTTCTCCTTTGGCTGAAGTTTAAATTAGCATTATGTCGATATACCTAACCTACATACCAAAAAGTAATCTGGAATTGCTCACGATTCTAGAGAGTCCTGAAGACTATACACAAGAAGCCATTGAGGTCATTGTCGAGATATTTGAAGAAAGGAATATTGAAGGAGAAGAGCTAAGGGCTTTGGCAAAAGAAGTCAATCAGAAAAAGATTGATGAAATCATCATGAAACTTGATCCACTCAATGATGAATTAATACCTCATAAGAGTGAGTATTTAGATTCAGCAGAAATCAATGAAATGTACAAGGCGACCTTGAAGAAATTCATGGATCGCAAGGAAGCTTTTAAATTCAATGTCTGGTTATACGCGCTGGGAGGATAGTCTAGTTTTCCTTAATTTTTGATAAAAATTCCTTGGACTTTGCTGTTGATTCTTGGATGTAGTCTTGAAATTTTACGGTTTCTTCTTGGTCAGAATCCATGTTTAAGATTCTTACCACTTCATCGTAGAATCCACTCACATTATAACCATCTCTATTAGCAATCTTACTCTTGTAATAACTTTGCATATCTCCATTGGCTTGTGCTTGATAAAACAAAGCCCGGTCTGCTTCATACAGAATTACCAATGAATCAATTTTGTCATTCTTGAAGTCAGGAATATTCACTCCGATATAACTATCAGCTATTGGTTGTTTCTTGGTCCCTGCATTTGCGCAAGCGGTAAAAAGAAACGCTGAGATAAACATTACCAATAAACAGAAAGCCGTCGTATTTTTCATCTTACTAACTTAACTTAGGTAAGCATAAACACAAGCGAGTCCAACTCCTCCTAAAACGATGGTGTAAGGAAATGCCATCTTTACCATCTTGCCGTAGCTAAGATTGATCAGTGGCGCCAAAGCAGAAGTCAACAAGAATAAAAATGCCGCCTGTCCATTTGGTGTAGCCACTGATGGCAAATTGGTTCCTGTGTTGATCGCAATCGCCAGTTTTTCAAACTGTTCTCTTGAGATAGCGCCTGCATCAAAAACTTCTTTCACCTCTCCGATATAAACCGTCGCTACAAATACGTTGTCACTAATCATAGACAAAATTCCGTTGGCCAAATAAAACATCGGTGGCTGTGCCGACGGATCCAATGACAATGCCCAATCAATGATAGGCTTGAACAAATGCTGGTCATGTATCATCGCAACAATCACAAAAAATACGACCAATAATCCAGTAAATGGCAATGCCTCTTCAAAAGCCTTCCCCAATTTATGCTCATCAATGATTCCCATAAATGCTGTCTGAATAATGATCAAAGCCAATCCAATAAAACCTACAGGTGCAAGGTGAAAAGCCAATCCAAAAATCAATAAAATTCCACTCACCGCCTGTACCTTAAGACCATATTTTTCTTTCTGTGTCCTATTCTTATCCGCTTCGTCAGTATAATTTTCAATGATGTTTCTTGCAACCTCAGGCAGCTGAGCACCATATCCAAACAATTTTGTTTTTTCTAAAATCACAGTAGTGATAATTCCACAGAAGAATACAGGAATCGTAATAGGCGCCATCTGCATAAAGAATTCTAAGAATTCCCAACCCATACGTTCACCAATCAGCAGATTCTGAGGCTCACCCACAATGGTCATTACACCTCCTAATGCTGTACCAACTACCCCGTGCATAATCAAACTTCTAAGGAAACTTCTAAATTGCTCTAGTGTCTCTCCACTTAATTCCTTCCTGTCCAAAACCCCACTGGCATCGTAATCTTTGTCTCCTGAATGTATCTTGTGGTATACGCCATAAAATCCAACAGCAACACTGATCAATACAGCGGTAACCGTTAAGGCATCTAAAAAGGCAGAAAGTATTGCTGAAATTGCAACAAACAATACCGATAATAATACCTTGGATTTGATCTTGGTGAACACCTTACTAAAGATGTACATGATCAAAGGCTTCATGAAATATATACCAGCAACCATGAAAACCAATAATAATATTACTTCGAGGTTTGCTTCTACCTCCTTATAAGCGTGCTTGGCTGTTGTAAGTTTTAATGCTATTGCTTCTATGGCAAGTAATCCACCTGAAAGAAGTGGATAACATTTTAGAGCCATGGCCAATGTGAAAATAAACTCGGCGATGAAGATCCAAGCGGTGACAGTTTCTCCAAAAATATACAAGGAGAATACATTGAATATCAAGAATCCAAGCATTGTCATCTTGAACCACTTTGGACTATTTCCTAAAAAATTTTCAAACATGAATTTGAGTTTTGATTGCAACTGCCTGATACTTAGGGCAGAATACTAAGTTATAAGGTCAAAAATAATTTTTTTTGCAAGAATTCATGCCTAATTCTAATAATATGTTCCCAACTAGTAGGAGTGAAGGCATCTGAATTTTCAAACGTCTCAACAATTACAGTTTTAACAGGGAATTACTGGACTTCTATATCGATTTTCTTTCCGTATGGGACATGGGAAGCTTTCAATTCGGATGAGTCTATAATGCCATAATCTTCTGTTTTTTCCAACTTATTGAGCGCCTCAAGTAAATTTGGAGGAGGGATGGCCAATTTTCTTGCCTTCACATCCAGCCATCCAAAAGTAAGATCAAGGTAACAGGAAAGTTCTCCTTGGTTGTTGTACATATGTTGTGCAAACTTCATGTACTTGCCATCCTCAGAACTGCCTCTCAACTGAATGTCGATATAAACTTCACTTTCTCCTCTTACTTCTTGCACGTAGAAGATATGTTCATGTACCACCATCGGACCGATTCCATATTGCTTAAATTCTTTTAAACCAAAACCTATGTCCCTCAGAAAGTTTAATCTTGCCTCAGTAAACAATACATTATAGGCCGTATTCTTGATGTGCATGTTGGCATCAATGTCACTCCAACGAAAATTAAATTTTCCTAATTTCATATTTTGCTTTAAGCTTATTTTAATGCAGAAATTTTGTCTCCATTTTTCGCAACCCAAAATGGTTGCCAGACCAATACAACTTGATCGATCGTGATATCCGTCTTTCTCGGATTTACTTCCATTTCTGAAATCTCTTCTGCATAGGTATCCCACTTTTCTGTAATCTCCTCTGTTTTTTCTAGATGTAGTTCTTCTAGTTCTTGGTATTCCATTTGCAATGTTTCAATATCCTCTTCGATATCTTCCAACTTTTGCTTTGCCTTTCTTTTCATGCGACTCTTGGTGGCATTGGAACTAAATGATCGTGATCTCCTTTTTACAAAAACCGAAAACACAGTTTCTGCCATACCTATCATTTCAGCATTCCTTCTGTCCCTTACTTCTTGTTCTGCCTCCTCTAAGTCTTGCTCCTCCTTTCTCATTTTTTCTGTCAGCTTGTCAAACTTTTTGTCAAAGCTTTCGTTCAGCTTGTCAATTTCTAGGTCTCTTTTTTCTCGGGCCGCAGTTTGCACACGCATGCGAAATGATTCGAGCGATTCATCTCCGCCTTGATACAATTCCAATTTTTCATGTTCTTGTATGACATGTACTTGGTTTTCGTAAAGATGATCTGCAAAGTCCTTTTTAACCTTGGTGATTTCTTTGGCAGTATTAAGACTAGCAGGTACTGTCGAGTAGGCTACAGGAATATTGTCTGGATGATCGGGTTCTTTATGTAGTGCTTTCTCCCAGTTTTTAATTTTCCTCGCTGCCACCCAATCCGTCCTTCCAAACTCATCAGGTGCTTCAGCCAATACGGAAATATCATTGATGATATCAATATTTCGTTTCTTATTGTAGAATCGCACACGACCAGTTGTTAAGGTCATAGGGTGATACTCCAGTTTGTATCCTTGTGAAAGATTGATTTCCGTTCCTGCCTCAGAAGCAGACTTCCATACAGCAAAAAATCCTTGACGGATACTCGGATCTAATGAAGGCGGAACCGCCTTTGCAGGCTTCTCCAAATCC
Organism: uncultured Saprospiraceae bacterium; assembly: GCA_937950315.1. Classification (GTDB taxonomy): domain Bacteria; phylum Bacteroidota; class Bacteroidia; order Chitinophagales; family Saprospiraceae; genus JAHDBF01. Next base: position 28,549 of record CALFDU010000046.1, on the reverse strand, counting down.
ATGGGCGCATCCTCGAAAATAGAATTACTACTAGAAATGCTAGCCATCTTTTTCTCAGCCATCAATTGTTTTACTTGAGGCCTAGTAAGTGGACCTCTTAAATAAGACATCGCCCATCGCGTATGATAGATCACCGGTGAACCATCGTGTACATTGTGCATCAAGAAAACTCTTGAGCCCAAAGAAGAAATCACTTTGCTATAATCCAGTGTTGCAGTCTGACCTGCTTCCGCAATCGCTCCCTTCAGTCCTTCCAACACTCTTTTCTTATCTCGCTCTGTCTGCAGTTTTCCGATAAACCATGTTCCGGCATTGGATAATCCTTTGTAATCGATGTCCACTGGATTCTGTGTTACCAAAACAGCACCAACTCCATAGGCTCTTGCTTGTTTTAAAATGGTCAGCAATGGTTTTTTAGATGGTGGCTCTGCAGTAGGAGGAAAGTATCCAAAGATCTCATCGAAGTATAACATGCTTCTCAAGGAGGTGGTTCCTGATTGTGCCCTCATCCAGGTGATCAAACTATTCAGTAGAAGAGTAACAAAAAACATTCTTTCACTCTCTGATAAATGAGCGATGTAAAAGATACTATGTCTAGGTTTTCCTTCTGGTGTAAAATATATTTTGTCAATTTCTAGAGATTCACCTTGCAGCCAATATTGAAACTGTGGAGAAGCCACCAACGTATTAAAATCCATCGCAAGATCAAATCGATCTTTCTGTGGATAAAATGTTTCAATATCAAACACTCCCATCTGTGAAAAAGGCGGATTTTGAATTCCTTGAATCATTTTTGTCAGATCAAGATCTTCTCCTTTTTTCCAATAGTGTTCAAATAGGTTGGCCAATAAAATTCCTTCTCTACTTCTTACAGGATCTTCTTTGCTTTGGATCATTCCCATCAACGCCGCAACCATTCCTTGAATTCTTTCACGCAACATCTCTGAGTCACTTTCAAAATCGATACCAGGAAAGGCAAACGAGCCCATAATGTTGATTGGAATTCCTGAGTCAGAACCAGGTGTAAATATTGTGTAATCTACTGATTCCTTTAACATTTTAATCCTGTCCGGACTCTGTCCCCAACTTGCCAATCCGTCTTTCCACTTTTTGGCTGTAGACGTAGCATATTCTCCAGGTGTTAAACCTTTTCTGCCTGCATCGTCACTATTGATCCATTTTTCAAAATCCTTCGGCTTTAATCCATCGAATTGAAGTAGAAGGTTGGTCATATCGCCTTTGGGGTCGATAATAATAGCTGGAACCTTATCAATCGCCGCCTCTTCAAGCAATCCAATACACAAACCCGTCTTTCCACTCCCAGTCATACCGACACAGATAGCATGAGTAGTAAGGTCTCTAGCATCATAGTTGATTGATTCGGAAGTGATTTCTTGATTTGCTTGATCGTATTTGGCTCCTAAGTAGAAAGAACCCATTTTTTCTGTCGGTAACTGCACCATTTCTTTTGAACTTTTGATTCTGAACGTATTAAGAATTTCAGCAATGTAAAACTAATAAAAATAGAGAGGATGCTTATTGATAGATATGCGTATTTTAGCTTCAATAAAAGTGAAAGAATGAAAATAAGTGGATTCTCAATGGTTAAGAATGCGGATAAACTCTATTATCCGATCAAAGCGACCATTGAATCTATTCTCCCAATAGTTGATGAGTTTGTAGTAGCGCTAGGAGATTGTGATAAAGACGATAAGACCGAAGAACAAATATTGAGTATAAACTCCGACAAAGTCAAAATCATCCATACCAAATGGGATCTTGAAAAATACCCAGATGGTACAGAGAATGCTCATCAGACCGATATAGCCAAAGAAGCCTGTTCTGGAGATTGGTTGTTTTATCTTCAAGCTGATGAAGTAATTCATGAAAAATATCTTCCAGTTATTACCAAGCGGTGCGAGGAGTTATTGGATGATCATGAGGTGGAAGCCATCTTGTTTAAGTATGTCCACTTTTGGGGTGATTATCAGCATTACCATACCAGCCACGGTTGGTACCCCCATGAAATTAGAATTGTCCGCAATGATCGCGAAATTCATTCCTGGGAGTCGGCGCAATCTTTTCGAAGGATACCCAATTTTGATTATGTAAATTATCGGCAACAGGAAAATACTTTTAAGTTGAAATCAGCTTTGGTGGATGCTTATGTATATCATTATGGTTGGGTCCGTCCACCGAGATACATGCAAAGCAAAAGAAAAGCATTGGATACCATTCATAAAGGAGAAAAAAGAGTCGATGAGATGTATGCATCTCAAGCAAATGATTTTGATTTTGGACCATTGTCTTTGACCAAAAAATTTGAAGGGACGCATCCGAAAGTGATGAAAGAATGGTTGGATAAATTTGACTGGGGTGATCAGTTATATGAAAAAGGACCGATTCCTACCAACCGTCCTCGATACAAACATGAAAGATTAAAATACAGAATCGTCAGTTTTCTGGAGCAGAATATCAACGGAGGTAAGCACTTCGGTGGATTTAAAAATTACAAACTTTTGAACAAGTAACCATTTGGAATTTTCTCAAAACTATATGACCAGTGTCCGAAAGCAATTTGAATATTACAAAATGCTTGGAGAAAAAACATTTGCTCAGTTAAGTGAGGAAGAGTTGCTTTGGCAAGCAAACGAAGAGAGTAACTCGATCGCCATGATTGTTAATCACATTACTGGAAATATGCTGTCAAGATGGACCAACTTTTTCACCGAGGATGGAGAAAAAGAATGGAGAAATCGTGAGAGAGAATTTCAAGATGTAATTAAGAACAAAGAGCAATTAATGGAAGCCTGGGAAAAAGGTTGGTTTTGTCTTTTTACAGCACTAGATTCAGTCAATGAAAATAATTTTTCCAAAGAAATTTACATAAGGAATCTAGGTCATACTGTGGTGGAAGCAATCAATCGCCAGCTTTCTCATTATCCACATCACATTGGTCAGATACTTTTTATCGGAAAATTGATAAAAGGAGCAGCATGGAAAAGCCTCTCTATCCCCAAAGGCCAATCCAATAATTACAACAAAGAGAAATTTGCGCAAGCTAAAAAAACAAAACATTTCACGGACGAATACTTAAAGAACGATGAATAAAGGAATATTGATAATCTGCATCTTGTCATTGTTGAGTTTGACATCATGTAAGGATGAAAAAATGCAGGCAGCATTGACCAGCATTACGGAGGAGTTAGAAACACTGAAAAGAGAAAATAGTGATTTGCTTGCGCAAATAAAAAAACAAGATCGAAACGCAAATCGAACCAATCATTTGATTCACTATGTATTTCTTGATGTGAAAGATGAAATTTCTGAAAAGCAATTTCAATACTTGCTCAAGGAAATTAAAACCCTAGGCGATATTCCTGGAGTCAATGATTTTGAAGTAGGAAGATTTGAAGATATGGAAGATGAAAACACCTTGTCCAATAGAGAGATAAATTTTGAAATGCGTTTTCAAAAGAAGACCAACTATTATGCGTATCAAAAAAGTGCTGAGCATATCCGTGTAAGAGAGTTGCTGAGTCCTTTTTTGGCCAAACCACCTGTGACCTACGATTATCTCGTCCAATGAGCATTTATCGCATCATAATACTTTTTGCCATTTTTTTATTTTTCGGTTGTAATCAACAAGAAGAAACCGCAGCTGTAAAACCAAACATCTTACTCATCATTGCGGATGATCTTGGGTATACTGATCTCGGTTGTTACGGCGGTGAAATCAACACACCGACCATTGATTCCTTAGCAGCAACCGGAATGTTATTTACCAACTTTCATACTGGCGCCATGTGTGCACCATCAAGAGCCATGCTTTTTACAGGGCAAGAACACCATCTAGCAGGATGGGGAAGACAACGTGATGTAAGAGGAACATTTTATGAAGGCAAGTGGGGCTATGAAAATGAGTTATCTAGTCGGGTGTTGGCCTTTCCTAGAATTCTTCAGAAGAACAATTATAAAACCTTCTTTGCTGGGAAATGGCATCTTGGTAAATCCCAAGAATCTGATCCATCGTCTCAAGGTTTTGACCAAAGTTTTGTATTAATGCAAGGAGCTTCAAATCACTGGAACGGCATAGGTTTAGGATTAAGTAAATTTGACGGAGAAAAATCCATCTTTAGAAGGAATGGTAAAAAGGCTACTTGGCCTGAAGGCAAATTTTCTACCACAGTTTATACCGATGAAGTACTAGCATTCATAGAGACAGACGATGATGATAGACCTTTTTTTGCTGTTGCTTCTTATACAGCACCACATTGGCCTTTGCAACCGCCATTTTCTCATAAGGAAAAATATAAAGGACAATACAGCCAAGGTTACGAATCACTAAGGGCGCAAAGATTGAAATCCTCACAGAAAAAAGGAATTACCAATCCAAAAATAAACCTACCTGAGGGCCTATTACACATAAAGCCTTGGAGCGAATTATCAGAACACGAGCAGAAAGAAGAAGAAAGGAAAATGGAGTTGTATGCTGCCATGTTGGATCACTTGGATTCGGATATTGGTCGATTGCTTGCAGGTCTGCGAGAGAAGAACAAACTTGAGAATACAATCGTGGTATTTATGTCTGACAATGGAGCTGATTTCTTGGATTTTTACAACCACCCAATTGGTGGATTTTTGCGCGACACGTATGATAATCAGATAGACAATATGGGGAACCCTACTTCTTTTGTTGCCTATGGCCCGCAATGGGCGCAAGCAGGGATGTCTCCGTATAGTTATTACAAAGGCTACTTAGCAGAAGGTGGAGTAAGGGCCCCGTTGGTAATTTCAGGACCCAATGTTGTTCATCAAAAAATAGACAATCAGTTCCTACATATCACAGATCTGGCTCCGACTATTCTAAATTTATGTAATCTGGAATACGATGAAAATTTTGAAGGGAAAGATTATCCTCCATTACTGGGTAAAACATTTGCGCAAGCGTTACAAGGTGAGAAAGTGAAAGTGCATTCTGAAGAAGCATTTTTTGTGGATGATTTTCAAGGAATGGCCAGTGTGCTACAAGGAGATTTTAAGCTATTCAATCAAGAAAATCCATCAGACGAATCCAAATTTGGCCTATACAATATAAAAGACGATCCTGGTGAAAAAAATGACTTAAGTGAGGCCTTACCACAGAAAGTAAACGAGATGATGGTCGCGTGGAGAAACTATAAAGAAAAATATAAAGTCGTTTACCCCGATGATACGGAATCACTTAATCCATATAAAGAAAATCAATAAGCCCTTTGGATTCTTTTCAGTAGTTTTGAGTGTATAATTAAGAAAGATATGTCCGACGTTGTAGAAAAATTGATTGAAGCTTTGGGTGCTGAAAAAGTCTTGCTTGGGGAAGATGTGAGAGAACGGCATTACCATATCTGGCATATGGGAGAAGGGTTGAATGCCAAGGCAGTAACCCTGCCTATGAATACTGAAGATGTATCGACGATCTGTAAGATTTGTAGTGATTACAATCAATCGATCATTGTGTTTGGCGGTCTTACCAATCTGGTGGGCTCTACAGAAACAACCGGAGAGGAAGTTGTCATATCCATGGAACGCCTCAATCAGATAGAAGAAATTGATGAAGTAAGTAGAACCATGACAGTTCAGTCAGGTGTCATACTTCAAAACATTCAGGAAGCAGCAGCGGATAAAGAATTACTGTTCCCATTGAATTTTGGGGCCAAAGGTTCTGCGCAGATTGGCGGATGTATTTCTACCAATGCTGGAGGATTAAGAGTATTGCGATTTGGTATGACTAGATCCTTGGTGCTTGGCGTCGAAGCGGTGTTGATGGATGGTAAAGTAATCAACTCCTTGAAGAAGATCATCAAAGACAATTCAGCCTATGACCTGAAGCAGATTTTTGTTGGTTCAGAAGGGACCTTAGGTATCGTAACCAAAGCAGTTTTAAAATTGGTAGAAGCGCCAAAGAGTAGAAATTCGGCCTTTCTTGCTTTCGATGATTACCAAAAGTTGGTGGCATTCATGAAATTTATTGATCGTGGATTGGCAGGAGCGTTGTCTGGATTTGAAGTAATCTGGAGAGCTAGCTATGAGGTGATGACGGGACCCAATGCTCATAACCGTCCGCCTATTCCTCATGGTTTTAAGTATTATGTGCTCGTAGAATCACTGGGTGCTGATCAAGACACTGATAGACAAAAGTTGCAAGATCTCATTGAAGAAACCATTCTTAATGACAATGCCAAAGATGCCGTGATAGCACACACAGAATCAGATCTTTCATGGTTCTGGACTATCCGCGAAGACGTAAAGATATTGGCGGAGCAAGGAAATGTGGATCATCACTTTGATGTGAGTGCGCCGATTAATGAATTGGGTGATTATGTGGATAAAGCAGAAGCAGCGTTGAATGCATTGGAAGGAGTGCATGCGGCTTATCCATTTGGCCATCTTGCCGATGGGAATATTCATTTTATCGTGGCAAAAGACCACAATGAAAAACCATTAAGAAATGCAATCAATGATATTGTCTATAACCCTCTCACGGAGTTGAAAGGGTCTGTTTCTGCAGAGCATGGTATTGGCTTACATAAGAAAAAATATTTGCCTTTGTGCAGAACCGAAGAAGAAATAACCTTGATGAAAACTTTAAAAATAACCTTTGACCCTAAAGGTTTATTAAATCCAGGAAAGGTATTAGATGTTTAGAATTTTTAGCTTTTATATCATTCTGGTGGTGTTATTTGCTTCTTGTAAAGAAGCCTCACTGCATCAAGTTACCGTGGAAGAGTTTGCTCGGTTTGTAGAAGAAACAAATTACGTGACAGATGCAGAAACTTTTGGGTGGAGTTTTGTGCAGACTGATATTATTAATTACGAAATTTTATCAGGTATCGACTGGCGTTGTCCTACTGGCAGAGTGGAAGCGCAATCACACGATCCGGTTACCCAGGTAAGTTACAAGGATGCTTTGGCCTATGCGGAATGGAGTAATCAAAAAATTCCAGATTATGATAACTATTGGCAACTGGCAAATTTAGATACACGTCCCATTAATTTTGCGAGCAATACAATCTTACCCATCGATCAAGTAAATATTTTGGGAAATATTTGGGAGCTTACAGCACCAGGTAAATATGGAAACATCAGACTAGCCGGAGGATCATATCTATGTGATACAAACACTTGTAATGGTACGTCCAAAGTACGTGAATTATTAATAGATAAAATTACGGGAAATAGTCACATTGGCTTTGCCGTGATCCAATACTAAAAACTAATTTTCAAGCCACCAACAATGTGGTCAGAATTTCCAGTTTTGTAGATACCAGCATCTTGGATCAACATACTTTTCGTTCCGCTGATTTCAAGATTTACCAAGTTCGACAACCTGTATCCGATCGCAACTGAAGTATAACCTCCGAAGTGGTATTGAATATCTGATACATTGGTCAATGACTTCAATTGTACATCCTCAGAGTAAGAGTTCTGTAACATGTCGATTCCAAATGCAAAATTAGAATAGAATCTATATCCAACTTCTTGCTGAATAACAAGACCTGTAGCAAATCTATATTGTCTCGAATTAGGAGTAAGATTTCTTATTGGATTTCTTCCTGTTCCTTCTTCTTTTGGATCTGGTCTCACTGATGCCGGTGGCGCAGGATTTTCATTGCTGTTGAAAAATCCAAATTCATCTTCCGCAGAATATAAGAACTGAACACCGATTGCATTTTGTTTTCCTATTCTATACATCCAGTCAGTATTCAGTGAAAGTACTTTTGTATTTCTATCTACATTGATACCCGTGCTAAGACCCAAACCTAAAACCCAGTTGGTCTTTTGTTTTGCTTTGCTTGAATTCCTAGGTAAGTATGATGCTGAGAGTCCATTTGAAACCATTTTCTTAAAAGGAATCATTCCGATCAAGCTTACATTATTCAAACTAGCATTGGCAACATTTGCGAAAGCGATAGAAGGGTCAATCTTACTAGATTCTGTCTCAATCACCATAGGATTAGGAGACTGATTCATTTTAGATACAACCGTTTCTCTATTGTTTGTTTTGCTATGATTAACCAGACTTATTGGGTTGGATGTATTTTCTTGTGCAGATGGGTCGCTGTTGAAACTCACTTTGTTAATAAGAGCCGATGAAGTGCTCGACTGTGTGGTAGCAGAAAGCGTACTTTTGTTTGTTTCTGATTGAGGAGCCAAAATACTAGAAATATCTTTTGCTGGCTTCAAGTTGATCACTTCTTCTTTAATCAATTCAGCCGTCGCTGTCTTGGTTGGTATCTGCGAGCCAGTCACCAATCCAACAACAAATGCAAATACCACAAAAAGACCAATCAACCAGTAGTTGTAGTCTTTCTTATTTGATGTAGGCATTTCTTTATTAAGAAGTGTCTCCATTGAAGCCCATCCCTCGTTCATCAGGTCCCCATTTGAATACTTCATATATATAACTCGGCTTTAAAGTTCTGTTGTAATTTTTTTCTCGCTTCTGATAAGTACCACTTACTAGTATTGACACTTATTTTCAAAGCATCACCTATCTCTTGGTGCTTATATCCTTCAATGGCGTACATATAAAACACTTTATGGTGTCTTTCTGGCAATGTATCAACCATTCTCATTAAATCTTGGAAATGAAGTTTATGTTGGTTTTTCCCTGATACTGTATCAGGTTGAATGTCTCCAAACACCATAAACCTTATATCCTTTGAGTGTTTTCTAAAATAATCACACATTGAGTGATAAATTATTTTTCTGATCCAACCTTCGAAGGACCCTTGAAAACTATAAAATTCTATTTTTTGAAAGACTTTAAGGAATCCATTGTTAAGGATATCAATCAATTGGTCTTTGTCGGTGGTATGTCTCCTAATCATGCGTTCCATCACCGGGAAAAACTCTTTATACAGAGCTTCCTGCGCCTTACGGTCGTTGCTCGCACATTTCTGTACCAGCTCTCGGTAATCGTTATTTTTTCGCTTTAGGAACTTCATATCACTACTAAAATAGTATTACTTTATCCAAACTCTATTCAAATCATGAATATTATTTGAATACATGTCTTCAAAAACAATTTCTTGACGATGGTACCTCTTAATTTCAGTTATAAGGATTACAATTTTCTTTCAAAAAAGCGCTTAATAATTAGTAAAACCCTTAAAAAAGGTACCATCAGTCAAGAATTCAGCTACTTTTCAGATTAAATCTTTATGGAAATGCATATTGGTTTGAGGATAAGCATAAAGTATAACTAAATAATCTTAAATAGCCGAAAAACGGAGTTTTCCATAGTTTTATAGAGGTTTCCGCTTATTTCGTTCGATCCACCTTTGTGAACCTGTGTTTTTCTTATCCTTATAGACGTGCAGTTTAACACCAAACGTTGGTCAATCAATCACTTTCTTTCATTGGAAATCACGGATTGTAGTATCTTCCGCAACTAATTCAAGCTAGAATTCCTATTTGTATGAAAGATATTGTTGACCTAATTGCCCGTTTTTTCATAGCATTCATGTTCATGTTTGAGGCAATTGACAGCATTTTCTACTTTTCAGAGACAAAAGATACCATGACAGCCTATGGCATAACATGGAGACAAGACTTAGTCTTATCCGGTCTAATCGTAGTATTAGTACTGGGAGCCGTTTTGGTTGCCCTAGGATATTTGGCCAAATTTGGTGGATTTCTCTTATTGCTTTATTGGATACCGTTTACTTTCATCGTTTACGATTTTTGGAACGAAGCGGATGAAGCAATGAGAAGATTACATGGTTTGTATTTTATGAGAAATATGGCCGTTGTATCAGCCCTCTTGCTTTTGATTGCCAATGGCGCAGGTAGATTTAGTATAAAACGACTCGTTCACGTAATGAGATTACCTAAATGACAAATTACGAATACATGCGCTACCCGCACTTATGGTTTGATCTAGACAACACCTTATTACACTTTAGTAATTCTTCACACAAAGCTTTTTCTGCCTTGTGTAAGGAAATAGGTTTGGAAGAGCAAGAAGATAGTTATGCGGTGTACAATAAAATAAATAAGGTAGAGTGGAAATTGTTTGAGGAAGGAAAGATTACGCAAGATGAATTGAAGCATAGTCGTTTCCAAAATTATTTTGATCATATCGGATTTGATTTTAATGGCCTTTCGGCAAATGGAATCTACCTGAAATACATTGTGGAATTTCCGTCTTTCGTGGATGGGGTAGAGGAGTTGTTGGAGTATGTACACAAGAATGGATACACTTCTACCATTATAACCAATGGAATGAAAGAAGTGCAACGACCACGCATTATAAAATGCAAATGGGAGCACTACTTCAAAAACATTTTTGTCTCTGATGAAATGGGTGTTGCCAAACCACAAAAAGCATTCTTTGATCACTGTCTGAAAGAATCTGGTTTTCCCGATAAGTCAGAAATACTTGTAATAGGTGATACACTAGGATCTGATATTCTAGGAGCACAACGCGCCGGAATCAAATCTTGCTGGATGAATCCAAACAACGAGATTTGTCCACCCGATATCAAACCAAATTACGAAATAAAATCCCTCAAAGATTTATACGATATCATTTAATTAAAAAGGAGCTTATACGCTTTTCCAGAAGGTAGGTGTGAATAATATCAGGACACTAAACAACTCAAGCCTTCCTACAAGCATTAAAAACGAAAGAAAAACTTTTCCAGATTCCGGTACCTGCGAGAAATTGTCCAATGGTCCCAAATCACCAATCGCTGGACCGACATTTCCAAGACTCGTCGCGGCAGCACCTGCAGCACTCAATATAGGGTTTTCAAACTCACAAAGTATAAAGGACATCACCACGGTCCCAAACAAAAAAGTAAATAAATACAACAACAAAAATACCAATATGTGTGTCAATATTTTTGGTCTTACGATTTCATTATCTAGACGAATTCTGATCAATGCATTGGGATGTAATAATCGCTTAAATTCTAATAAGGTATTTTTAGCAAACACCAAGTGCCTTACAAATTTAATGCCTCCTGAGGTTGATCCCGCACAGGCACCACAGAACAACAACCCAAAAAAGAACAATGTCCCAGTCGGTGACCATGCAGAATAATCTGCAGAAATATATCCTGTGGTCGTAATCAATGAAATTACTTGAAAACTCGCATCCCTGAAAGCCTTCTCTATGCCATCATCTGTATTCATCAAGATAATAGCCATAACAAACAAAATTGAAAAAAGAACAAAACTCAGATATGTCTTGAATTCATCGCTCTTCCAAAAATGTTTAAACTTGCCCTTCAATCCAAGGTAGATCAGCGTATAATTGATCCCCGCTATAAACATAAATAGGATCAAGGTGTATTGGATCAGCGGAATATCAAAGTGGGCTATGCTCGCATTTTTGGTAGAAAATCCCCCCGTAGCCATGGTCGTCAATCCATGATTCAAGGCATCAAACCAAGACATTCCTTCTAGTTTTAAAATCAATATCAAGGTTGTGCTTAATGAAACATAAATCAACCACAGTCGCTTGGCAGTCTCTTTGATCCTTGGATGAATTTTGTTGCTCGTTGGTCCTGGAGATTCCGCTACAAATAATTCTACACCACCAATACCAAGAAGAGGAAAGATGGCCACCGTCAAGACAATGATCCCCATACCTCCTATCCATTGCGTAAGACTGCGCCACATCAGAATACTATTCTGTAAGGATTCTATATCATTAAAGATGGTAGCGCCAGTAGTCGTTAAGCCAGAAAAACTTTCAAACAATGCCGAAGGATAACTCAAATTCTTAACCATCAGAAAATATGGTAAAGAAGAAAGCAAGGCAATAGATATCCACGATAGTACCACAATCAAATATCCTTCTCGCTTTCCTATGTTGGTATCCACGGCTCGCGCCTGCGAAAAAAGAATCCCTCCTACAAGCATGGTGGATATGGATGGAATAAGAAATGGGGTTATCGTTTCTCCTGACAACAATGCAACTACGATCGGGAACAACATCCCAGCAGCAGTTAAAAAACTAACGCCGGAAATAACCTTCAAGATGATTTTGTAATTGATGCCCATTAACCAAACATGCTTTCTAATTTTGCAATCGACTCTGGCATAGCAAAGATGATGACTTTATCCTTTGCTTGTAAAGTAAAGTCTCCATCAGGTATAATACTTTTGTTGTTTCTGATAACACCCGCAATGATAGACGATATCGGTAACTTTAAATTGGTCAATGTGTCCTGGGTTACAATAGATTTATCATCTACTTCAAATTCGATAATTTCTGCATCAACACCGTGCAGTGTAGCAATCGCCTCCACATTTCCTTTCCGTACAAATCGGAAGATGTTATTGGCTGCAATCAATTTTGTATTAATAATTGTATCCACACCAATGTTCTGAGATATGTGCGTATACACTTCGTTGTTTACCAGGGCGATACTTTTGTAAACCCCTGCATCCTCCGCGATCAAATTGGTCAAAATGTTTATTTCAGAATTTTCGGTTAAAGCGATGAAAGCATCCATGAAATTTAACCCTTCTTGTTCAAGCAATTCTCTGTTTCCAGGATCACCAATGATGATCATACAATTGTCGAGTACCTTGATGAATTGTTTCGCTTTGTCTTCGTTGTTCATGACCAACTTAATGGTGTAATCATTTTGCAATTGTTTGGCTGTCTCAAGTGCAAGCGGAGTTTCACCCACGATCATTATCTTTTTAATAACCTTAGATTGCTTACCAAGGAAAGGCATAACTTGATCGATTTGTTTACTGATTATACTCAAGTAAATGTGATCACCTTTTTGCAAGACTGTACCTCCTTTGGGAATGGTCGTCGTATGATTTCTCAACAATGCAACCCCACGATAATCAAAACTTGAGTCTCCATTATTGATGTCTGAAATCTTTTTTCCGATAAGCCTAGAATTGGTGTCTATGGTAAAGCCTACCACGCTTATTTTTCCATTTTCAAAATCAAATATATCAGTCAATGAAGCTCTCTTCAATAATCTTTTGATCTCGTTTGTAGCCAGTTTTTTAGGAGCAATGACTTCATCAATTCCAATTTGCTTAAAGTATTCTTTGGTCTTCGGCTTTAAAAATTCAGTATTCTCAACTCTAGCTACAGTTTTCTTTGCTCCTTTCTGTTTTGCTAAAATTGTTGTTAATAAATTGGTCTCTTCAGATGTTGTGACTGAGATAAATAAATCAGCTTGTGATACATTCGCCGCTGTTAAGATGTTTAGAGAGGTAGCACTTCCGTGTAGTGTTAAGACATCAAGCTTTGAGGTGATTTGCTCAAGAACTTGTTCTTCTTGATCAATCACTGTAATGTCTTGATTTTCTTTGGAAAGTAATTTCGCCAAGTGAAATCCAATAGATCCACCTCCTGCAATAATAATTTTCAATGGCTTATTTTTTAGAGCGCGTCCTCTTTATTATCAATTCGATTGTGAACTGGATTTAATTCTTCTCCGCAATATTTACAATGGATGGCGTCCGATTCGTGTCCTTCCTTCATGCAATACATGCAAGCTTCTGCAAGAACTTCTTGCACCTCATCTGGTTCTTTTCTTCCAGTAACCATTTCTGAAGTAACTATACCAGTAGGGACAGCTATAATTGCATAACCTATAATCATCATAAAAGAAGCAATAAATTGCCCCAATCCAGTAGTAGGACTGATGTCTCCATAACCCACTGTGGTGATGGTTACAATTGCCCAGTAAATACTCTTAGGTATGCTATCAAATGCTGAGTCTTCTCGACCACCTTCTATCAAGTACATTACAGAGCCAAATACACATACAGTTATTAATATAAAAAACAAGAAGAATACAATTTTGGGAATACTTTCTTTGATCGCCTTAACCAAGAAATTCCCAGATTGAGTGTACGCCGCTAATTTGAAAATTCTAAATACTCTTAACAATCTCAACGCCCTGATTATCATCAACGAATTAGAATGTAAGATGAATAAACTTAAATAGGTTGGAATGATTGACAATAAATCCACTACACCATAAAAACTAGTAGCATATTTGATTGGTCGATATACGACATATAATCGCATGACATATTCTAACGTAAAAAAGATGGTCAGAATCCATTCAAGAACATAAAGAGCATGTTTTGTATTTTCTGACAATCCTGGTAGTGATTCTATCGCAACAGCCAGTACGCTGACGATAATAAGAAACATGAGTGCAATGTCAAACCACTTTCCAAGCGGTGTTTCAGCTTCAAATATAATTTCATGCATCCTATGCCTGAATGGGCTAAATGCCTGAATGTGTTCTTTGTGCTTTTGTTGTCTATTACTCAACGAAAATCAAATTTTGAAAGGAATCGATCAATTGACTTCCCTTTTCCGAAAAATCAATCGCTTTGAGTCCATTTTGTGCAAAAGTAGCGAACATAAAGTTATCAGCCATGATTTCATCGGGATGTATGATATATTGTGTGTTGTCGTAGATCTGATCAAAGAAACTAGGGTAGTAAAGATCAGGAATATCAGGTGACTCCATAACTCCTTTTTCATCAGAAATCTGCACCATATAGCCTGTTTTTGCTGGATTTATCTGAAATAAATCAAATTGAATGTAGCTAAAAAAAGAAGGCTTATTGGGATTGTAATTTGGAGAGTTGGTATGAATAGCTGGAATGGCTTGAATAGGCTTGTCTTCTGGATTGTCAGTCTTCAACGTAATGGCATATCCCATATTTACCCCATCTGGATTTAATAGGATTCGCTTGTCAAGTGCAGGAGGAAAATCAAGTCTACCTTCCACTGCCTTAAAACCGATCAAGCCATAGGAGGCCCTTCTGAAATCTTCATTGTATCTACTCATAATATGATAGATTTCATGAAGGAAAACAGAAAGCAGTGCCCCTACACTCCCTTTATCCAATTCGTTGTAGGGAATAAAAATGCCATTGTCTCTTGTGTAGAATACGCCTTCGCCATATGCCTTTGCTTTCAACTTAACCAAAAAGATGTCTTTTTTCATCCACTTTGGGTTGACGTCTTTTAGCAGCACATTGATGCTGTCTTCAACCAATTGTAACAAAGCAATATCCTCGTTTGAAAAAGAGTCAACATCCTCCTTAAGATATTTTATATAGTCTTTTTTTAGTTGTACAAGGTCTGTGTCGTCTGTCAATTCCTTTCCCATTTGAATGGACATTTCAAGAGGACGCACATTTTCAAAATAGTCTTCTTTCGTATCTGTTTGAATGGCTTTTTTAGCTTCTTCAATATCCAATAATTCAAAAGATACCGCCCTGGAGTCTTGTTGGTTGGTAGGTCCATTTTGTGGCCTTTTACAAGAAGTAAATAATAAAAGACAAGGGATCAATGTGAAAAGTAACCTCATACAATGTAGAATTTGGTGTAATGTACCAATTGTCTGAATAAAATACTATGACACAGAAAAGAGAAAAAGAAAACTGCAAACAAGAATTGGCTACAATAAGTCGGAATTTTGGGATGGCCTCTCCCTTTTTTAAATCTACAGTTTTCTTGGGTCCAACTTAGAAAACAAAGTTATTGATTACCTTATGGATTTGTACAACAAAGAAGAGGTAAAAAACACATTTAATATTTTTTTATAAGTTTTATACCCAATTATAAAAATTGATAAAAGTCTAATACGTAAGAGATTGATTATGGATGTGTTACGCTTTTTGATTTTCACGCAATCGGTCCAAACAGTGCTTTAAACTTGTTTCCCAGTCATTTATTTCGATATCAAAAACACGACAAATCTTGGTTTTGTCCAACACACTCCATTTAGGTCTTGGCGCTGGCGCAGCGTATTCTTCGGTTGTCGTTTCACATACTTCACATTCAATTTTCTCAATTTCAAAGATCTTTCTAGCAAAATCTGCCCAATGAGTTTCCCCATCATTTGAGTAATTAAATGTGCCTTTATAGGCATCTTTTTTATCGCTTGCGCAAATGACATTGATCATAGTCAATATGGTCTCTGCTATATCAAGCGCATAGGTAGGTGTTCCAATCTGATCTGCAACAATTGTTAATTTGTCTTTTGTTTTTCCTAGACGCAACATTGTTTTTACAAAATTGTGTCCATAGTACGAATACACCCAAGACGTTCTGACGATGGTGTAATCAGCATTTGACGCTGCCAAAAGCTTTTCTCCGTCAAGTTTTGTCTTAGCATAAACACCTTGAGGTGCATTAATATAGTCTTCACGCAATGGATGTTCGGTAGCCAAATGATACACATAATCAGATGAAACATGCATAAACCAAACATGGTTTTTCTCACATGCCTTAGCTAAATATTGTACTGCAGTAGCATTGATCAGTTGGGCATTTTCAACATCAGTTTCCGCTTTGTCAACGGCAGTATAAGCTGCCGCATTGATTAAGAAGTCTGGATTAAATTCAGACATGATTTTGTCAATACTTTCCTCTGAAGAAATATCCAATCTACTTCTATCAGTAAACAAAAACTCAAATGAATCATTGCTTGAGGCCAATGCTTTTAATTCACTTCCGAGTTGTCCATTTGAACCAGTGACCAAAATTTTAACCATGACAGTAGTTTATTTTTTTCTAAAAAAGATACTAATCGGTACCCCTGAGAAATCATACCTTTCTCTAATCTGATTTTCGATGTAGTTTTTGTATGATAATTTTACTGCAGCAGGGTAGTTACAGAATATGGCAAAGGCAGGATATGGCAAAGGCAATTGATTTCCATATTTTATTTTTACAAACTGCCCCCTATGTGATGGCGGGGGTACTTTCTGAATAATCTCCTGAAGTACATCATTGAATTCACTGGTCTTAATCTTTCTAGTCCTGTTTTCATAGACCTGTAAAGAGACATCTAGCGCTCTAGATATTCTTTGTTTATTGAGCGCACTGATAAAAACCACAGGCACATCATTGAATGGTGAAAGTTTTTCTTTGATTTTTATCTCCATGTCTCTTGCGGTATTGGTCTCTTTGTTTTTCTTAAGATCCCATTTGTTGACCAAGATGACCATTCCTTTATTACGTTTGATGATCAATGAGATGATCGCAAGATCTTGCGCTTCGATTCCCATAACCGCATCGATCATCAACATGCATATATCTGCCTCCTCTATGGCACGTATGGCTCTAAGGACAGAATAGAACTCAAGATTTTCATGAACCTTTGCCTTCTTTCTTATTCCGGCTGTGTCTACAATGATGAATTTTTTTCCAAACTTATTGTAAAGACCATTGATGGAATCTCTCGTTGTCCCGGCAACATCGGTAACAATATTTCTGTCTGCTCCTAGCAAAGCGTTTGCCAATGATGATTTACCCGCATTCGGTTGTCCGACAATGGCAAATTTTGGCAGTTGCTCTTCATTATCCTCTACTGGCTCCGGTAAAAACTCGGTCAAAGCATCCAATAATTCTCCTGTGCCTGAGCCAGAGATGGCCGCAATAAAAAAGGTATTTTCAAAACCCAGACTCCAAAATTCATTGGCCATCAACATTCGGTTATTGTTGTCTACTTTGTTGACGGCGACAAATACTTTCTTTTGCGATTTTCTCAACATATCTGTTACCGCCTCATCGTGATCGGTAATACCAGTCGCCGCATCTACCATAAAAATGATGGCATCGGCTTCCTCCAAAGCAATAACGACCTGCTCCGCTATAGCAGATTCAAATACGTCTTGGCTATTTCTTACAAAACCGCCTGTATCAATGACAGAGAAATTTTTTCCATTCCAAATAGTATCTCCGTAGATCCTATCTCTGGTAACCCCACTGATGTTATCCGTGATGGCTTTCTTTTCTCCTATTAGTCTGTTGAATAAAGTTGATTTACCAACATTTGGTCGGCCTATAATGGCCACTACTGATTGCATGTCTAATTTGTGTTAACGCAAATATCCAAAACTCTTGAGTAAACGATCATCGTCTCTCCATTTTTCTTTTACCCTGACGTATAATTCAAGGTGTATTTTTTTCTCTAAAAAGGCTTCGATACCTTTCCGAGATTGTATTCCCAATTTCTTAATGGAAGCCCCTCCTTTTCCGATAATAATCGCCTTCTGTGATTTTCTAGTCACATAAATGTTTGCGAAAATCCTAACAAACGGTTCGCCTCTCAATGTTGATTCTTTAAACTCCTCAATTTCTACTTCACACGAATACGGGATTTCTTCTTTGTATTGTTCAAGAATACTTTCCCTGATTATTTCACTGACAAAAAATCGCTCTGGACGATCTGTCATTTGATCTTTCGGATAGTAGGCAGGCCCTTCTGGCAACATACCTTTGATCTCTGAAAAGAGTGCTTCTGTACCTGTTTTTTCAATAGCAGAAATTTCTCTCACCATGTCAAATTCTACCAAGCCAGTATAAAATGCTTTTAGTTCTTCTATCTCTTCCTTTTCTGTAATATCAATTTTGTTAATCACCAGAATTTTTGGAACGGAATATTCACTCAATAGCTTGAACACTTTTTCCTTTCCATCGTAAGCATCATTTTTCTCAGTAACAAAAAGAATAACATCTGCATCCTCAAATGCTGAATAAGCAAACTTATTCATTTCTTTTTGCATCCTGTATCCAGGTGACTCGATCATCCCAGGTGTGTCAGAAAAAACAACTTGATATGATTCATCATTCCATAGTCCAATAATTCGATGACGAGTCGTCTGTGGCTTGTTGGTGATTATAGAAAACTTCTCGCCCATAAAAGCATTCATCAGTGTCGATTTACCCACATTGGGTTTACCAATAATATTCACAAATCCAGAAAAATGCTTTTCACTCAATTTCTTAATCTTTTTACTTGAACGTTTATCAAAGTTTCAATTTCTTTAAAAGCCAATTTCGGTTTTTTAACTCGCCAATTGATATCACAAAGATGATCACCAAAATTGACATAATATTGAAGTTGAGTTTTGGCCATTTCATCTTCAACATGTTGAAAAATATTCACCATCGCCATCCATCCTCCGTTTTCGGAAATCTCTTCATACAAGTCCTCATAATATGAATCATCGCTTCCGTGAAAATTCAACACATTATCACAAAAGAAAACAAATTTATTGATGCCCTTCTTAAGAATGTGATTGATCATGTTTTGCCTGGCGTACATAATATCATTGTAGAGGCAATCATTCCATTCCCCAATAAATTCAATAAGCGCAAAATTATCGATATAATCAACATAAAGAATTTTTGCGTAAAGCGTAGACGAACCAATAGGGTCCCACTGGGGATGTATTCTGTAGTTGTAAATCTTATTTTCAAACGTAAACTCACTGTACTCGCGCTTATAAAACGGGGAGTCGTAGTCTTCATTTGCTACGTAAAGTTCACGCCAGCCAAAAAATGGCTCAATATCATGCATCTTAAAATTCTTTATGGTCGACAAAGGTAAGCTATTTGTACCTTCACATACAATATGAAATCATTGATATTGACCGGACCGGAATCTACAGGAAAAACTACCATAGCTCAACATGTGTCCAAAGAGCTCAAGATTGATTTTATTCCCGAATTTTCTCGCGCCTATTTAACATCCACCAATGGCCATTATGAATACTCGGACTTAGCAAAGATGGCTCGTGAAGCCCAGGCTGGTATTGATATAAATACTGCAACTAAACTCATTTTAGACACTGACATTCTCACCTATAAAATATGGTCAGAAGTCAAATACCAAAGAACAGATCCCTGGATTGAAGCCAATCTCAAAATAAACAAACACAGCCTTTATCTATTGTGCTACCCGGATATTGCATGGTCAGATGATCCTTTGCGAGAAAATCCACATGACAGATTGGTGTTATTTACAAAGTATGAAGACTTACTTAGGACACTTGAGCTAGATTACTTCATCATCTGTGGCAAAAATTCCCGTTTATTAAAAGCACTAGAAATAGCGACAAATTATTTTAATTTTTAATATATTTTGATTCATCTTTGTGTAATACTTTTTGGGGTGCCATTAGGCTGAGATTATACCCACGGAACCTGGCCAGGTAATTCTGGTAAGGGAAAAAGGATACTTATCCCAACGTGCCCCCATACCATTATTTCAAATTGTAACTAACAGCTATGAGATCATCTATCTTGGTAACATTTTTTATTGCGGTACTTTGTATTTGCGACCTTTCGGCACAATATTATACACTTTCAGGCAACATTTATGATGATGCAGACAGGCCACTTGTTGGAGCATCCGTGTTTATTCGCGAAAGTGACCATGCGACAATCACCGACAATGAAGGTAAGTTCGTAATGGATAGCATAGAGGCAGGCCTGAATGTTTTGGTGTGTACACACATTGGAAATAAAAGAGTTATTGAATATTTGGATCTAACCGATAATATAAATATTGACATATTTATGGAAAGCTTTAGTTACGATCTCGATGCCATTATGATTACGAGTAATAGAATAGATGAAGAAAAACCTTTCAGTTATTCTACTGTAAGAAAGGAAGAAATGGAACCAAACAATTTAGGTCAGGACCTACCTTTTCTGTTGCGCTATTCACCTAGTTTGGTTGTGAGTTCTGATGCCGGAGCAGGAATAGGGTATACAGGATTGAGAATAAGAGGTTCTGATCCTACTAGAGTGAATGTGAACATAAACGGGATACCATTAAATGACTCAGAGTCACAAGCCGTCTTTTGGGTAAATATGCCTGACTTTGCTAGCTCTGTTGAAGATATCCAGATCCAGCGTGGTGTAGGAACTTCTACAAGCGGAACTGGATCTTTTGGGGGAACCATCGGAATCAATACACATAAAATAAGGCAAGACAATTATATAGATGTGACCGCTGGAGTAGGCTCGTTTGGAACAAATAAGCTTAGTGCCAAGTTGGGTACTGGATTGCTCAATAATACCTTCTTTGTTGATGGAAGAATTTCTTTGATACAATCTGATGGATTTATTGATAGGGCAGAATCTGATTTGAGGTCATATTATATATCCGTCGGAAAAATATCAGATAATAGTACCATCAGATTCGATTATTTTTCGGGTTCAGAGGTGACATATCAAGCTTGGAATGGAGTTCCTCAAGTGAAATTTGAAGGAACTAGAGAAGAAATACAGAACTATGCAGAGAATAGTGGATTTACTGATGATCTAGAAAATCCAATAACGATCAATACTACTGCCCAAAATGTCTACGGTATTTTTACACTACAGGATTCAACAAATTTTGTAAACTCAAACCCTAGCACTTACAATTATTACACATTTGAAGAAGAAGTAGACAGGTATCAACAGGATCACTATCAATTACATTGGGGTACAAATAGAGATGAATACTTTGAGTCAAACATATCTTTACACTATACAAGAGGTGAAGGCTATTTTGAACAGTTCAAGTTGGATGAAAATTTGGCTGATTATGGTTTGACCAATCTGAGAGATACGGTAACCATGGAAGAGCTTAATGTTGCCAACCTGGTAAGGCGTAAGTGGTTGAAAAACCATTTTTACGGAGCTGTTGCAAATTTTAAATGGAACTTCAATGAGAATGTTAATTTACACTGGGGTTCAGCGTTCCATAATTACAATGGAAACCATTTAGGAAAGATTCATGCATGGGATATAGCCAGTAGGATAAATCCATCGGACAATTATTATGAAAACGATGGGACCAAGAGTGATGCCACAACTTTTGTGAAATTGAATTACAAATTGAACAAGTTGTCATTTTTTGGAGATTTACAGTATCGATTTGTTTCGTATAAAGTAGCAGGAAGAGATGATGATCTAGTAGTGCACAATTTCACAGACCAATTAAACTTTTTTAACCCTAAACTAGGAGTAAGCTTCAAAGTGAACGATCAGCACCAGTTGTACGCCTCGGCTTCAGTCGGTAATCGAGAGCCTGATAGAAACGATTATTTGAGTGTGCCTCAAGGTACTACACCCAAACCAGAAAATTTGATTGATTATGAGGCGGGAATCAGAAGCAGATACGACAAACTAGCCTTCGGTCTTAATTTCTACTATATGGACTACACAGATCAATTGGTTATAACAGGTGAGCTAAATGATGTAGGAGCAAATTTGCGTGCCAATGTACCTGAAAGTTTTAGAAGTGGTATTGAGGCGGAAATCGGTTTTGAGTTGATGAAAAAAGTTGACTTTTATGCTAACGCCACTTTATCCATGAACAAAATTGAAACTTTTGAGGAGATTCTTTTTGATTGGACTTTAGGAGAGGAGGTTGTGATAATACATGAAAATACGGATATCGCGCTTTCGCCAAATGTTATCTCTGCACTTGGAATAAATTATAGGCCTATCGAAGGACTTCAATTGGGAGTACAGTCAAAATATGTAGGATCGCAATTTCTGGACAATACTTCCAATGTTGACAGAGCCCTCGACGCCTACTTTATAACAGGTTTAACCGCAGGATATAAATTTAAATGGAAAACCCTTAAAAATATCAGACTCAACGCACAAGTAAATAACTTATTTAATACTAGATATGCGAGCAATGGTTATTCATTTTCATTCTTGGATGATGGCAATTTGATAACAGAAAACTTTGTATTTCCGCAAGCAGGTTTGAATGGATTGATTGGATTAACGGTTGGAATATAGCCTCTACATATTTATGTAATTCTATGTGTAATATGCTGATTGTATGATATATATATACAAAATTCTTATCTACACTTTTCCCGTAACGTTTTGCTGTTAAATTAATTTTAACTAATTTTATCTCGACGAAATCATATTGTGAGGCGGGAAAGTCTGTCATGCAATGAACCACTAAGTGAATACGAATACATTATTTTTATTGTAACCATCTGGTAATCTGGCGATTATAGATGGGTATAATGTTTTGTGCGTGTCACAGATTGGTTAATAAAAACGAAATCAATTTATAATCAATAAAGCTCAATCTCATGCAAAAACTACTGTTTTTTGTATTGTTCGCATCGTTATCAGTTTGCGGATTTTCACAGCAGAACCAACAAATTAAGGTTCAACAACAGGTTTCTTCATCATCGGGACTACCCGAATTGTTGAAAGGAGAAATCCCCGTAAATATGCAATCAGATATGCTAGCTGAACTAGTTCTGATGAAAGCAGTGATAACAAATTTTGGAGAATTACATCCTACCTTTCTTAATAACCCTAGGATTCTTGCAAGTGCTATCACTGGAGATAGTGCAATGGATCTTATTTTTAGGGAATATGTAATGACAACAGACGAACCAACCCACAAGGCCAGAGAAACTCAATTACTGGACCTGTATTAGAAAATCAATTTTACCAATAGATAATAATTAAGACTTAATTATGAAGAATTTTATTCTCACCAACTTTTTACTAATGCTTTTAGTAGGAGTATCCTATGCACAGCCAGCAAATGATAACTGCGCAGGTGCATTGCCACTAGATGCAATATTGACAGACATAGGCGTTGCCAACTGTCTTGATGTTGCGTTTGATGATACTCCAGTGACTACCATTAATACTGGGCTTGATGCAACAGATTCAGGTATTGATGGATCGTGCTCAACCCAAGGAGATGATTTGTGGTACGTATGGACAGCAACAACCAATGGACTTATTTGGCAATATCAAAATGCCGGAGCTGATCCAGGGATCATTGCTTGGTCTGGAACTTGTGGAGCACTTACAGAAATTCAATGTGTAACAACATTCACGAGTAACGCCACACTCTCTGGGTGGAACGTAGGTGACGTGATATATTTCCAAATTTTTGACTTTAGTAATGGGGCAGGCTTACCTTTTGAGTTTTGTCTAAACGCAGTAGAAATATGTGAATTTGGAGACTTCTTTGTAGAAGCCAATTGTGCGTTTGGAAATGAAACCGAATTCTTTGTAGATGTAGAAACGACTGATTTAGGCTTAGTGAATACAACATACACTGTTGATGCTGGAGGCCTTACTGGCACTATTTCAGCAGTTGGAACAACAACATTTGGCCCCTTTCCTGCGGGAATCCCAGTAGATATAACAATTACTGGTGATCAAGATCCTTCATGTGCAGGTTCAGTTCTAGGCCTTTTTGTTGATTGCTCATGTCCAGTTGGTGCAGTGACTGCATCGGAAGACAACTCAGTAAGTTGCGCAGGTGATCAAGCATCATTAAGTGCTACTCTAGGAGGAGGCATTGCGGGAGACTTTATAGATTATTCTGTGACAGCAGATCCTTCACCATGTGCTGCCACTCCAATCTCTGGCACTGAAACAGTTTTAACTTTAGGCGATGACGATGGTTCTGGACCACTTACAATCGGCTTTATATTTGATTTCTTTGGAACATCTTATGGTAGTGTTTGTGTAGGATCTAATGGATATGTCACTTTCGATTGTATTGATGAAACAGATTTATCAGAGGATCCTATTCCAACAACATTTGATCCAAATGGAATTGTTGCATTGTTTTGGGATGATTTAAATCCAGGTGCTTCAGGTTCTGGTGTAATATCTACTTTTAATGCGAATGTAAATGGGCAAACTTGCTTTGTTATAGATTATGATGCTGTAGAACATTTCGGAGGTGGTGATTTCATAACTGGTCAAGTAATTTTATGTCCTGACAACTCAATAACGATAACTTGTATTGATTGTCAAGTAGACAATGGAACTGATAATGCTACTCAAGGTATTGAAAACTCAGATGGAACAATAGGCTATTTTGATCCGGCTTTGACAGATGGCCAGACGAATATGGATTTCATGAATTGTGTAACTTTTACCCCAAACACAACGGCTGCTGCAGATTGCACTTTCTTAGGATGGTCAACGGATGCAATGGATCCTGCCAACAATATATTTAGTACTATGAATCCTGCGATGCCAGTGGTACCTGCAGGAACAACAACATATTATGCTGTAGTTGAATGTGGTAATTCTATTTGCGTAGACGAAGTGGTAGTTACAACAACTGAGGCTCCGGTTGCAACAATTATGGAAGTTGCAGGAATAGATTGTAATGGAGACATGACTGGTGAATTATCAGCAGCTGCAACAGGAGGAACGATGCCTTATACTTTTGTTTGGAGCGCAGGCCCTACAGGTCTAGGTGCTGGTACTTATACGGTAACTGCAACTGATGCAAATGGATGCTCAAGCTCAACTTCATTTACATTAACAGAGCCTATGCCAGTTGTTGCAACTTGTACTAATGAAAATGTTGGTTGCCCTTCAGCAACAGGTACAGGAGTTGAAGTAGCTGGTTCAGGAGGAACAGCTCCTTATACATATTTATGGTCAACAGGAGATGTAACACAGGTTGTTGCTGGTTTGGCAGTAGGTTCATATACTGTAACAGTAACAGATGCCAATGGATGTACAGATGAGTGTGCCGCAATGGTAACAGCGGATCCTGATTCAACACCACCAACAATTACTTGCCCAGCAGGAATGAGTGGTGGAAACTTATTGGCCAATCCAAACTTTGATAATGGACTTGATTCATGGGTAATGTTTGGAAACGGAGGAATTGAAGGAGGTTTAGGAAACCCTGCACCACCATCAGCATTCTTATTCGGACCTTTCTCAGGACCTTTCGGTGCATCTGGTTTAAATCAGACTTTCGATTGTGCTGAAGGAGATGTAGTTTCTTTTTCTGCTGATTTGTATGTGCCTGATCCAGATGGAGGAGGAAATACATTGATTGGAACTCAAAACTTAGTAGATTTAAATTTAGCATTTATTGATGCAACTGGAGCTGTAATCAACGGACCTAATTTCTGTGGTGGACCATGTGGTGACGCTGTAGCACAACTAAGTGGTTTGGATCCAGCAACTGTTGCCAATACTTGGGTTAATTACGCAGGAGGTATGACAGCGCCAGCAGGTGCAGTATCTGTAAGAGCTTCTGTTTCTTTTGTACAACCTAACTTTGAAGGTGGATCTGTATTGGTTGACAATGTAGTTTTAGATAAATTAGCGGATCCTGTATTTGAAGTAGCAGCAGGATGTATGGCGGATGTTGATATTCCAATGCCTATGGCTACTGACGATTGTGATATTGCTTCTATAATATTAACAGGCGATGCAACGACCACTGGTATTGCATCATTCGGTATAGGATCATATTCTGTTGTATATACAGCAACTGATGATTCTGGAAATTCTGCTTCATGTACATATAGCTTTGAGGTTGTAGACACAACTCCGCCAGATGTAGTATGTCCTGCATTTGGATCAAGCGGAAACTTAATTGCCAATGGTAACTTTGACGCTGGATTTAGTTCATGGACAACATTTGGAAACTTCGGAATCGAAGGAGCTCTAGGAGATCCTGATGTTCCTTCAGCTTTCATTTTTGGTCCTTTTGCTGCTCCATTTGGAGCATCTGGTTTCAACCAAGAATTTGCATGTGCTGAAGGTGATATGGTTTGCTTTAGTGCCAATTTATTTGCTCCAGATCCTGATGGAGGAGGAAGTACTATTGTAGGTACACAGAATTTTGTAGACTTAAATCTTTCTTTCCTTGATGCAACAGGAGCTGTAATCAACGGACCTAACTTCTGTAATGGACCATGTGGTGATGCTGTAGCACAATTAAACGGATTAGATCCTGCAGTGGTGGCCAATGTTTGGGTACCATATAGTGGTTGCATGGCCGCACCAGCTGGAGCTGTTGCAGTAAGAGCAACTGTTGCCTACGTACAGCCTGCCTTTGAAGGAGGAGCTGTTCTTGTAGACAACGTAGAATTAGAAAAAATTACACCTGAAATAATCGATGCAACTGCAGGAAATTGTATGGGCGAAGTTATTATTCCAGAAATTACTGCAACAGATGCTTGTGGTATTGCTAGCATAACTGTTTCTGGTGATGCTACTATGACTGGATCTGGTACATATGATCTTGGATTGTATGTGGTTGATTATTCTATTCTTGACATGAATGGAAATGAATCAACTTGCTCATATGCATTTGAGGTGGTAGATATGTCAGCACCAGAATTTATGCCAATGGGAGCAATGGCTTGTAGCGGAGACGCACTAGCAATTGATCTTGATGCATTCATTACCAATGGTGCGACAGGAGTAACATACGAGTGGATGGCAGCAGATAATCCTAACACAACTGGAGAAACTACTACTGCAACCACAGGAAACATGATTACTGATGCAATTACGAATTTGACAGATCCAGGCATGACAATGAATGTAACATATACTGTTACAGCAACAAGTGCCAATGGATGTGTACAAGAGCCATTTACGGTTGTTGCAAGTATATTCAGTGAGATTGTTGCTGAAGCTTCTTGTGGATGTGCTGTAAATGATGCTGGAACTGGTGTAGTTTCAGTTGTTACTATAGCAGGACTTAATGGAGGTAGTGCCGTTACTGACGGACTACCATATACATTTGCATCTAATGATGGTGTTTTTATTTCTCCTCCTGCAACAGTAGGTGGCGAAGCAATAATGGAATTGACAAGTTTGACAGGTGGTGATTATGAAATTACCATCACGGATGATTTTGGATGTGAATTGATTATTACGGGTACTTGTGAGGATTGTTCTTTTGCTGACGAGATAGCATTGGTAGATCCTTGTACATGTAATGGTGATCAATCAGACAATGGAGCAATGGACGGTACATTTACAGAAACTGTTATCGTAACCGGTCCATCTGGATTTGATCTAATTGTTGGAGCTGGTTCTACTGGTTCTGGTCTTGTTGTTGGAACACCATTGATGGAAATCGGAATGTCAGGAATGTATCGATTGGTGTTTACACACACTGATAGCGAAGGATATGAATTGTTTGTTGATCTATTATTACCAAATGGCACTACATTACCATTGCTTGATACTGCTGGTGATGCCATTACAGTTGGTAATGTTTGTCAATATCCAATTCTTTCAGAAGTAGATTTAGATCCTATTGATTTCTGTGTAACAGATGACGCAGTAGATTTAACTGGAGCTGTTACTGAAATACTAGGACACCCAGGAACACTAATAGCACAAGTTGATGGTGGAGCAATTGTTACAACATTTGATCCTGCATTCTATGGACCTGGTGTTCATACAATTCAATGGTCATTTACTGGTGATTTTGTTAGTGATCAAGGTGGTACAGTAGCGAATCCTGCAATTCCAGGAGGACAAGGTTGTTCTACTTTTGTAACACAAGATGTATTTGTTCATTCTGGAGGACAATTGAGTTGTAACGATCATGTAAACATCAGTCTTGATGAAAATTGTGGATTCGGAGTATTAAATGCTGATATATTCCTAGAAGGAAGTGCACCGACGCAGTTCTTTGGATATAGAATCTTAGGACCTTTGGATGTTGAGCTTGATTTAGAAAATGAAAACTCACCTTTATATATAGGGAACTTTGTAGGACAGACATTGACATATGAAGTATTTGATGTTTGTACAGGAGGTAGCTGTTGGGGAACTGTATTCTTAGAAGATAAGATTGCTCCAGAAGCAGATTGTGAATGTGAGACTCCTTTCTTAGCAGATGGAGTAACTCCAAATCCAGATTGTAGATTCAGATGTTTTGAAATATGGGATTTAGAGGAACTGGAAGAACCAGGAAGA
>CALFDU010000045.1 GCA_937950315.1 uncultured Saprospiraceae bacterium | reverse complement strand
GGTGCCGGATTTGATTTGGAAGAGGTAGTTGTGGGTGACTAGGGTAGGTAAGGTGCAGGTATTCAGGTGTAAGAGAATAAGTGAAAACAAATCAATTAATAAAAGACTATTAGCACGGAATTTGGAGTTAATTAAATAATTAGCATATTTATATCTGAAATTGAACTATTGAGTAAACAAATCCATCATAAAATAAGATTGAAAGGCTTTCAAACCGAAAACGGTAAGATTCCATTCTCTTTATTGAGGGATATTACTATTCAAGTGACAAGAATTGCGGAAAGCACTTTATTATCATATGTTGAAGGAAACAGCACAATAAAAAGAGGGAAAACACCCACTTGGCTTACCAATTCCTTGGATTTTAAATTAACTGGAATTAAAAAAGGATCCACTGTATTAGAACTAGAAGCTCCCACGCTTAAAAACACAATTGGTGACTTTCAACTTCCATTATTCCAAGATTTCGATTCAGAAGAATTAAACAATAAAACAGCTCTTGATTTATCATTCTATGCTTATGATCAAGCAATTACAAATTCAGATAATTCCCACTTACTTGACAAAAACCTATTAAGAGAGTTAACAAGACTAAATAAAATTTTAGATTCTGAAAAAGCAGAATTAATATTTGAGTCAGGGAAAAATGAAATATCGATAAAGAAAGAAAAAATTAGTGAAATTCAAATTTTAGAGCAAAACTCTCCAAATAGTTTAAAAACACAAATAAAAGGTAAACTAGATGCTTTGAGCCATTCAAAATCTCAATTAGAACTCATAACAAAAGGCAAAAAAATAAGAGCTCAATTATCTGCGAATTTGAATTTTGAAGATATTTTTGAATTTTTTGGAGAAGATGTTGTAATTACTGGATTAGCACATTTCACTCCAAATGGAACAATCAAGTCATTTGAAATTTTAAAAATTAGAATTTCTGAACCAACAGATTCATATTTTGAGAAAATTCCAACTCCAATTTTTCCGGAATTCAGAATGGATAAAATAGAGAATAAATCTAAAGCCAATGGATCAAGGCTATCAAAACTATTTGGTCAATGGCCAGGTGATGAAAGCACAGAAGAATTATTAGAACTACTAACTAAATGAGGTATACAATTGACACCAATATTTTAGTTCATTTACTTACAGGTTCTGAAATTGGGAGACGTATTCTACAACTTTTTGATGACCAAGATCCATTTCTGATTATCTCAATTGCATCAAAAGCAGAAATCATATCAATTTCAATCCAAAGGGCATGGGGACAAAAGAAAATTAATAAACTAAAGCTTCTTTTATCAGAGACAATGATAATACCTATAGACACAGATGAAATTGTAGATATTTATGCTGACATTGATGCTTTTAGCCAAGGTAAACATCAAACTAAAAAATTATCTACGAGTTCCAGAAATATGGGTAAAAATGATTTATGGATTGCAGCAACGGCACATATTACAGGGTCTGAACTTTTAACTACTGATAATGATTTTGATCACTTGGATCCACAATATTTTAAAATAATAAAACCATAGATAGACTACCACTAAAACTATTTATCACATCATAGGCTAGCGCCTACGATAGATAAAGCTATTCGTTTTAATTCATGCAAAATCAACGAGAGTAAGAATTACGCCTAAATCAGAAACAAGAGTAATTTTATTCGTATATTACCTTTGTTTAAAATGAAGAAGTAAATATTACCTTTGTTTTATGACCAACTTTGACAAGACTAAGCCATATAATTCACTATCAAATAATACCCCTAAAGAGGACATTCAAATCAATAGTTATTCTCTTAAAGACGATGATGGCTAGTAGAGCTCATAGAAAACTAATGGCGCACTGAGCAACTTACCAACTCCAAAATTAAACACTTACCCCAAATGAAACACCTATCCACAATTGTTTGATCTTATGAGCTTCATTCAGAATCTCCGATGTAGTTTGATTGTAGGAACGTATGATATTTGTAGAAATAAAAAGTTTTGAAACTAATGAAAAGTTATTCTTAATAAATAAATCAAAGCCCAAGCCAGCATCAACCAAAAGATTAAAACTCCTTAGTTCTAAGTTTTTGGAAGTACTATTTTGGAATGCAATGGTTTTTAAAGGACTAAGGTCATATTCAAAGAAGAATTTAGGGTTTTCGAAATTTATATCCAAACGATGACTGACAGTTATTCCTATTTGCGAATAGCTTAATCCTTCATAAGCAAGATCTTCATAGTTTTCTGATAAATTTGGAACAAATGCTGCCTCTAAAACTCGATACCTAAATCCATAAGTAAATGAACTAATGCTTTTTGTTTTTATCTGATAACCAAGGTCTAAACTTAAACCAGCTCCGCTTGCAAAATATCTGTCTTCGAAAAGCGCATAGTCTGAATAGAGAAGCGATCCCTTGAACAAGAAGTTATTTTGCCCCAAAAGAATACTTGAGTTAAATATTAGATAGCAAAATAAAAGTCTAGCCAAAAACATATATAATAGTTTGATTATAGCAAAACGTAGAAACACGAAAAAGATTACATGAATTCCTGGATTGATGTATTATTTATATTTGATCTTTGGTTATATAAATAGCAGGTAACTATGGAGCATGAATATCATGTCTCTTGGATTTTCCAGACAACAACTCTAATTCCAAAATTCTTTTTCGTAACTTAATAACTCAAGTAGTTGCAATATCAAGTGACACAACGCATTTTAATGATATGTTACATGGAAGACCAAATTCAGAAACCCCAAAATGAAAAAAGAAGAAAAGAATAAGATGCTAATCGGAATATTGATTTTAATGTTAGCCTCTTCTTGTACAACTAAAAAGAACTTAGGTGATTCAAATTCTACAAATGATTTGATGATTAACCAGAATCCTTTCACAGAATTAAAGAAAGAAATAGAGTATCACGGAACTATCTCACCATATCGCAAGGGGAGTCCAAAAGTCTTAAGATCAAACATTGATTCTTTAAACAAAGATGAAGCTATAGAAATAAACAATTTTATAACTAGCCTGAATGACGAGTACCTTAGTAAGGTGGAATTTGTAATGGTAAATTATTATCCAGGAAAAGATGATTGCAATTCTACCGGTATGGCAACACTAGATGATATTGGGTTTTCGAATGAGAAATTGAACAAAGAGTTATCTAAAAGGAAACAAATAACTCAATTAAATGTCTTTAAAAATGATGATGGGATTTCGAGATGGAACAAAAATCGGAAATGGGAATTTGATGAAAATTTAATGATTGCAAATCAGTTTTTTTCTGAACATTATCCATGTTCAAGTTATCTGATTTTGCATAAATCAGGAAAATACTATTATTATTTCGGGGAGAGTTCGGTAGAAAAGAAAGTAAAAGACATTGATCTATTTATGGAATCAATTTTCAAAGGATTAATTTAAAACAAAAACTCATTCCCACCCCTACAACGGCGCTATCACCACAGTTGTCACAATACTAATAAAATTGGTAGCTTCATTGTTAAGCCAATGCAAACCTCTCACCAACTCGTCGCGACTACCTGTTTCTTGTAATGTTTTCCCGACCATATATTTGCCTTGAGCGATACTGCCAAAAATAGAATCGATCAGCATACCTACAAATCCAAAAATGAGTAGCATGAAAAATAAAGGGGTAGAGATGCCATAGATCAGGGCTGCCGCAGCAATGATCAGACTGCCAAGCAAACCTGCGAATGTACCTTGCAAACTTATTCCACCTGAAAGGCCAGGCTGCATCTTTTTCATGCTGCAGAAATCGATGGTGGTACCTTTCCATTTTCTTCCTAGCTCGCTACTCATGGTATCCGCAAGGGCAACAGCAAAAACAAGGATGACCATATTGCGCGATAAAATTGGGTCTTGGATGAATAAGATGATCAAGAGTGCTGGAGCTGCATTGGCAAGTACTTGAATGACACTGCGGCCTTTTTTCTGTGATGGATCCTTGGAAGAAATAAGGCTTCCTATAAAAGCAAAAAGGAATGGGAAAAGCAACAACAAGATGTCATGCTTATACACAATGATCAAGGCAAGTGCACCAATGGTAATGCTGGCGGGTAGGGTAAACCATTGCTTTTTGGTGCCCAAGAAAGCGAAGATGGAACACAAGATTGCTGTAGTCGCAAGCTGCGCTGGTTTGTCATGGAGGAATGCTTGAAAATCTAATTCCAAACTGATGGATTATATAATGGTAATCTGATTGCCATCAAATTCAACAACAGCCCCTTTCCTCAATTTATTCCTTACTCTGAATTCAACTTCACCGTCGACTACGACTTCTCCATCCTGAATTCTGAGCTTTGCTTCTCCACCCGAATTGACGAAGTCTAAGAACTTAAGAAGATTGTTGAGCTGTATGTATTCTTGATCTTTGAGTGCAAACTCTACTTTATTTATTTCCATTTAGTTTCTTCTAGGTATTAAGGTTTTTGGGTAGACAACCAAGCTTTCATTTCCATCTTTGCCGACTGCCGACACGCCAAACAGGTAATTGTCTATCACAATATTTTCAAGTGTAACATCATTTTCCAAACCTACCCAACGAGAATATTCCCATTGAGGAGAAGTGGTGTTTCTCCAGTAGACTTTGTAACCAGCAAGATTGGGATCGTCAACTGGATCCCACTTTAATCTTGTCGATGGTTTGACCGCTCCGCCAATCATCACGAATTCAGGTGGCTTGGGTGACCAGGCAATAGCAGCCAAGCAGATTGCATTGACCGATGTAAGTTTTGCTGCATATTCAAAATTGACACCTTCGATGACGTCTCCGTAGTCGATGCCATTTTCTGTGCGGATATCTTGGTGTTGCATATCGTAATTTTCATGTGTCTCCATGATTCTCACTCCTGGAAATCCTTGGTCATTGAAAGGTCTGTGGTGACCCCCACGCCCAAAGCGGTCCAATCGATATATCATCACTGCATCAAGATTGGTCATATAATTTTCGGTCATCTTGTCGATGTATCTTGCAAGTTGTCTTGATGGTCCGTCTACCTCTCCACCATAAAATCGATTCCAGATTAATTCTTGTTCGGTTGGGTTTGGTGGTATGGGTTCGGAAAAAACTCTGAAGCTTGTATTGTCAATGACGCCATCGATTCCTTTGATGTTTCCGATCATGTCGTTGTTGATGATCCCTACAATGTCCCATTCTTGCGCGACCATATCAGCTGCCAGTAGTTTGCCACCAAACAATCCTTGTTCCTCACCCGAAAGTCCAAGGAAGATGATACTGGTAGGGAAGTCATATTTAGATAGCACTCTGGCTGCTTCAATAACACCTGCCATGCCTGAAGCATTGTCATTGGCTCCAGGACTATCACTTGTGCCATCCAATGGGTCACTTACCCTCGAGTCAATATCACCAGACATAATGATGTAACGATCAGGATAAACGGTACCTCGTTTTATCGCCATCGTATTTACGATCCATGTGTCCTCAGGAATCCTTCTTGATTCTCCTGCTTTGACCAATCCTTTATGAAAAGATACCTCTAAGCAATTGCCACAATCACTTGAAATACGATCAAATTCAGATTTGATCCAACGTCTAGCTGCCCCGATTCCTCTAGTCTGTGAAACCGTGTCAGAAAGTGTGTGTCTTGTTCCAAAGGAAACCAGTTTTTCGATGTCGGTCTGGATCCTTTCACTAGAAACATTTTCTATTATGTCGTAGATTCTTTCATCTATTTGAGGTGGAACGGATTGTCCAAACGTGTAAATTGAAAAGCACGTGACGATAAGTATTAGAATATTTCTCATAATTGGATGTAAATTATACCTTGTAAGGTAACTAAAGTCAGCAAAATGAGATTAATATTAACCTATAGCTTTTCTATTTTATTTTTTATCGCTCAAGGGCAAATAACAAAACCAGAAGTAACGGAGGTTTGGGAACCCGAGCCACGGGTAGTTTCTGTGGATGGAAAGTCAAGAATTCCTTCAGATGCGATTGTTTTATTTGATGGTTCTGATCTATCCCAATGGCAAAAACGCTATAGCGATGAGCCAGCTGAATGGCAAATTGAAGATGATTTTATGACAGTGGTGGGCGGCACAGGAGATATCAAAACGAAGCAGAAATTTGGCAGTTGCCAATTGCATCTAGAATGGAGAACTCCAGCAAAAGTGGAAGGAGAATCTCAAGGACGAGGCAATAGTGGTGTATTTTTTCAAGAATTGTATGAGGTGCAAATATTGGATAATTACAATAACCGAACTTATTCCAACGGTCAAGCTGCTTCAATTTACAAACAGCATATTCCATTGGTCAATGCTTGTAGTCCACCAGGAGAATGGCAGACTTATGATATCATTTTTACAGCTCCGATTTTCAATGATGATGGAATCAAAGTGGCTTCTGGATTTTTGACGGTCATGCACAATGGTGTTGTTGTGCAGAATCATTCCGAATTGTATGGTTCAACAGAGTACATTGGTATGCCAAAGAATATTAAACATGAAAATGGATCTATCATTTTGCAAGATCATGGTAACCCGGTAAGCTACAGAAATGTGTGGTTGAGGGAGTTGTGATATATGAGGGTAGATCGATGCTTACATTAATCACATTCTCCTTCTAGATAATTATAATTACGTAGTGGATTTTATTCACGTTGAGTTTCGTGCATTCTATGAAAGAAAAACCACATTGTTTGATGCCTTTTGTTCATTACCATGTATCCAACAATGGATTGGCGAAAGCTTGTTGTGTGGCAAATATCACCTATGGCAATACCAACAATGAGACCTTAGATGAGATTTGGAATGGTGAAAAAATCAATCAGCTGAGGACAAAGTTTTCAAAAAATGAGACGGATGAGAGATGTTTTGTGTGCCATAAGATTGAAGCAAGTGGAGGGAAGAGTATTCGCTTAGAAACCTTCGATAAATTTGATTATCACACGCTAGAGGAAAAACCCCAATTGCCCATCTATTTTGATATCCGATTTTCCAATGTCTGTAATTTTAGATGTCGGACTTGCTGGCACGGCGCAAGCTCAAAGTGGTTTAACGATGCTAAGTTGTTGAACACCAATGTAGGTAAGAAAGCTATCATAAAAAACATCGATGATTTGGATCGATTTATAGATACCTCAAGTGAGGCCTTGAAAAATGCTGAAGAATTTTACTTTGCCGGCGGCGAACCTCTCGTTACGGAAGAGCACTATCAATTGTTGGAATGGTTGGTGGAAAACAAAGCTACCAGAGCGAGATTAAGGTACAATACCAATTTTTCAAAACTGGCATTTAAAGAGTATGATCTCATCGATCTATGGAGCCAATTTGATGAGGTTGAATTGTTGGCTAGTATAGATGCAAGTAATTCCTTGGGAGAATACATCCGTAAAGATATGGATTGGCAAGAAATCCTGGAGAATAGAAAGGTGATTTCAAGACACCCATTCATCAAGTTTAAAATTGCACCTACTGTTTCGATACTGAATGTTCTGCAGATTCCTGATCTTTATGAAGAGTGTCTACAGTTGAAAATGATTGAACCCAATGATCTTTATATCAATATCCTAGAAAGGCCTTCTTACTTCAATATCCAGATTTTGCCCAAAGAGTTAAAGTTGAAAGTAGTGGATCGATATCTGTCACATATGACAGAAAGTAATCCAAAACAGATTAACCAGGCCTTTCAAAGTATATTGGATTACATGATGGAAGAAGATCGGAGTGAATTATATGGTCTTTTCCTTGAGAAAAATGCTGAGTTGGATGAGTTGAGAGGGGAGGAGAATCCTTTGGTGGGATTATTTTAGTACTTTAGGATATCAAATCTAAATTATGAAACAGCTTAGAGTCATTTTACCAATCGTATTCATGTGCATAAGTTTTACCGCTAGTACACAGATCGAGGACAGGCAACTCGTTTTTAATCCTCAGAATGTCGAAGCCAGCATTGAGCAAATTGATATAAATGGAGATGGATTACTTGATGTCCATTTACTTCAAGGCGGTGGCTTTGAGGCTTATATCAATAAGGGTGATTTTCAATTTACATCCAAAGGAGTTTTTGAATTTGACAGAAATATAAATCCGCCTACATCTGATCGATATACATTTATCGATGTAGATGGTGATGGTGATAAAGATGTAATAGTATCCGGGTGTTTTGATTGTGGTAGCGGAGACTTGCATTGGTTTGAGAATACAGACGGAACCAGTTTTACTTTTGTTGATGAGATTTTTGATGAGTTCGGAAGCTTGGGATTGCCGAGGTTTATCGTTGAAGATTATGATGGTGATGGTGATGAAGACTTTGTTCTTTTGTCTAGTGATTTTGGTGATTTAGAAATGAGGCTTTTCGATAATTCGTCGTCAGGTTTTACTGTAATAGATACAAGAGTAGTTGAGGATTTAAGCTTTGGTGCAACTACAGAAGTTGATCAGAACAATGATGGGATTAATGAAATAATCTTCGGGGCTGGAAATGACTTAGCGCACGTATATGTAGAAAATGGAAGTATCGCTGATCCGATTTTTTTAGACAATGGGAATAGTAAGATTCAGCATATCGACATAGACAATGATGGAAACAATGATATTGTTTTTCAATCAGGATCCAATCTAAATGCAATGTTAGGCAATGGTACGTCCTATGATGAAATCATTGAAGTTTTTTCAGGTGCAACTTGTGAAACGGGATACTATCTTCATGATTATGATAAAGATGGGCTTCTTGATATTCTTCACGGGAACTGTAGCGATGACGGATTGTATTGGAAAAAGGGAGACCCAATGGATTTTGGTGTTTCTATGAAGTTGACAAATATTGGATTCCAACTCTTTAATTTCTCAATGGCCGATTTCAATAATGATTCTATGGGAGATCTCGTGGTCAGAGGTGATGATAGTTTTCTAGGAATTATTGATATTAATAATTTTCGATTCACCCATGTGATTGCTTCTCAACAAGCCATCAATCATAAGAGGTCATTGGATGTGGATGGTGATCCAGATGTTGAGATAAATATTTTCTTTGACAATTGGGCGGGAGTTATTGATCCGCAGAATGACGAGTATCAAGGTGTTACTACCTTATTCAACAATAACTTCAGAGATAGAATTACGGATGTTTCATATTTTGATTTTGATGGAGACAATGACAAAGATATGTTCGTTTTGTTTGATACAAACGAAACCTCTGGCGAGGACACAACCATGATTTGGTTGGAAAATAACAATATGACTTTTTCAAATCCACAAGCAATATACACTGAATTGAATGATGGAGGAGCGTTTACTCATGCTGATTATGATCAAGACGGCGATGAGGATATTGCCATCTTTTCTCTGTTCAACGCCAATGAGTATCTAGAAAATATGGGAGACGGTACCTTTGAGCAAAGACAAATATTAGGAGGAACTTCTTGGAATGCAATCAATGTAGATATTGATCAGGACGGCTGGATGGATATCGTTTCATATTCTGCAGTAGGGCGTGCATATTATTTTCGTAATGATACAGAAGGAGGGTTTGAGTCTCGTGTCAATATTGGAGATATTACAGATCCCCGAACTTGTGCAGTTGGAGACCTAGACAATAGTGGAACGCCAGAAATCATTTGTGGAAACTTTAATTTTATAAAAGGATATCAGTTTGAAAATGGTGATTTTGTTGAGGTGTTTAGCATACCTGGTTTTTACGGAGGCTTGGCCATCGGTGATCCAAATGGTGATGGCATTCAAGATATAATTACCGGGGAGTATACCGATTACTTGCAACACGACGGTAACTGGGAATTTACAGAAATTGCTCCTGATGGTGACCATGAATACAGTTCTATGGAAGTAATAGATCTGAATGGTGATTCCTTCAGAGACATGATCGGCTACGAGTTGGATGCTTTTGAAGGAGGGATATACATTCATAGCAATATTGAGCTTGTAACTGAGCAGGATTCTGATATGGATGGATTTACTGCCTCGGAAGATTGTGACGATAACAACCCACAAATTAACCCTGATCAAACTGAAATTGTCTACAACGGTATTGACGATGACTGTGACCCAACGACTTTAGATGATGATTTGGATCAAGACGGATTTGCCTTGGCCGATGATTGTGATGACGCTTCCGCAAATGTTAATCCTGATGCTCTCGAAATTGCTTACAATGGTATTGATGATGATTGTGATCCGACGACCTTTGATGATGATTTGGATCAAGATGGATTTGTCTTAGCTGATGATTGTGATGACGCTTCCGCAAATGTGAATCCTGATGCAGTTGAAATTCCTAATAATGGTATTGATGAAGATTGCGATGGTATGGATTTGATGACTTCGTTACATTCCATAGCAGAAACTACCATTAATATATTTCCAAATCCTGTGAAAGAAACTATCTATCTGGATATTGATGGGGATCTGAATTACCAAGTATCGTTTTATGCTATTGATGGTAGGCAGCTTTTAAATGAATTCAATATTACATCACTTGATATTACTACCATTGTAAGTGGGATCTATTTACTTGAATTAAGGGACATTAGCTCCGGAGAAAAAATAGTGGAGCGAATAGTAGTTGATCGATAGGTGCAGGAATTAAATAATCACTAGTGTAAAAGCGAAAGTGGGTTTTAATTTTTTTAAAGAAAAACCATTTTCTTAAAAACCACTTGTTCTCCTATTTGCGCCTTAATAATATACACACCCAATTGCACTTGTATGCTTTCAATCACATGTCTCTTGTCATGGATATCATTGTGCGCTAAAATCAATCTTCCACTGTTGTCAAATATTTGAATTGCTTCAATAGGAGCACCACTTGATTCCATGACCACATAATTGTGTGCTGGATTAGGAGTGAATTTTAATGAGAGTTTTTCTTCTAAAGTGTCCTCAGTATCTAAGACAATTTCCAACTCTAATTGTAACATCATACGTGGTATCATGAATTGCATGACTGTATCAATATTGGCTCTCGCTTTTTCTGCAGACATATTTTCATTCAATGTAAGTCCTGCTTCATGAAAGCTTACACCACTCGGATGCTGCAACATATTCCAAGGAGTACCCATTCCTTGGTTTGGTGAAGCAGCATTGGGATCCCACCAGTCAATCGCAACTCCTTCATCTAAGCCTAAACTATTTGGATCTTGAACATATGGTAACAAACCTTCGTAATAATTATGTTCTGCTTTGTCCGAATTGGTAATCGCCAATTGGGTGATTGGATCTGAAAACCCAAAATCCTTCCATTTTTGATTGATGCCATTTAACTCTTGGAGTTCACCCACTTTTTGCGAGCCTTGTACATTTATGATTGGGTCTAATATGGCGAAGATAAGAGGAAAGTCATTGTATGGATTTATTGGATCATCTACGGAGTGGATGGCAATGCACGGAGCTGTTTGATCTTCCAGCCAAGATATGTCGCCAATGGTTCCGCCGATATTAATCCCAACTTGAAATTCAGAACTATAGTTAACATGATTGGGATAGTTTAAAGTATCGCCTTGTAAAAATCCTTGCGCAGTTTCAGGAGCAATTGCCAATCTCTTTCCCTCGACATCTCCAGCGTACAATGTGTCTACCATTGGCGTTTCGGGAATGCCATCTTGGTCTAAGTCCAGTAAGAATTTGGCTTCAGGATTGGTGGTGTTGAGTAGTTCGCCATAGTCATCCAATCCGAGCATCCCGAGAACAATACTTCCACCAGTCCCTATCCCCAAACTGGCGATTTTACTTTCATCGATACCGAAAGGATTATTTTCTTCGGCTTCCGTTTTTTTGAAGTACCGTATTGCAGTTCTTCCATCTTGAATCCCTCTATACAAAGCCCTAATATAACTTGTTGCTCTTGTAGGTTGAGATGGAGCTACTGGATTCCATCCTAGGCGATAACTTGCCGCTGCCGCTACAAATCCACGCCTTGCAAGTTGATTACATATTTCTACTACCGAGGAATCTTTTCTAGATCCAATAATCTGATTGTTAACTACCGGCGGTAGAAAGGTTCCAGAATGAAAAACCAAAACCAGTGGTCTTTTTTCTAAATTATCATTTGCTGGTTCGTACACATCGCACATAAGTTCTTCAGGAGTAGCGTCTCCACCGGTTGCCAATTGAAATAGTACTGTTGCATTTTCTCCGTAAACGATATTTTCAATTACATTGACTTCAGTAAAAATTTCTGATATAAAACGTTGAGCGGATGAGTCTACTCCTAGAAAAGTGAGAAGTACGATTGGTATTATTTGGAAGAACTGTTTTTTCATGTTATTTGAAGTTAGTAAATAATTTTGAAAATTTTCAATTGAAAGCAAAGAGGGAATGAGTGGAATGACCATTTGAAATGGTTGTATGTTTTTATGATAATGTGAGACAATGGAACAAGGGTGGAATTTATTTTCTATTTTTAGGAATACAGTTTGCTTATTGGCAATTAATCAAAGTGACAAATAAATTTTTAATAGTAATGAAAATGATTGTTGAACAAACTGCTGATTTTTAGTACTAAAAAGTTATGGTAAAAAATATTCTGACTTCATTTTGCCTTTTCTTGATGATATCATCATGCAGTCATTCGGGTTCTATGTCTGTTGCAGATAAAAAACCCAACATCATTATCATATTTACAGATGATCAAGGCTATCAAGACATTGGGTGTTTTGGTTCTCCAGATATAGAAACACCTCATCTGGATAATATGGCAAAGGAAGGAATCAGGCTTACTGATTTCTATGCAGCTCAAGCTGTTTGTTCTGCCTCCAGAGCGGGGTTACTTACTGGTTGTTATCCAAACCGAATTGGTGTGCATTTAGCTTTTATGCCAAATAGTAATAGAGGTTTGAATCTTTCTGAAACTACGATTTCTGAAATGCTGAAAGAGATCAATTACAAAACTGGAATATTTGGAAAATGGCATTTGGGAGATCATCCTGAATTTATGCCAAACAGGCATGGATTTGATGAATATTTTGGTATTCCTTACTCCAATGATATGTGGCCGATGCATCCACAGCAAGGACCGGTATTCAATTTTGATCCACTGCCGCTGTATGAAAATGAGACAATCATTGATACTTTAACCGAACAACATTCATTGACCAAACAAATTACTGAAAGAAGTATCGAGTTTATTGAAGACCACGTGGAGCAACCATTTTTCTTGTATGTTGCCCACCCACAGCCACATGTGCCGCTTTTTGTTTCGGATGCATTTAAAGGAAAGTCGAAGAGGGGATTGTATGGAGATGTCATCATGGAAATTGACTGGTCGGTCGGACAGATATTGGCTTCACTTAAGGAAAATAATTTGGATAAAAATACGCTCGTGATTTTTACTTCTGACAATGGTCCTTGGTTGTCTTATGGTGATCATGCTGGATCTGCATTTCCCTTGAGGGAAGGAAAAGGAACCGCTTTGGAAGGCGGACAAAGAGAACCGTGTATTATTCGATATCCCAATAAAATAGAACCAGGAAGAGTCATAGATGTACCGATGATGGCCATTGATATTTTGCCAACGATTGCAGAGATAACCGGTGCCAAATTACCAGAAACCAAAATTGATGGAAAAAGTGTTTGGTCTATTTGGACTGGAGAGTCTGAGGAATCGCCTCAGGAAGCCTACTATTTCTATTACCATGTGAATGAGTTGCATGGAATACGATATGGAAATTGGAAATTGTATTATCCTCATACATATAGAAGTATGAATGGTCGAGAGGGTGGAACCGATGGAGTACCTGCTGACTATGAATACAATACTATAGAGTCTATAGAGTTGTATGATCTATCAAACGATCTAGGCGAAACAAATAACGTCGCCGAAGTACATCCTGAAATTGTAGAAAAAATTAGTGCCTTAGGTGATTCAATTAGGCTTGAGCTTGGCGATAAATTGACTGGTCAAGAAGGTATAGGGACTAGAATGATCGGAGAGATTAAGTAAAATTTAGCATATATAGTCTACACTTAAAGGCTCTAAACACCATGTTTAGGGCTTTTTTTAGAAGAAAATGTGAATTTTTATTCAAAATGCTTGCAATTTCAGAAATTGTATTATATGTTTGGTGTACTATTATACTAATACACTAAACAATTCGTGTTATGATCAATTTAGAAAACCTTCATTTTTCCTATTCAAAGAAGAAGGAGTTATTCACAGATCTGAATTTACAGCTGAAGCCTGGTAAGGTCTATGGCCTATTGGGGAAGAACGGTACAGGAAAGTCATCCATTTTAAAATTGATGATGGGGAATGTATATCCAAAGAAAGGTATTGCAACCATCGATGGAGTCGATTCAAGAAATCGTGATCCAGATGTTCTTGGCAATATGTTTTTTCTGTCTGAGAATTATGCTACTCCTTCAATTAGCATTGATAAATATTTGAAAGCCAATGCACCTTTGTATCCCAAGTTCAGCCATGAAAAATTTGATGCTTTATTAACAAGTTTTGAAGTTGACAAATCATCAAATCTTCACGAGCTTTCATATGGCCAGCGAAAGAAAGTTGTAATCTCGTTTGCCATTGCAACCAATACCAAATATTTGCTGTTGGATGAACCTACTAATGGTTTAGATATTCCTTCCAAAAGTCAATTTAGAAAAGCACTGTTATCGGGATTTCAAGAAGAGCAGATTGTCATTATTTCTACCCATCAAGTAAGAGATTTGAATCAATTGATTGAATCGATACTTGTGATAGAAGATGGTACCATTATATTCCATAGAGACGTATTTGAATTGGAGGAGAAATTACATTTTGCTAAATCTATTTCAGAGGAAGAAGAAGGCAATGTGATTTATTCTGAGATGGTTCCAGGTGGCTATATTCATATTCTTCCTAATCAGAATGGAGAGCCATCAGAAGTAGAATTGGAAGTTCTTTTCAATGCTTTGATGCAGAACAAAACCTCATTTAACCAATATTTATAAATCAACTCAAAATGAAATTTAATTTAACAAGATTTATGAATCTCATCAAGAGAGATTTCATAATTCATCGAAAATCTATTATTTATTTATGCCTGGGAGTGATTGGCTTTGTTGCTGGAGTGGTGGTTATGAATTGGGCAGCGAGTATTTCACCCGACTTTTTATATGCTGATTTTTGGGTGAGCATAATGATAAGCTTAATGGTTATTGTAGGCTTGACTTTTACGGCTTGTATTTTCACAGAGTTCAGGACCGCAAGTGGTAGGTTGCAATTTTTATCACTTCCCGCAAGCACTTTTGAAAAGGTATTGTCTAGATGGATGTATAGCTTGATACTCTTTCCTTCTTTTATTTTACTCGTTGTATTCATTGCATCAAAAATTTTCTTGGTGGATGGTCAATCCATAGTTAGAGAATTAGGCCCAGAGGCTACTGAGTTTTTGCCTTTTGTATTTATTTTCTTACATGCATGCACATTTTTGTTGGCTTTGTTTTTTAACACATGGGTGCCAATTAAAGTATTGCTATCAAGTACCATATTGAACATCATTGTAGGTGCCATATTTTTCGCAACTTTTTTAGTGGTGTTTAGAGAATATTATGAATGGCGTATTGGACCATCAAATGATGTTATTTTATCCATGCAAGCACAAGATTTTTTCCTCAACACAATGATGACAATCGGAATCTTCCTATTCAAATTTTTCTTAGCACCATATCTATGGATCGTGAGCTATTTTAAAATGAAAGAAAAAGAAGCATAATGGAGTTTAAAAAGAATCAAACGATTTATTTACAAATTGCAGATTTTATCTGTGAAAATATCCTGACTCATAAGTGGCCGGTTGAAGAAAAAATCGCATCTGTAAGAGAATTGGCTTCCATGATTGAAGTGAATCCAAATACAGTCATGCGAACCTTCAGCCACTTACAAGAAATGGGTGTTATCTATAACAAACGGGGCATTGGCTATTTTGTAGCAACGGGTGCGCCGAATAAAATTCAAGAAATGCAAAAGCAAGAATTTATCACCCAGGTTTTACCTGAAGTTTTTAAAAAGATGGAGCTTTTAAAATTAGATTTTTCTGAGCTTCAAAAAATATATCAATCCTCAAAGACCAATGGTCAATCATAAATTTCAACATTCAAAAATTTACTAAAATGAAAACATCAAATAAATTATTACTCATATTGGCAATGGCAGCTTTTTTCTCATCCCTATCATTGATGTTGTACGCGAAAGGTCAAATGCGCACAAAATCTGAAGTACGTGAAGAATTAAAAATGACAGGAAACTTTAAAGAACGCGTTATGCTTGACGATCTTACAACAGAAAATATTGAGATGGGCGATAACTTTAGTTGGATTATTGACCCGACAAGGACAGATGTTGTTGTTTCTGGTGATGAAGCACTTGTAAATCTACTCACTATTTCAGATGGCAAACAATTTCAGATAAGAACGGGTGGGGCATCACAGTACAATGGAGAATATGATAGAATTACAGTAGTAGTTGGAGTTAAGA
The DNA here is from genome assembly GCA_937950315.1 of uncultured Saprospiraceae bacterium. Lineage (GTDB taxonomy): Bacteria > Bacteroidota > Bacteroidia > Chitinophagales > Saprospiraceae > JAHDBF01. Next base: position 41,703 of record CALFDU010000045.1, on the reverse strand, counting down.
ATTTGAAAAAACTACGTATTGACGGAAATGGGAATGCGGATGTGATAGCAACTGATCCGTTAAGATTTGATGATTTAGATTTGGACATGCATGGAAATTCTAGAGCAAAAATGGAAATCACCTCTCCAAAGATTCGTGTGTCTTGTAGTGGAAACGCTAGAGCAACGCTAGATGGTCAAACGACTGCAGTTGATGCAAGCATAAGTGGAAATGGAAGGTTGTTTTCTGAGAAATTAAGCGCTGAATCTGCCATCGTTTATGCGAGCGGAAATGGTCGATATTTCGGTGGAGCGTTAAAAACAATCAACGGAAGTGCGAGCGGCAATGCAAAAATAGAAGTCTCTGATGCTACTGAAAAAAGTAATGTTTCCACAAGTGGAAATGCAAGATTCACGATCAATAGATAGTGCAAACTACCTATGGACACGGGGCGAGTATACACTTGCTCCCGTGTCTTGATTGTAATGCCAAATTTTTTATTAATTAATACGAATATGAAAAATTTAATTTCAGTATTCCTTTGCTTGTTTGTTTCATGTTTGAGCCTTCACGCCCAAGATGAAGTTTGTAGAGCAATTAAGTCTGAAAGTATCGATCTCCTTCAAGAAAGACTTGATTTAGAAAACATTGACAATTGTATAGAGCTCAAAGGAAAATTATATGGTTATCTCGCGGTTGCAATTAAATTAGAGTCGGTAGTTACTTTAGACTATTTGATTGAAGCTGGTGCTGATGTAAATTTGGTTTGCAAGGATAAATCACCTTTGATGTATGCTGTAAAGTATGGTCAGCTTGAATGCGTTCAAAGTTTGATTAAGGCTGGTGCAGATCTTGATGCAAAAAATGGTGATAAAACAGCAATTGATTATGCTAAGAAATACAACCAAAAAGAGATTCTTTCATTCTTACTAAGATTATGATGAAGCAACTATTAACAATCATTTTCCTCTCAATTTATAGCATTGCTACAGCTCAAGTGGGTGAGCATGCTGAATTGTTTGAAGTTTTAAAATTGAAAGACAGTCTTTTATTTGAACTTGGATTTAATCAATGCGACTTGGTATATTTAGAAAGCAGTATTTCTGATGAACTGACGTTTTACCATGATCAGAGCGGCGTCCAAGACAAAGTAGCATTTTTGGAAAATACTAAGAAATATATCTGTTCTGATTCACCGCAAAAACCTATACGCCAATTAGAAAATACTAGTTTGGAAGTTTTCCCACTTTATGACAATGGTGTTATTTATGGCGCTATTCAAAAGGGTATTCATTATTTCTATCTAAGAGAAGATGGTAAAGAAGATGTCTTAACTAGTGTTGCAAAGTTTACCCATGTTTGGACCTTGCAAAACGAGAATTGGATATTAAGTGAAGTATTGAGTTATGATCATCAGAATCCTTAGGAACAAAATATCTTAAAATAATTTCTAAATGTTATTTAGTATTAATTCTTAGCAAACAACATTGATATATCCTTGAATGCTTTAAACTCGAGGGCATTTCCTGAAGGATCTTGAAAAAACATGGTTGCTTGTTCGCCAGGCTTGCCTTCAAATCTGATGTACGGTTCAATCATAAATTTGATCTTATGGACTTTTAGTTTCTCAGCCAATTCATGAAAATCATCCCATTTTAAGACTACTCCAAAATGTGGGATTGGAACAGCGTGGTCGTCAACGGGATTAAAATTTTGGTTTTGCATTTGGCCTTTGATTTCATGGATGACAAATTGGTGGCCAAACATATTGAAATCGATCCATTGTGTATCGGATCTCCCTTCTCTTAAACCCATAACAGTACTGTAAAAGTTTCTTGCGATTTCAAGATCGTGAACTGGAACGGCTATGTGGAAGGGTTGCATGGGTTGTTTTTTAAAATGAGTCGTGAAATTATAAATTTATATGATATAATACGCATTCTACGAGCTTTGGATGATCAATTAATCGCGGATGATCAAAGCTTTCTTTTAGATTCATGCCTATTTTTTCCATAACACGAATGGAAGGAATATTAATGGTTGTCGCTATGGCATAAATATCTGTGATTCCTAGTGTTGTTGAGGCATAGTTCAGGCAAGCTTTTGCTCCTTCTGTTGCGAGTCCTTTTCCCCAGACTGATTTTTTAAGTCGCCAACCAATGTCTACAAAGTCTCCTTTATCTAGGCCATGGTCCTGGTTACTCATTCCAATAAAACCTAAGAAGTCACCAGTTTCTAGTAGTTCTACAGCAAAGTAGCAGAATTGATTTGCTTCAAACTGGGTATACATCTTTTTGATAAATGTATAGGTGCCTTCACGATCTTGCAGTTTAGGGAAATATTCCATGACATCCGGATCATTGTTGATAAGGGTCATTGGTTCTAAATCATCGTCGGACCAGCTTCTGAACCCTAATCGTTCAGAAGTGAAGAGGTAATTGGAATTAGAATGCATGGTTAGTGATTGATAGAAGCAGAACAGTCTCTAATTCTTGTACTGTTGCTTGTGAGAATATTGGGAACTTTATTAAAAATAGGATCAATTTTTTCAAATTCTGAAAGCTCCATTTTTTTGAAGTTGATGATTTTTTCGTCAAAGAATCCAAATGAATTATATATGCTACTTCCTGGTATGATCTCAAGTTTGATATTGTTTGATTCCACTTGGTGCATGATGATTCTTTGCAACTTAAATTTTGGGCAATTTCTGTATCTGACGACAGATCCCGTGTTGGGAGATATGGTTAAATAGTTGTCTACATGAATAAACAGAGAGTTGTTTGCAATCAACTTATCTCCACCAAAGTATTGGTTGTAGCCCGCTGCCCAATAAGATTCTAGGTAAAGTTGAATTTCGTCTCCTCTGACAACCAGATAGGTGTTGCCAATCTGGCCTTCTGTTCGTTCATTGACCCAGATACCGTCGAGAATAGGTTCGGTTTCAACATTTGCGAAAGCGTAAAAAAGAAATAAGCAAAGCGCTAAAAAAGTTAATTTATTCATACCCAAATCGTAAAAAGAAACGATTCTTTAAAATAGAAAATTTTTGCTTGAGTAGAGTAAGAAGGCAGGGTATATTTTTTAAAAAGTATCATTAATAGTGACCAAGTGGATTGAAGACGGGATAGGGCAAAAAAAAAGAGCCTATGGATGGATAGGCTCTCAGTCATAATCTGTGTAAGAAATGGTTGGCTTTCGCCAATTTCTTTACAACCATATTGGTTGATATATAAGTAGAGGCAAAATTCATTCCTTTAATCCTTGAGATATTGAATTTGTCGGTTTTTGGTCATTTTAATTATGGACTAAAGTGGTTTAACTTCAATTTTTAACGTTTTTTGTGCGATTTACGCCTTCGAAAAGAGATGGTTAAAATTGGTATTTTAAGAGACTAACCTATTGGTCGTGTATATTCAACCTCAAAATAATGGCTGGATAATTAGGTTTTGGAGACAGAAAGGTCTTTGAAATTTAGTTCTTTGCTTCTGTGGGACCTTCAAAGACTTCGGTCAGTAATCTATTAAATTCCTTAAATTGAAGTAACAGAAGAATCACACCAATATTGACAAGAATATCTGCTACGTTGAATACATATGGGAAAAACTGAACGTGAACAAAGTCTGTTACATAGCCATTGAAAGCACGATCAAGAATATTTCCATAGGCACCACCTATGATTAAAAATAAGGGGAGAAGAATACTAAATGTTGCATCTCTCAACCTCCATGCGAGGTAGAATCCAAACAAGGTAGTCATCAATGGAAGAAAAAATATTAAAGGCATTCTATATTTTTCATCTAAGCCTTTAAACATTCCAAACGCAATTGCATGATTTTCTACATAAGTGAAATTCAACAAATTCTCAATTACGGGAATTGATTGGTCTTTGATTTTTGTATTTACGATATCCTTGGTTTTTAAATCTAAAGAGCAACCACTCATCATAAAAGCAAAAAGGATTAAATACTTGACTAAGTATCGGTTCATGAAGCAAATATATGCACTAGCATCGGCATTCTTCTCTATATTTTGTTTCTTTGGGGTATGAAGAAGTCATTAAAACTGATAAAAAATCGTTCAGATATTGGGGCGGGTACCAGAGGTTCTGATTTAGGCATTGATGCATTGGAGATAGCAGCAATCAATAAAGACAACGATTTTTTTAACAAACACCATCATGTTGATCTAGAAACACACAATGAAAGCATCTACAACATGGTTAAAAATTCCTTTGCAAAGCGAATTTCTTTTGTTGTGGAACAATGTTCTAGATTGAGTATGGCGGTGAATAGATCATTGTCAGATGATGAATTTCCATTGGTTTTATCTGGCGACCATTCATCAGCGCTAGGAACTATCTCAGGTATCAAAGCGGCCTATCCCGATCAGGAGTTGGCCGTAATATGGATTGATGCACATGCTGATTTACATTCTCCATATACTTCGCCTTCTGGGAACATTCATGGAATGCCCTTGGGTGCTGCGATCGCTGATGATAATATGGAATATCAGGTAAACAAATTATCTGATGGGACATTGAAAGATTGGACTGCATTGAAGAATATTGGTAAAGATGGTGCTAAGATTAAACCAGAAAACATTGTCTTCTTTGGAGTGAGGGATACAGAACTACCGGAGGATAAGCAGATTGAAAAATACAACATTTCAAATTATAAGGTTGAAGAATGTAGATTCAGAGGTTTTTCAACTTGTGTAAATGAGGCTTTGGAAAAAATACGTCATTGTCCGATAGTATATATATCTTTTGACGTTGACAGTATGGATTGTGATCTTGTTTCATACGGAACAGGGACACCTGTTCCTAAGGGATTTGATCACCATGAGGTAGTATCAATTATTCAACAGATTATGGATAGCGGCAAAGTGGTTTGTCTCGAAGTGGTAGAAATAAATCCTTTACTTGATAATAAAGGTAATACTATGGCAGAGACGGCTTTTGAGGTTGTGGATGCGATCTTCGGGGGAGAGTAGTGAAGCTTATAAATAATAGTCATAGGAAATAAAAAAACCTTCTGGCAGTAAGCCAGAAGGTTTTTTTATAATTGGTTTCTATTTTTTATTTGTTCTCTTCGTCTTCTGCATTTTGTAAAAGGTTGCCACATCCATCAATGAATGCATCGAAGTCGGTTCCAATTCTGACTTCAAAGCCATTGAGCAAATCAATGGATGTACCAGAATCATAATCTAAGTTTATAAAGTTGCCTATGATTTGAGTTGATTCTATGATACCATCTGTTTCATAATCTGCATCAACGGTCTGACCGCCTGTTAAAATAAATTCAGGATCACAAGAGCTTTCAAATGTCAAGATGAAATCAAATCCATCCGTAGACCATCTGTCATCCCATTGAATATAAATTTCTTGACCAGGTGTCACTACTTGTCCTACGATTTCGCTTGCATAGTTGTTACTAGCATTGTGGGGACAACTATCATCACTATTGTTTAAGAGATTGAGATTACCACATGAACCATCATAAATCCAAAGTCTGGTATCAACTCCTTGATTGCATGAGTTAATATCAATCAACCCTTGTCCAGGAGCTACGAATTTATACCAAGTAGCATGTGTTGCATTTGACTCTGTTGCACCTTGCCCACCACCACAGATTAACATATCCGGTGAGGTGTGCGTGCCAGCAGTGATATTTAATGCGCTATCGCATGTATAATTTAATTCGAGCTCTATTTCGAAAGAGAATGCATCTGATGAACCTACATCATCCCATTCAATATACAATGGCGTATCTTGAATTACAGGGATGCCAATCAATTCGGATGCCGTATTGGCTTGGCCCGGTCCTATTGCACAATCGTCATCGCTTGAATCTACTAAGGTCAAGCTTCCACAAGAACCTTCGTGAATATGAACCCTTGTGTTTACTCCTGCATTACAAGAAGAAATATTGATTGTTCCTGTTGAATTTGGTGTGAATTTATACCATACTGAATTTGTAGCATCACTTTGTGAAGCACCATTCCCTTGATCGATTGGTACGGTTGTGAAATTACCACATGAACTAACATTGATTGCATTTTCGCAAGTAAAGTTGCCAACTGCAGTGGTAAGTGGACTTTTCCATAAGCCACGTCCATAGGTTGCTGCGTAGAGCATGTCGTTTCTTATTTCAATTTCCGTAACAGAAACATTTGGAATATTTCCACTGACTACACTCCAAGTTCCTGCGGTAAAGTTGTCTTTGTAATATATGCCTGGGCTCATTCCCACATACATTCCATCGTCGGCATCTCCTTCATACTGCACGCATTGTGCTGTGATTCCCGGAAGATTTGCTGAAATATCAATCCAAGAATTTCCCCCATCTGTCGTCTCCAATATCTTAATGGCACTACCTGATATAGTTATGCTTGCTCTGTCTGCATCGTCGGGATGTATAGAAATATAATTTACACTATTGAACGATTGGGAAGGCGTAATATCAGTCCAGCTTGTTCCTCCGTCGTCTGTTTTCCACAAATCATTGTTGTAAGCAAAATAAATTACTTGATTGTTTGATGGAGCGATCTTTAATTCCTTCATGGTTGTTCCATTGGCATTGCTGACATCTGATATTTGATCCCATGAACCTCCTCCGTCAGTTGATTTCCACAATTGCTCTTTTCCTTGATAAAGTGTATTAGAATCTACAGGATCTTGTTCCAATGGCGTTACCCATGCTCCGCTACCGGGTGTGTTTGAAATGGATGTGAGCGTTTGTCCTCCATTGACTGATTTATACAAACCTCCAAATTGTATGGTTGCATAGATTATATCTGCATCACTATGATCAATGAAAGTTTCCATTCCGTCTGCACCGACAAAGTCAAACCAAGTTCCGTTGACTACAACTCCAGTTCCATTGTCTTGAGATCCACCCGAAACCCTATCAAGTTCAGTTTCTGATGCTCCTATTCTATAAAATTCTCTTACTCCTAGACCTGTCGTTAAATCAGTGAAATCATTGGCCTCATCATCAGAGTAAAAAAGTCCTCCATCAGTACCAGCATAGATTCTAGAACCGTGATAAATTAATATATCACAATCTGCATGTATAAAAGGAAGGGCATTGTTTACCAACCAGCTTGTAGATTTGCTCCAGGTTGTACCAGAGTCCGTTGACTTCCAAGTTTCCGTTCCAGCAACATGTACTTCTGTCTTGTCATTTGGTGAGACGATGACATCCATATCTCTCGGCGCTTGACCTCCTGTTTGGTCTTGGTTGTAACCCATGATGTTATTACAGTTACAGGAATCATCTGATTGTGTTGTGAATGTATTTCCTTCATCTTCAGAAAGCATCAAAGATCCAAAGCCTCCTGATGATTCTTGAAGGATATATAAATAATCTTCATCATCGGCGGTAACTGCCATCATCATCACTCCACCAGTTGTCCATGGACCGGATAAACTAGAAAAACTATCTCCTGAATCTGTAGATTTTAATACAACTCCATCTCCTGATGCATATACAACCGTTGGGTCACCTGGTTTAAATTCTAGGTCATACATAGGTTCACTATCATTGTGAACAGAAGTCCAAGTGTCACCTGCATCGGTAGATTTGTAGATCCTTCCTTGCCATCTTCCAACAGCAAATACAATGTTGGGATCTGTTGGGTGCATTGTAACGGTATTGATGATGTCATTGGTTGTTATTCCAGTGGTCTGGACCCAAGTCTGTCCTGCATCAGTAGACTTTAGTACACCACCGCCGTCTGTTCCAGCAAAATAGGTATCACTATCTCCATGGCTGATTTCTAAGGCACCAATATTTAAGTATGTTTCTTCATCCGACATTGGAGTCCAATTGGCACCAAAATCATCAGTTCGCCAAACACCTCCAGAAGAAGATCCTGCTATAATGTGATCATCATCATTTGGGTCAAGCCCAATAGAAGTGATTCTACCGATATGAGAAGACCAGGTGTCTGTGTTGACAGCAGATTGTGGTCCCATTTCAGTGAATACAGAAGTAATGGCTCGATCGGCAGGATTTTCTTCTTTGAATTTCTCAAGTTCTTTTAAGATTCGTGCATTGGTGATGACTCTACCGTTTTCATCCAAACTTCTGCTTGCCCAATATTCCCAGCGTTTGAATTGCTTATAGCCTAACCCTCGGTCAGTTCCTACAACTTCAAAATATTCTTCTGCTATCTCAACTATTTCATCAAAAGTTTTTTGAGAATCATACATGTATTGAAGGTAATCTTGTGAATTAAGATTTTCTTGTGAGAAGACCGGATTGATGTATGTAATGGTGATTGAAAACGCGAGCAAACAGACAAACTTTTTAATGTTCATTTGAAATATTATTTATGTCAACTAATGTAGGATGCGAAACTGTTTGGAAATGGCTGATGAAAAGAAAGATAAAACATCTTGCCATATTTTTTTTATTAAAATCGAATGAATATGACTAATTGTTTTCAAGGAGCAATTAATTGGGGTAAATAACTGAATTTCATGCCATTTTGTGGCTTTGTAGCAAAACCATATTCGAAATTTGCCCATAAAGAACCCTGATTAAAAGAGGGCCAAATAAACTACAAAAAATGTTAAAACAACAATGACAGGTTTAAAACTATTGAAATCGAAACAACATATTTTGATTTGATATTTACTCATGTTTACGGAATTTTCAATTCATCAGCGAGAATTAAAAACTGAAGAACTAACGTCTAAGGTAAAGCTGTTGAATGGTTTTTATTAATTTCTGAATTATAGCTATTATCGCATTATTGATAAATACCTGATTACCCTATATTATTCATTGTAAAAGTGAATGGTTTGAAGTATATTGTAATATATGATATTTTGATATATAGTTTGGTCATTTCAAATTTTATAGCGTTTGTAGATTGGTCCAATACATTAAAACTTAAAGGAAAATACCTTTGTTTATAAAAGAAGTTCCTTTATCTAATCTTAAATAAAAATGTTTAAATACGTGTCTATGAAACATATTTATCTATTGCTTTCTTTCTTTTTTATGCCAATATTATTGGTAGCTCAGAAACCTCAAGCTATCCACTCCTTGGAAATTCGCCATGAAGTCGATGAACGGATCAACGCGATGGATATTGAGAATGGAAGAATTGATTTGGAAACGGGCCATCCTATTTCATTGTATGCCATCGATTATCAATTAGAGAAGTCTTCACCTGAAGAAATGGCAAGACAATATTTAGAACAAGAAGCTAGGATTCTTGGATTGCAATATCCAGATTTAAGAGATTTGGAACTGCATGCGATTCGTAGTACCAATGCAGGAGATGTTGTTAGATTTAGACAACATTATGAAGGTCTTCCTGTAAACAAAGCAGAAGTGACAGTAAGTATCGATCCTAATTCAAGAGTACAAATGGTCTTGAGTACCTACCGAACTCAGTTAAAAGTAGAAGATACTAGTTTGACCATTAGTGAAGCCCAAGCCATCCAGATTGCTTCTGATTATATCGAGGCATCTTACCTTATGATGGAGATTACCAATAGGCCGATGATCTATCAGAACAATGCAATGACAAGAGTAGCGCATGAGGTGATGATCCTGGCCGGTGAGCCACAAGGGCAATGGCATGTATATGTCGATGCACAATCTGGTGAAATTTTTAAAGTGCAGAATATGCTGCATTATTATTGCAAGCATGATAAAAAAGAAGGTTGCACAGATCAATGTGGCGCTGATCAGGAAACAAATGGTGATCCAAAGAAAAAGACTACAACAACAAGATCCGCAATGGCTATTGTTGATGGCGACGGATTTGTTTTTGATCCTGATCCACTTTCGTCAAATATGGTAGCTTATGGCGGTAACTATTCTGATAACAATGATGCTACCAATACTGATTTAGATGATGCAAGATTTTCTGTAACTCTTAGAGAAATTGAAGAAGAAAATGGCGTTTACAAATTACTAGGTCCATGGGCTGAAATTAGTGATCACGATGCACCGAGTAAAGGATTGTTTACACAGAATTCTTCTACCTTCAACTTCAATAGGGAAGAAGATGGCTTTGAGGCAGTAACCTGTTATTTTCATATTGACTCTATGATGAGATACATCAATGAAACATTGGATTGTCAAGTAGAGCCATATCAGTACAGTCATGGAGTACTGTTTGATCCAAGTGGAGCCAATGGAGCAGATAACTCATTCTATTCCTCTGGAGCAGGTACTTTGACTTTTGGTGAAGGTTGTGTGGATGATGGAGAAGATTCTGATGTTATTCATCATGAGCTAGGACACTTTTTACATGATATGGTAACAAGTGGAGGTCTATCTCAGCAAGAAGGTTTGAGTGAAGGTTGTGGTGATTATGTTGCTCAATCTTACAATAGAGCTGCGGGTTATTGGACGCCTTCTGATCCAGCTTACAATTGGGTGTTTAATTGGGATGGTCACAATGAATGCTGGAATGGAAGAGTTACCAATAATTCAGATGGTTACCCTGCCGGACTTGGTGGAGGTCTTCACTCTGACGGGACCATCTGGTCGTCTTGCATGATGAATGTTTGGGATATTTTGGGTAGAGATCTTACTGATAAGATATTTCATGAAGGACTTGGTATGACAAACGGAGGATCTAATCAAACGGATGCTGCCGTAGCAGTTTATCAGGCAGCGGTAAATCTTAATTATAGTATGGCGGATCAATTGGCAGTACACAATACTTTAAGTGCTTGTGGTTATGCATTACCTCCGATCGATCAACCACCCATTGCAATGATAGACTCAGACATAACTACGTTGTGCTTGGATAATGTAAATACAGTAAACTTTATGGATGTCTCTGAATCTGATACACCGATTACTGGAAGATTGTGGACTTTTCAAGGAGGAACACCAAGTACTTCAACGGATGAAAATCCAACAGTGACTTATGCCACAGATGGTAATTACGATGTGAGCTTATCTGTGACCAATGCCAATGGAACTGATGATGTGACTCTCACAGATCATATAACTGTGGTGTCTGGAAATAACTGTAGTAATTGTACCATGACCACAGACAATACTGTGGTTGTGATTTCTGAAGTAGGTGCAAACAATGTTGTAACCTCCACGATAAATATTCCAACCGGTGGAACAATCGAAGATGTGAAAGTGGTCAATATTACGGGAGAACACAGCTACTTAGGCGATTTGATTTTCACCTTAATAAGTCCTAATCAGACAGAGGTTCAACTTAATGAGGCAGTATGTGGTACTGATGAAGACTTTAATGTTGGATTTGACGATGCTGCTACTACCGGGACACTTCCTTGTCCTTACACTGATGGGATGTCTTACATTCCGTTTGAAGCACTGTCCGCTTTTGATGGAGAAGATGCGGCAGGAGATTGGACGCTGAGCATCCTAGATCAATTCGATGCAGATGGTGGGCAGTTAGATTCATGGACGATTGAGGTATGTGTTATTGGAGGTGGCTCCAATTGCGATACTGATCTGACCGTTACGGACCCAATAACAGGAACGTACAATGCTGCTAATTCGATTATTTCAGGAGGAACGGTAGTTAATGGGACAAGTGCAATTTTTCAAGCAGGTGGACTTATAGACTTGCAAATTGGTTTTGAGGTAGAATCAAATGCTGAGTTTACAGGAGAGATTGAAGAGTGTCCTTAATTAGAAGATAAATAAGTTAAAAAGATAGGATAGAAGGATTGTATGATTTGTAACTCATTTGAGATCATACAATCCTTCTTTCTTTATTCAACTTCCTAAAAGTGCCATCGTCTAAAAGCCTCCATGGCTTCGTATTCAGCAAAGCCGAGGTTACGGTAGTCATTGGCCGTTTTACGACAACGGTCTTCAGCTCTTTGCCAGAATTCTCTTTCGTCTTCTCCAGGAAATAGTGGTCGGTCTTTTTGAGATTGATGCAAGAATATTGCATTTCTCTTTTTAACCAATTCATTGGGTGATAATGGAACACACATTTCGATTTCGTTGATATTGAATTCTTGCCAAGCTCCACGGTACAACCAAAGCCAACATTGATTCATCCATTTGTTGGGTTTCAATCTAGTTAAGGCTTCAATAACAGCGTTGAGGCAGATTCGGTGTGTGCCATGAGGATCCGCAAGATCACCTGCCGCAAATACTTGGTGTGGTTTGATTTTTTTAATGAGATCGACAGTCATTTTAATGTCTTGTTCTGTGAGCAAGCGCTTCTTGGCACTATCGGCTTCGTAAAATGGCATATCCATGAAATGGATACGCTCATCAGGAACACCACAGAATCTTGCTGCGGCTCTCGCTTCTCCTCTTCTTATTAGTCCTTTGGTATCCTTTAGTCCTTGAGTTCTTGTATGCAAGGTTTCATCCGCTAAGATCTTTTGAATTTCATTGAATGCTTTGGATTTCAATGATTTACCTATTACAGTTTTATGAAAGTCCTCGTAAAATTCAAGGTACCTTAGAGCATCATGGTCGTGAACAGCTGTATTTCCAGATGTTTGGTATGCGACATGAACTTCATGTCCTTGTTCAACCAATCTTAAGAAAGTTCCTCCCATTGAGATAACGTCATCATCTGGATGTGGGCTGAAAATTAATACTCGTTTTTTCTTAGGTGTGGCTCTTTCTGGTCTCTCGCTGTCGTCAGTATTTGGTTTTCCGCCTGGCCATCCTGTTATGGTATGCTGTAATCTATTAAACATTTTGATGTTTAATTGATACGCATTGGTTTCATTTAATATCAATTCACTAAGACCATATTCATTGTAGTCCTCATCTGTCAGTTTCAAGATCGGTTTATTGGTCAATTGTGAAAGCCAAACTACTGCTTTACAGGCCAGATCATCATCCCAATTGCACGAACCTACTTTCCAAGGGGTTTCTACTCTGGTTAATTTACTGGCAGCTGCTGTGTCAAGGTAGAACTTTACTTTGTGGTGTTGTTGAAGGAAAGTAGATGGAATCAACGGTGATGGCTTTCCTTCGATCGCTTCTTTGACTATATCGGCTTTGTGTTGACCCCAAGCCATGATGTAAATTTCTTTGGCATCGAGGATGGTTTTTACTCCCATCGTAATCGCCTCATAAGGCACCTTATCCAATCCTCCAAAATCATCCGCTGCATCATGTCTTGTAATGTGGTCCAGTCTCACCAATCTTGTCAATGAGTTGTCTTCCGATCCAGGTTCATTAAAACCAATGTGTCCAGAACGTCCAATACCTAACAGTTGGATGTCAATACCTCCCAATCCTTTGATTTTCTTTTCATAGCCATCACAATATTTCTTAACCTGTGAAAGCTTCAAAGAACCTTTCGGTATATGAATGTTTTCTTCCGGGATATCGATATGATTGAAGAAATAATGATGCATGAAGTAATCATAGCTTTCCAATCTCTCCGGATCAAGTGGATAATATTCATCTAGATTGAAGGTATATACATTGTGGAAGCTAAGCCCATTTTCTTTGTGCTCTTTGATCAACTCTGCGTAAATCATGAGTGGTGAAGAACCAGTGGCCAATCCGAGAACAATATCTTCTCCTTGGTCTTGCTTTTCTCTTATGGCTTTTGCGACTCTTTGTGCGATGTATTTACTACCATCTTTTGAATCTAGGAAAAGTTCCACTGGGATCTTTTCGTATGATTTGATTTGATATTCAAGATTTTTAGGATATTTTTTAATCCGTAAATCAGACTTGGAATTTTTCATATTTTACTATTGGTTCAACCTTAAGCAGACTAATTTAGTAAAATAATGAAATCTATTTCATTCTCTTGGCTTTAATTTCGAGATACTTGTTGATCACATTGATGTTTAGATTTTCTGGTTTGGTCAAGATGGTCTGAATACCTTGAATCATCAGCTTATCCATAATCTTTTCTTTTTCCACCAAAGTTTTTTGGGCAAAGGTTTTAAAGTAGATATCAGATTTGGTTTTGCAGGTAATTTGTGAGCTTTCTATCAATTCGGTATTGATGAAAAAGATGACAACCAATAGGTGTTTTTTATTCAATGCCAATAGGTAAGGTAGGTTCCTCTCTAGATCCAATGGTGTTTCAAAATTGGTGTAGAAAAACAGTATGCTTCTCCGACTCAGTTGTTTTCTAAGCGTATAGAATAGCAATTCAAAATTTGATTCTAAGAAGCCTGTTTTTTGCCGGTATAAGCCGGTGGATATTTTCTGAAGTTGACTGCCTGATGCCTCAGCCTTTACGATGCTACCGATCTTATCCGAGAAAGTAATAAGTCCTGCTTTATCATGTTTTCTTAAAATGATATTTGAAATCACAAGGGCTGCATTGATGGAATGATCTAGTAGGGTCAATCCATTAAACGGCATCTTCATCGACCGCCCTTTATCAATGATCGAATATATCATCTGGCTCCTCGAATTTTGATATTGATTGACCATCAACTGATTTTTTCTACTTGTTGCTTTCCAGTTGATCGCTTTGATATTATCTCCTTGCGCATAAGAGCGAATGTGTTCAAATTCGTCATTCTCTCCAATCTGTCTGATTCTTCTGATTCCTGCCAATGTAGCTGTTTTAGAAAAAACCTGTAATTCGGCTTGTTTCATTTGAATAATTGAAGGCACAACGGCTACATCAATCTCTGCTTGAAAAGTGATTTTGCGCTGAACCAACCCCAAGAAGCGGTTTGAGTAATACGCTTGTATATTTCCAAAGTTGTAATTGCCTCTTGATAATGGTCTTATGGTATGTTCGTATCTTTCTTCTTTGAGTGGTTTTAGATTCAGTGTTTTTGAAAATTCTCTTTCTTGCAATTGTGAAGGAAATTCATCAAACACTTCAAGCTCTATTTCAAATGGCAATTCATTTTGGATAACGTATTTGATTTTTTGATTGTCACCCATTGATAATTTTTCATTGACTGACCTTGTGATTTTTAATTTGTCTTTTAGGAAAATCAATAAGATGTAATCAATTACAGTGACAACAATACATAAAATAAGAAGCCATTTACTCCAAGTAAAAAGCATCTTGTACGAATGTGACAATAGGAATGCAAAAATGCAAATTCCCATAAGCACGAAAAATTTATTTTTTATATAGAGGTTCTTAAGCATTATCTAGGAACTTCTAGTGATTTTAAAATTTCATCAATGATCTGTTTGGTTGATAAACTTTCCATTTCTGCTTCTGGGGTCAAAATCAATCTATGATTCAAAACGTGTGGCACCACATATTGGATATCATCAGGAATTACAAAGTCTCTGCCGGCAAGTGCTGCCGTCATTTTGCTGGTTTTCAGTATTGCGAGTGAGGCTCTTGGCGAGCCACCTAAGTATAGTTTGGGGTGGTTTCTGGTCTCTTGAATGATATCAGAAATGTACTGCAGCATTTGATCCTCGACATGAATTTTCTTTAGTATTTCACGAATGCCGATGATGCCTTCTTTGTCCAAAATTTTATTGATGGAAGATAGGTCCAATTTACCAACTTGGTCTTTGAATCTTCTCAGTATTTCAACCTCTTCGCTTGGCGTAGGATATTTCATATTTATTTTCATCAAAAATCTATCGAGTTGCGCCTCTGGCAATCGATAAGTCCCTTCTTGTTCGATCGGATTCTGAGTGGCGATGACAATAAAAGGTATGTCCATTTGATAAGTCTCTCCGTCAAATGAAATCTGTTTTTCTTCCATTACCTCAAATAGGGCAGATTGTGTCTTTGCTGGTGCACGGTTGATCTCATCGATCAGAACCACATTACTAAAAATCGGCCCGGGTTTAAATACAAATTCGGATTCTTTCATATTGAAAACAGACGTTCCTATGATGTCTGCAGGCATCAGATCTGGAGTGAATTGAATTCTCGAAAATTCTGAATCTATGGTTTTAGCCATCACATTGGCACTCAATGTTTTTGCGATTCCAGGGACTCCCTCCAACAGAATATGTCCATCGCACAACAGGCATATGACCATCAGTTCAATCAATTCGCTTTGGCCGATGAGTATTTTTTTCGCTTCCGCAAATAAAAGATCGATTTTATTGTTGACCGGAGATAAGTCCAATGTATTTCTTAGCTGCGGAGGTGCGCTAGAATATCTAGTGGGCGGTACCATTTGATCTTGACTAGGTTCATTTGATTCTGAAAATGATTCCGCCGGTGTCGTTGATAAAGGAGTCGCGTTTGTATCCTCAGGAGCTGGTGTGTTTTTACCTGGTGTAGGTGTATTTTCTCCTGGTGTTGGCATGTTTTCTCCCGGTGTATTATGGTCTTCCATGATTTATAAATTGTATTTTTTATTATTCTGCATTTGTATAAAAGTCTTCAAGCCGCTGATGCAACATGATCAATTGATCATCATTGAAAACACGATCTGTAGTAGCATTTTCAAAATAGTTTAAAATGGCATTAATTTGATTTTCTGGGATTCTCGATTTTTTAGAAAGAAGTTGTGTGAACTTTTCATTGTCGGGTGATAAATAGTATTTCTGTTTCACGCGTTGCATAAAAATGGTTTTCATATGCGGTACAAGCTTTACATTTTGATTTTGTTGTTCAAACAAATTACTCAATGTGTCTACATATTGAATACTTGTATTTTCATTTTTTTCGGGAATAGGAATCACTCGCTGCTTTCGTTTGCCTCGGAAAATGATAAATAGCAATAGCGTTGATAAGAATAAATAATATGGCCACTTCAGCGACTTTTGTTTTAAAATGTATTGGATAGGACTGTCCGATAGTGCTGGTGTATGATTGACATCAAAACTAGGATGGTCTAAAATCACCATTTCTGCATCAAAATTGTCCATCGAAGCGTTGAAATGCTGCAAATAAAAATCTTGCTTTGATGCAATGTTGGAAAACAACTCTGGAAAAACATGCTGATAAATCAATCCGCCATCTACTTCCGCACTGAAGAAAATTGATTTGTTGTTGTTTTCATAGGCAAGATTGGTAAACGTGGAATCATTAGGTAATTTGAATTCACTTGGGTAAAAAATGGATGCCTTTGTATTTGACCTCATGTAGTGTTTGTAGCTCAGAGTATCCTTAAAATTCTCGAAACTGAAATTGAAAATAGAATCGTGCTCTTCATAATAACTTATTAGAGATTCATTGTCCAATGAAGGCATGAGCGTTGAATAGAGTGTTTTACTGACAATCAATGCACTATTCCCTCTTTTTACAAATTCCAAAATATTTTCTTGCTCTTGTTCGCTTAGGTAGTTTTCATGGCAAAACATCAGATATAAATTATTGGGACTTTCTATTTTTGAAATCAAGGTGTCAAGTTGATGCCTTAGTAATTTTTCTTCCCCGTATTTTTGTTTGATGAGTTCAGTGAATACATGTCCGCCATAAGGAGCTTTTGATTTTGGGTCAAAGCTTATGCGCCAATTTTCTGTGCTTATTTCTGTTTTTTCAAAAAAAGCATACCGCACGCCAAAGTATAAGAGTAATGCTCCGACTACAATCAATATGATCTGATTAAACTTCATCGAAGGCGTTTATAAATTGATCAAAAGCAGGATTTAGGGCCTTAAAATTTTCCTTGTCAATGGAAGTATTTCCATACCATACAAATTCGTATATACCCGATAATTTTCTGAATGTTTGTTTTTGGGCAGTGTCAGATATTTCTCTGATATAATCTTTATTTGTTTTTTCAGGCCTCCAGTTTATCTTATTTTTTTCTTGCAGTATTTGTAATACTTTGATGAACTGCATTCGGATTGCCGAACGATAGTCCCCAGCCAATAAGGCTTTTTTGAAACCAGTTAAGGCATCTATTTCTTCAATGTCTTCAATGTAGTCATTTTGCTTTTCTTCGGGTTTGATTTTTTTATTCAATTTTACGCTTGAAACTATCATGAATATAACCGCCATGATGAGCAGGATGATAAGAGCGTAGGCTAAAATGTTTGTGAAACCACCATTGAAATTAGGGCCAGATATTGCTGGATCTATGTCAAAATCAACTTCTTCGGGTTCTTCTTGTTCTATTTCTTTTAATCTCCAAACTGATTTGGTGTCGCCATAATCCAATTTGTTCCTAAGTGCTTCAAATTCTTTTTTCTGTTGAACATTTTCTTCCAAAAGACTTTCCCTTGCTTCTGACTGCGCATAAATATTTGCCGAAAGGCAGAAAAATACAAGAATGAGTAAATAGAGATATCGCTTCATTCAAACACATTTTTTTTCTGACCAAAAGATGCGAGTCGTGATTGAAGGTCGATAGATTCTTTTTTACATTTGGCTGAGTAGTAAAAGTTGTGAAAAAGAAAATACGACAAGGGTAACAAAAGCAGGAATGAAAACAATTGTATGATTGCTTGTGTAAATGTGGAAGAGTGATAATGAAATTCAAACAATCCATGCCATTCTAAGATGTTAAAAACTGGTGATAAAAGGCCTGATCCTGCGACTGATGTCAACACATTAAATGCCACAATTGACATAAATATTGGAGTTAAAAAATCAAAATAGTAGGAGTAAGCCAAATTGATATTGTGTTTGAAATTATTGGTGCCGTATTCGCTTTCGCCAAATCTCAAATCAAACAATCCAAAAACGATTTGTAGTGGAAATATTGTCAATACAAGATAAGTCCAAGCACCAAATTTTATGAAACTAAGCGTAAGCAGTAAAGCAATGACGAATATGAATAAAAAATGTTTTTTTAAAAATGGGATGATTCCCTCAACATGCTCTAATTTGTTTCTTAAAAACAGTTCCATGTAACAAATACCTAGTGCAATGAAAAAAGCAACTAGTAGGGGTGTAAATATTCCCCCAATTTCTAGCGTAAAAGGGCTTATACTATCATATCTATATAGATCATCTGCTTGACGTCCAGTCCGTAATATCATGAAATAAAAGAGAGGCGCACCAATGATAAACGCTGGCAAAACAATCTTCTTGAAATTGATGCCAAGAAATAATCTGAATTGCGAAAAAGCAAGGGCAATATTTTCTCCCGTTGTTCTCAATAGGTAACGATCATAATATACCACATCTTCATTTTGTAGATGAACTTCTGGATTGGAATCAACTGATTGGATTCTGTGGTGGTAGTATTGAGGATATATGACAAACATGAATAAAATCAGCAACAATGAAAATCCAATAATGGCAAGTTTTAATATTACAGGTAATCCTGTATGCCTTGTGACAAATGATTCAAGCAATCCTGCGATTACAAATAGCGGGACGGTCCCGAGAATGATTCTCAGAGATTGTTTGGCCGATTTCTGTAAGGAAGTTGATCGTTTGTAAGTGCCTGGAAAGAGTATTCCATTACCCAAAATCAATCCTGCAGCCCCTGCAATGATGATGGCAGAAATCTCTATGGTCCCATGAATCCAAATGGTAAGGAATGAAGTAAAAAACAATCCTTTGCTGTAGAAGTAATATTGAAATACTCCGACCATAATACCGTTGTAAACCAAGATAAAAGTTGTTCCTATCCCTCCAATCAGACCCATCAAGAAACAAAAGAATGCCACCTTTATATTATTGATGGTGATGAATTGAAACATCGCAAGCGCATTTTCATCTTTGTAAACGGCCATGGGATCACCTTTATTGATATTTTCATTGGTCATCTGAATGTAATCTTCCCCTAGAATCACGGTTGCAAATTCCGGATTATTGGCAGAAGACAAAACACCGATGAGCATAGCAACAGCAAAAATGATAAATGATAAAAGAAATTTTTTCCGTTGACGGTACGCTTCTTGAGGAAGTATGTGGCTAAAAAAGTAAGTGATATCCCCAAAAGAAAAACCTGACTTTTTCTTACCCATGCTGTTAAATACTTTTTGGGTGAGTGTGTTGAGGTACAATCTAACAGAACGTTTTGGATAAAAAGTTCTTGCGTATGAAAGATCGCTACTGACTTTTACGAATAATTCTTGGAGTTTATCAGCATCTTTATGAGGTTGAATGAGGAGTTGTTCTAATTCTGCCCACTTTTGTTTATTTTGTTCAATAAATTGCGACTCAGTCATCTTCGTTTGTTCTAATTTCTAATTTAATGATTTAAGTATAACAATCAGCATGAATACCATAGAAATAGCAACTGCTCATAATATCGTCTTCAGATATGAACTGGCAACAACGGTTCAGCGGTGGTTGGCATGCTTTGTTGATTTCGCAATTATTGTGATAGTAGCACTTATAATATCAAGCACATTTGGAAGATGGATGGGATTGTCAACCGTAATAATTGTGATTTTTGCTGCTTTTTATCACTTGCTGTGGGAAATGTTCAATCAAGGCCAATCTCCCGGTAAGATGTTGGTTAAGTTGCGAGTGGTTACCTTGAAGGGAGGAACACCCACTCCCAATGATTATCTACTAAGGTGGGTGTTCCGTCTGGTGGAGATTGTACCACCAACAGCGGGAGTTGTCGCTATCTTATTTATTTCGAGTTCAGAAAGGAATCAACGAATTGGAGATATGCTTGCTCAGACAACGGTGATATCGCTGCAGAATAATCTAGGAATAAGCCTGGAAAGTCTTTCGGGGTTCAAGCAAGAAGAAGATATATTGTATCCAGGGGTGGTTAGGTATGACGACAACGACATGCTTTTCCTGAAAATGAGTATCAATCGCTTTGTTCGGTATCCAAATGAAGAAAATCGAAAAATCCTCAAGAACCTTGCGGATAGATTTGTAGATGACTTGGCATTAAGTGGAGGGAAGTACAATATTGATTTTCTAAAAAGGATTCTCTCTGAATACATCATATTAACGCGTTGATTTAATATTATACTGGGTGTACTTTAAGTTCAATTTGTGGAGTAAATTTATTGCGGTTACGCTTTAATGAATTCTTTAAGATTTAAATTACTCCCACCATTGCGCGTAGTTTTTTTATGAATAAAGAGGATTATTTAATTTTTAGACGTTGGTTCTTTTAAGTTTGTATTGAACTACATTTAATTGGTCTACTTTTTAAGAAATAAGGTACTTTTAAAATTATTTTGTTTTACATTTGATAAAGTTAACTAAGAGTACCCTATGAAATTTCTTACCTGTTATTTCTTCTCTTAGCAAAAACCTTAATACACCCTTTTTAATTTCTTTGAATTTGTTTAATCAGAGGCTTACGTCTGTAAGTCTTAACGAAATTTTGTAGCATGGAAATAAAGAGTTTAAAGAACGAGCAATGGAGTAAGATTAAATTGCCAAGTGCACACAATAGTAAGATTTACTGGGTGTCCAATAAGGCAAGGATAAAATCCGTTGACAAGTCAACAAAAAATGAGTATTTGTTAAAGATGAAACCAGATCACCATGGTCATCTCAGGGCGACCATTAGGTTGGCCAATGGTAAAAACTACGGTTTATGGGTGCATAAACATGTAGCCGCAAACTTTGTGAAGAAACCTTCTCGGAAGCACAGTTTGATCATTCATAAGAATTACAAGCGAGATGACAACAAACTGAGCAACATCAAGTGGGTGACTGCCGAAGACCACAGATCTTACATTACTGAAAGATTAAGGGCTACTGGTCACGTATTCCACAGCAAAGGTGGATCTTCTAAATTAAAGGCCAAAGAGGTTGCTGTTATCAAAAAACAATTGGCTTCTGGCAAGAAAACCAAGACTTTCTTAGCAAACAAATATGGCGTAAGTTTAACGCAACTTAAGCGTATTGAAAGAGGAGAGAATTGGGCACATGTAAAGCCTGCTAAATAACAGCAATCGAATTTAGTCCACGCTTAAAATTTATATTAAATTTGGTTGTAGGCTAGGCACATAAAAAGTTGGAAAAGAAAAAAGGACTGACAAGAAATTGTCGGTCCTTCTTAATTCATGTGGATTCGATTTGTTTTGATTGAAGTTATTCCTAGTAGTCAAATGCTTGGTTTTCTATTGACGCTTTGATTACTAAATTATGATATTCTTCTGAAGTCAATCCATCTAAGCAATAGTCAATAGGATTGACATGCTTTCCGTTGATCCGTACTTCATAATGTAAATGTGGCGCTGTACTTAATCCAGTATTACCTACAGTTCCTATTTGTTGTCCTTTGATTACTTTTTCTCCTTTTTCGACATGTACTTCAGCCATGTGAGCATACAAAGTCTCATATCCAAAGCCATGATCAATGATAATGTTGTTTCCGTAACTTCTACTTTTTGTCACTTTCTTTATCACTCCATTGCCTGTAGCCTGAATCGGAGTCCCTTCTGGTGCAGTAAAGTCAATTCCTTTGTGAATCTTTTTCACCTTATGTACAGGGTGAATTCTGATTCCATAACCTGAAAGATGTCTGATGTCTCTAGCAAGCTTGTCTTCTTGAACCGGCTTGATGGATGGAATGGATGTTAACTTTTCTTCTCTTTCAAGAGCCAATGTATAGATGGTATCCAATGATTTTCTTTGGATATCCATTCTTGACTTGATTTTGGCCAGTCTATCCTTAGTATTGGTTATTAATTCAGTGTTGGAAGAGTACTTGGTGATGTACTTGTATTTTTCAGATCCCCCGGTCCCACCATCCCAGATGTTCTCATCTATTGGATCTAGGCCGAAAATCAATCTATTGACTTCTGCATCCTTTGATTTCAATTCTTCAAGTCCTTGGGTAAGTACATCAAATTCATTGGTAATAGAGGAGAAGTGGTGTTCCATTTGATCCAACTCCTTGGTTAAGACCTGTTCTTTTGGTGTAGGAAAGTAAGTGATTGCTATATTATACAGAATAGCGGCTCCGATTGTTGCCACGAATAAGTATAGTGCAATTTGTTTTAGTCTTTGGGTAGGGCTGACTACAAGTTTTTCAAACTGTAGTGATTTTTCGTTATAGATATACTTTTCCCGGCGCATAGACAGATTACTAAAAAATTATATTGCTATTTTTGTCTCACAATAATAACAATAGGTGTGTAGTGGGATTTACAACGTGGGCAAATGTAATAGACAGAGGATACACTGCCAAGTTTCTCATGAGAAATTTTAATATTATATATAAAGAAATAGAATAAGTAACCTAGTGGTAATCAGCGCTTTCATTATAGAAATGTTTAATATCGCGCTCAATTAATAAGATAAACAAAACACACATATAAATATTTTCAATATTTAAGTAGCTAATAGTTAATATAATGGATGGTAAGAAGATAAGATCAATGTTTTTCGAATATTTTGAACAAAAAGGCCATAAAATAGTGGATTCGGCCCCGATTGTTCTTAAAAATGACCCAACATTGATGTTTACGAATGCGGGAATGAATCAGTTCAAAGACTTTTTCTTAGGCACAAAAACACCTGAAACTAGAAGAATTGCTGATACGCAGAAATGTCTGCGTGTCTCTGGAAAACACAATGATTTGGAAGAAGTAGGGCGCGATAGTTATCATCATACTATGTTTGAAATGCTTGGAAACTGGTCTTTTGGAGATTATTTCAAAGAAGAAGCCATTGAATATGCCTGGGATTTATTGACCAATGTATATAAAATCGACAAAGATCGATTATATATCACTGTATTTGGTGGTGATGAAAACGATGGTTTGGGAAGAGATGAAGAAGCAGCGACATTTTGGAAAAAATGGGTGGACGAGGATAAAATCATGTATTTCGGAAGAGAAGATAATTTCTGGGAGATGGGTGACACGGGACCATGCGGACCTTGCTCTGAGATTCACGTAGACCTTAGACCCGAGGAAGTGAGAGCTCAGTCAGGAGCACACGATCTCGTGAATATGGATGACCCATTGGTTGTTGAGATTTGGAATCTAGTATTTATACAATTTCAAAGAAAAGCCGATAAGTCATTGGAAGATTTGCCTGAGAAGCATATCGATACTGGAATGGGATTTGAGCGTTTGGCTATGACGCTTCAAGCAAAAGCTGCCAATTATGATACGGATATTTTTTACCCATTCATCAAGCGCATAGAAGAATTAACAGGGATCACCTATACAAGCAAATACGATGATAGTTCCAAAACCGACATTGCTATGCGGGTATTGGTTGATCACATAAGAGCAGTTAGTTTTACGATCGCAGACGGTCAGTTGCCCTCCAACACGGGTGCAGGATATGTAATTAGGCGTATACTGAGAAGAGCCGTAAGGTATTATTTCTCCTTTCTAAATATAAAGGAGCCGTATCTACATACGATGGTAGAGCCATTGGCGGACGCTTTCGCAAATGTTTTCCCAGAGTTGAAAGCACAATCTGGATTTGTCTCAAAAGTGATAATGGAAGAAGAAAAATCTTTCCTTAATACTTTGGCTGCGGGTCTTAAGAGACTTGATTTGATCGAAAAGAAAGATGGCGTTATTCAAGGGCAGGATGCTTTTGAATTGTTTGATACTTATGGATTTCCGATTGACTTAACCTTGTTGATTGCGTCTGAAAGCGGATTTAAAGTGGATGAGGTTGGATTTAAAGCAGCACTTGAAGAACAAAAGGAAAGAGGGCGAAAAGATGCGCAGCGTATTACGGGTGATTGGGACATTGTAGAAGAAGACAATTCGGTTGAGTTTGTAGGATATGATCATCTACATCACAAAGGCGCTAAAATTTTACGTACTCGTAAAGTGAAAGTGAAAGAAAAAGACCAATTTCATTTGGTGCTAAATAAGACTCCTTTTTATGCAGAAGGTGGAGGCCAAGTAGGAGACTCGGGCTATTTGATGGTCGGTGATGAGAAAGTCAAAGTGCTTAACACCAAGAAGGAAAATGACTTGATAATACATTATGTTGATCGCCTTCCGGCAAATGTTAATGATTCGGTGGATGCCTATGTGCATGAGTCAAAAAGGAGATTGACAGAAAACAATCACACAGCTACGCACCTGCTTCATGCTGCACTGCGATCAGTGCTAGGGACACATGTACAACAGAAAGGTTCATTGGTGAAAGAAGATTATTTGCGTTTTGATTTTTCTCACTTTCAGAAAATGAGTGATGAGGAAATCCAGAAAGTAGAAACAATTGTAAATCAAAAAATAAGAGAAAATATACAATTGACCGAACACAGATCAATCCCGATCCAAGATGCAAAAGACGCTGGTGCGATGATGCTCTTTGGTGAAAAATACGGTGACTATGTAAGAATGATCACCTTCGATCCGGATTATTCCAATGAACTATGTGGTGGATGCCACGTGCCTGCAACAGGAAACATCGGTTACTTCAGATTGAAGTCAGAATCTGCTATCGCAGCTGGTGTACGAAGAATAGAAGCTCTGACAGCCGATGCTGCTGAACAACTGATCAATCAAGAAAGAGTCGAACTTTCAGAAATCAAGTCTTTGTTTAAAAATCCAAAGAACACCACCAAAGTAGTGGCAGATCTTCAGGATGAAAACAAAGATCTAAAAAAACAACTTGAATCTTTTAAACTTCAAGCGGCAAGTGCCATGCAGAAAGATCTACTCGATGATTTTGAAGAAATGAATGGAGTGAACTTCTTGGCAAAAGCCATAGAAATGGACGATGCGAAAATTGCCAAGACATTGATCTCCAATCTTGAAAAAACAAAAGGAAATGCAGTAATTTTATTGGGCGTAAAAGCGGGCCCTAAAGTTCAGTTGATGCTTCAAGTTAGTAAGGATGTTATTGCATCAAAAGGTTTACACGCAGGAAATATCATCCGTGATCTTGCCAAGCACATCAATGGTGGTGGGGGAGGACAAGACTTCTTCGCTTCAGCTGGTGGTACAAATGCAGACGGCATCCAAGCCGCCATCGACGACTTGAAAGGAATGATGTAAATTTATTCTAACAAGATAAAAAGTAAAAGGACATGTAAGTGAAAGCTTGGATGTCCTTTTTTGTTGTAAATATTTGTACCTGATAACTACTTTCAGGCAAACTACAACTTGGTGAATGGAAGGGTGATTTCTCCTACACCATTCTGAATAGAAATAAAGTATAATCCACTTTCTAGGTCTTCACACGACAGATGGGTAGTCGTATGATTCAGAACTCCGGACTGAAACCTTCTTCCCGAGTTATTCAAGATGCTAAATTTGGCTCCTATCAGATCAAGGTCGATTTCTATGTTAATCTTATCTCTTGCAGGATTGGGAAACACTTTGATATTTGACGAAAGTCTAGGCTCGCTTGTGTTGCTGATCAATTTACATCCCTTCATGTCGTTTTCACAATAATCAAACAAAATATCAAGATTGTTGTATTCATGAAAAAGACCAAATCCTTCAATCCCCACTTCCTCAAAAATATGAACATCTCCTTGAAAGGGTAGACCTATATATGTGATATTGCCAATAGTGCGCTGGGCATTTCTTTCCTTGCCAAAATAGTCGAGCATGCTATAGCTTTCGATGATACCAAAATCATCCGTGTAGTTGCCACCAAGACCTTCCACCAAACATTCGTTCAAAGTGTCACCCACCATTTTATTGAAATCAAACAAGGTAGTTTCTTGAGAATCAGAATAACAGCCTTGAGCATCATCTGTAGTAAGATAGTATACACGCATATCGTTAATCGATTCTCGAATATGACCCATCAGTGTTGTATCCATGCTGGCATACGGTAAATCAAACTCAAAACATGGTGCTTCATTAGGAGGACACGGATGCGAACCGCTTAAAGATGAGCGAAAAACATTTTTGTACATGCTGCCGTTGATGAGGGTATCTCCTTTGAAATAAAGGGCGTAACCAGACTGGACATTGTTTGCATCATTGGATAAAAACTCCTGCATGATCCAGAACTTATTTTCTAGCACCATGGGTTGTTATTCGGGCGGTAGTTTGGATTGTGAAATTTTCTTAGTGGAGGAAAGTGTGAAATGGTTTGGCGGTGATTGATTTTGGTTTACGCCTTGAGCCAAATAGAAAAGGACAGCGATTGAAAAGATATATTTTGGAAGCATAATCTTTGATTTTTATAAATATAATCAGCATCTAATCCAGTTGCTTGTCAAAATGAAGATTGTAATATAACATGAATGATAACCTGCTTTATTGTAAAAGTTGAACCAGTGAATCCAAACTGCTCTCAGTGAATGATCCACCACCTGCAGGTTGACGACTTCTTAACTCAGCGATGCGATCTTTTTCAATGGAGTATGGAGAAGAAGCAAATGCATTTCTAACAAAATTTAAAATATCTTGGATTTCTTGATCTCCTAAATCATCATTGTTGTTGATGCCCGCCATTTCTCCATTGAAATTATATTCCTTACCAGCCAAGTGGATCGGGCCACTCATGCCATGCAGTGTTAATAAAATCAGACGATCTTCTGAGCCAGAAACATATTCAGAATCGATGAGACTCGGAGCGAGATCGGTAATGCCTTCTCCATCGACTCCATGACATGGCCCGCAGTAAGTTCTGTAGTTGTTGAAACCGATTGTTCGGTTGTCGGTGTGTGAAATATTGGCATCGTAGTAGTATACTTTCTCACCTCTTTTGATTCGATCTTGCACTTGGCTTAGATCTTCAATCCACTGAGATTGGTTGTTGCCATCCAGATATTGTTCTGCTCCTTTAAGTTCTTGCAGGGATTGGAGATTGGCAAGAATCGCTTCTTTGATGAAAGGATTGTCGCTGTTTCTTTGCAGAACCATTTTGTATATATTTTCCTTTTCATTGGATGTGAAAAAATTGAATTCCTGCAATGAGCTGATTGCTAGAAAATCATAAGCAACCTCTTCTTTGGCGATACTTTCATGGATGAATTTTTTGATCGTTTGTGTTTGAGCAAGGTCCATTTGCGAAAGCAGATAAAGGCTGGTAAAATTCGCATGTAAAGATGGTTTGTGAAGAGCAGAGAGAAGGGTTTGTTCATCCAGCGCATCTAGGCCTTGTAAGGTCCACAGACTGTGCATCAAATGCACTTCGTCTTCATGGATTGAAATATTTTTCTTGAGTTGGCCAATATGCTGATCCAGGTCATTCTGTACAATATGTTGTTGTGCTTTGTCTCTTAGAAAGGCATTTTCATGGTATAGGAATGTTAGTGGATCTTTGGTAATATCGTATTTAAGGTTTTGAGTGCTTTTATCATTTGGGGAGAGTTTTAATATTCTACCCATTTCTCTGATGGTGTCAAGTTTTCTATTTAAGATTTTTTCTCTTAAGTAGGAAGTCATGAATGCTTTATGCTGAATAATCCCGCGGTGCATATCTACGATATATATACTGCCATCTGGCCCTTGCTTTAAGTCAACAGGTCTGAAGCCTTCATCCCAAGAGCTTAGGTATTCACTGCCATTTTCAAAACTGGCTGAAACGCTCCATCCATCATGTTCTATGTGTAGTTTTTTGATGGCATTGATTTCAGGTAAACAGACAAACGTAGCTTGATCCCATTCAGAGACATTTTTGTTTCTGTAATACAATGGAGAACAAGCCGAGGTGGTGTTAATCAACAAGTCTTCTTCATTTAGTACGCCTTCCTGGTATCCTCTATTGACTGCTGTTGATTGAATAGGGTAGACGTTTTGATTTTTGGTCACAGATTCTCCGTTGTTTTTCTCTAGTTTCAGATAATGGTTTTTAAACAATGCATTTGGAATGGTTCTATCTGCCTGTAAGAGCGTTCCATTGTTATTGTAAATCAATCTCCCATAATTGTCATTGGTCAATCCCCATTGTCCTCTAGGTGTGGTAAATTTTTTAATCCATTTGCCATCGACCCTTTTGTATTTGGTATTGCATTTGCTGCTGTAGATCCAGTTGTCAATATTGAGTGTCAGAGCCGATGGCAAGTGTTCTACGTTTCCATCAGTGGCATAGATGGAGTCGATCAATGTTCTTTTGCCAGGTTTGTCCTCAATGATTTCTACATGATATAAATTTGGTGGTTCTGAATAAATCAATCCACCATATGCAAGAAGTAAAGATCTAGGAAGTATTAAGGAATCCATGAAAACCTTTACCAGATCCATTTGGCCATCGCCATTGGTGTCTTCTAATATTTTGATCTTATTGGTATTGCTTTTCTCGTTGGATCCTTCAATGTTGGGCATGTAGGAAGTCATTTCGACAATCCACATTCTGCCTCGCTCATCAAAGTCCAAATTCACCGGAGCGTGGATGTCAGGTTCTTGACACACGATCTCTAATTGAAAACCATTTGGGATATTATAAGATGCTAATTCAGATTCCTTTTCGGCGGTACAGCCCAAAAACGCAATGATGAATGTTATTAATAAAAGTACTCTCACAGCTTCAATATACGATTGTTTCTATAAGAATATTTCAATAACTAAAACAAATTTGTAATTTACCATATGCATAAGTTTTTAGTTTTAATAGTGGTCTTTTCTAAGTTGATGTGTAATGATTCCTCTAGCAATGTTGTGAAGCTGTTGGAGGATGATTTGAGTCAATTTGAACAGAAAGGTGGAGAGGCAAAGTATGCGTTAGAAGATGGAGTGCTTACAGGAACCGCCGTGTGGAAGACGCCCAATACTTTCCTTTGTACCAAAGAGAAATACAAAGACTTTATATTGGATTATTCAATAAAAGTTGATCCACGCCTTAATTCTGGTGTTCAGATCCGGTCACAGACATTCATTGATAAGAACAAATATGAAATGTTGAGAGGATATCAAGTTGAGATAGATCCTAGTGACCGTGCCTGGAGTGGTGGTATCTATGAAGAGAGGGGCAGAGGTTGGATTGGAAGCCTAACCAATAACCCTAAAGGAAGAGAGGCATTCAAAAACGGGGAGTGGAATCACTACCATGTAGAGGCGATAGGGAACTCAGTAAAGGTTTGGGTAAATGGTGTGAATACGGTGAATCTTCTCGACGCCGAAAGCGAAGCAGGTATCATCGGCTTACAAGTGCATGAGATTTATGATGAAGAACATATTGGCGCTACAATCCAATGGAAAGATATTATTTTGATTACGAATCAATTTGCTGCTCATTTAAAGAAAGATGAAGCGCTTGCACCCGAAATAAACTTATTGGCTAATGAGTTAAGTGATAAAGAGAAAGCAGACGGTTGGTTGCTTTTTGATCGTGATAACATTCCTATGCAACAGCCAGGTATGGAGTTGCGACCATGGAATATAAGTCAAGATCAATTTTGCAGTTTTGAGGATACCAATGATCGGCTTCGTTTAAAAGTGGTAGACGGAGACTTTGAGGTGAAATTTGAATATAAGATTAACAAGAGTGGCATGGCTCAATTGAATTATGGCTACGTAGGTGATCCTTATAGTTTTATGTTGACTGATGATGCCAATGTAGATGAAGAAGTACCTGGTCATATGAAGGCGGGATCAATTGCCAACTTTATGGAGGCATTCAATCTATCCAATCCAGAAAGACCTAAGCCAATGCGCTTATTCAATCAATGGTCCCAAGCTCATATTATAGTAAGTGGAGATAATATCAAACATTGGCTAAACAATAGCTTGGTTGTAGATGTAAATGTGGCAAATTTTCAAGATGAAAACAAACAGCGATTGTTGGAGTTTCAATCATCAGGGAGTAGTGTGTGTGTGCGAAGTATTAAAGTTTTAATTAAGTAATATGGATAAGAAAAAATGGAAATCTTACTTTTGGGATTTCTTCTCCATCTTTTTTGCTGTAGTATTTGCATTTGCCTTGAGCAATTGGCATGAAAACAGAAATGCACATAAAGTCTCTACTAAAATCTTAGAAGAACTATCCAATGGATTTGTAAAAGATATCGAAGATATTGATGTAAATATTAAAGGCCATGAAGTTGGTATGGATGCCTGCGATTATTGGAGTGACTATTTTAATGGCAAGTTTGAACCGGTTTCATATCCTGACACGATGGGTGTGATGAAGCTCAAGTCTTATTATTTCAACTTCACGAGGGACCTGATTACCTTACAAAATGAATCGGCTTACACAACATTGAAGTCCAAGGGTTTGGAATTTATTGAAAGTGATTCTTTGAGACAAGATATCATCAATCTTTATGAATACGACTATCCGATACTACGAAAACTAGAAGAAGAATATTATGAGGCGCAATTTCAAGAAAATTATTTTATCCTGGTCAACAATGAGATTGCACCATTCTTAAAATTCGACGAGCAGAACGAGCTAGCAGGTATTTCTCTCAATAACTCACTATCATCACGTGATAGAAAGATTCTTCTAAGTTATCTTTGGAAAATTAAAACAAACCGTCATTTTATTAAAAGTTTTTATAAGGAAGTAAAGGTCAAAGTGCTCGATTTAGAAGAGCGACTGGCGGACGAACTGACGTCTATGTAGCACAATGCGTAGGTATAATCTTACTAACGTGCGTAAATCTCTAAGAGATTTGTAATTTAGAGAAACAATTTCCCCAATTATGAGTAAGGTAGTATGTTTTGGAGAGGTCTTATTTGATGTTTTTCCTGATGGGAAAAGGATCGGTGGTGCGCCATTTAATGTTGCGGCCCATCTAAAGCAATTGGATAATGATTCTTCATTGATTTCTAGAATAGGAGAGGATAGTAACGGAAGTGAAGTGCTAACAGCTTTACTGGGTCATCGGCTTTCACCAGACACCGTACAGATGGATAGTAAATTCCCAACAGGACTGGTGCAGGTGCAAGTAGATGATGATGGAATTCCAACATATGAGATTGAAGAGCCTTCAAGCTGGGATAAGATCATTGCAAGACCAGAAGACATCAAGTTGGTCAGTGAGGCAGATGCATTGGTTTTTGGATCATTGGCCTGTCGTGGAACAAAAAGTAAAAACGCACTGCTGAAATTGGCTGATCATTCTAATCTTAATATCTGCGATTTAAATATTCGCCAAAAATTTTATAACGCAAAACTTATTAGCAAGCTACTGGAGTTGACTCATGTCTTGAAAATCAATACGGAAGAAGGCCAACTCTTGGGTGAACTATTTGATTTTCCAAAAGAAAATATTCACCAAGCAATTAGCGAAAAGTTTGGAATCAGTGTGATCATTGAAACCAAAGGAAAAAATGGAGCAATGGCTTACTCTGGTGGTAAGACCGTGCATGCTTTGGGTCATCCAGTTGAAGTGGTCGATACAGTGGGAAGTGGTGATGCTTTCTTGGCTGCATTTATTCATTATTTTTTAAAAAACCACACCCTTGATCATTGCTTGATGAAAGGATGTAAACGAGGAGCATTTGTGGCGTCGCAAAGAGGAGCAGTACCTAGTTAGTATGTAATTTTGCTGCTCATTGAAACTATCGTTGCAAATTTTGCATTGTAATAAATAGTAAATCATTCCTAACACATCCACGCTATGGGTTGCACATACAACTTTGGAAAGGCACTTTTGATATTTATAACGATCTTCGTTTTCTTGGTCTTTTTTATGGGGGCTTTTGTTTTTGATTTTATCATTGTGATGAATGGTAAAAAGCCATATTTTTTTGATCCTGAAAAAATAGAAGCCTATGATGAACCTATGCTTGAAGATGTCTTTGACGATCTTCTTGAAAATTACAATGAATATACCGCGGCAATCAAAAGCGTAGAACGTGAAATGAATTTTCTGCCTGACAATCAGAAGTTAAGTGTTGAATTCATCGAAGGATCCAAAATTGCAATCTCAGCCTCCTATCGAGGTGGTTATAAAATGCAATCTCCCTTTGATTATAAGGCAGAAGAAAATCAAGAATTCATGATGAAGCTGGGCCTTAGCCCAGACGTACTGGATAAATTAAGGCGCAAAGTCGCAGCTGCCAATTGCATTTCCTTTGAAAAAGAAAAGGGTCTCAGACTCGGTTTTAGGGATGACAATGACGGTACATATCATTATCGTTTTACTTCTCATTCTACGGAAGATATCAATACACTCCTGGATAGTTGCCTTATTCAACGATTAAACGACCATGTGCTGATCGAATATACCGGTTATGGACGTGGTCCTGATTGTATAAAGAGTAAAAATCCAGAAGGTTACGATGATCGCAGTTTCGCAAGAAAGTGGATAGACCTCTTGACCAAAGATTCCAAAGATCTGATCAAAAACAATCCAGACTTTAATCCAACCATCAAAAAAAAGGGAACAACCAATTAGTCATTCCCTTTCTCTAATTTTATCAAAATTAATTTTTAGCCTTCTACAAGATCTCTTCCTGCTTGTGTAAATAGTTCTAGGTCCTGCAACAATGCTTTTGCTTGATCAGAAATTACTTTAAGCTCGTTTACATTTTGCTCTAGTTTTTGTCTGATGCTGCTCGCAACCAATACCATGTGGAAGTCATTGCCAGACTCTAGTACGGTTGTTACTTTGTTGATGCTCACCTCTGCTTCGCGATAAGATTTGTCCCAGGTCATCTTCAATTCTTTGTTCTTTCTTAGCTCATCTTGTTTCAGTGACTCCTTGGAGATACTATTGCTCAATGTGTTCAACTCATTGAAATAGTCACTCGAACTCTGTCCAACTTTTTCAAAATCTTTTTTTAATTTGCTATAGCGATTTTGAATCGTAGTCCATTCTTTCTCAAAATCTTTGCTTACTGCAGGGAGGTCTGGATTTTCTTCACTCAATGATTCTTCCGCTTCTTCCAGCGTAGAAACCAACTTGGTTGATAACTTTTTTCTATTCTTCTCAAATGATTCAATAGAAGCCTTCAATGTTTCGCCATGCTTTAAGGCACCTTTGGTTGTGTCCCATTTACAAGATGTTAATGTCAACATGAAGGTGCAAGCAATTAGTAGTATATGTTTCATTCTAAATTTTTAGTTCGTGCTGTAAAATTAATAAAATATGGAAGACTGTCAATCTTGGAGTTATGCCAGCAATAAAGGCATTTTACCGTTTCCAAAACTTGTAACGGTATGGTACCAATTTCAGTTCACTATTTTGAAGCTCTTTGTCAAAAAACACAATACCCAAGCGGAATAGATTGATGCTTTGGCTCACTTCGGGATGTTTCTTTATCTCATTCCAAGCTTTCATCATCTCATCTGACCAGTAAATGTCATCAAAGACGACAATACTCTGTGGATGCAAATAAGGTTTTATTGTGTTAAAATATTCGACAGTACCATTATAACTATGATCTCCATCTACAAAGACCAAGTCTATTTTTTCTAGCTTAGCGCAAATGATGTCAAGTTGTTCAGAAAATTTTCCTGATGTAACAGTTACGTTGTTGATGCCGATGATGGGCAATGCATTTCTAGCCACCTGACTCAATTGAGGACAACCTTCAATACTTTCAACCCGACTTTTACTATTTGCGGAAGCGAGATACGCTGCGCCCAATCCTAGATTGGTCCCTAACTCTAAAATCGTCTCTGCTTTCATGTGTCTAGCAATGTTAAAAAGTATTTCACCTTTGCGTTGGTTACTGGCAGATCGCTGGACAAAAGAACTCACCGTTTTTTCTTTCGATTTCATCTGGCTTCCTGCTCCATAATCGATGTGTTGGATGACTTGCTGGTCTTGTTTCATTCTCTCTCGCAGGGCAATGATCTTCCCTAGTGCATAATAGTGTCGCTTGTTCTCCAACGTCTCCTCAATAAATTTTCTTATAGAAGGTGTTTTGACTTGATACCGAGTATCAGCCTGCAGATAAAAAACCAAAGCTTTTCTTAAAATCGAGAAATCTATCAATTTATTGGATTGAAATTCGTTCAAAGATAATTCAGTCCTGATGAGTAACTAATTTGTATTTGATTAATTTTGCAATGAAAACAATAATTATGGGTAAAAATCTCCTGTTTCTCAGTTTTATATTCGTTTCTTCTCTTTTCTCAGTGGGGCTTCATGCCCAGGCATATGATACTGCGGTAGGAATCAGAATCGGAAGCGATTATGGAGCTACCATCCAACAACGATTGACCAAAAAGTGGACGCTGGAAGGATTGTATTATGGAGGCTTCCGAGAAGAAAATGTGCACGCTAATCTGATAGCTCAAAGACATTTTCCTATCCTCACAAGACGCACCAATTTTTATATTGGAGCAGGGGTGGGCTCACATTGGATATACAACGACAGTAGCGAAAGTTTTGGTGAACAGCGTTTTACGATACCTGCAGTTATCGGACTAGAACTAAGTCTTGGACGATTGAATATATCAGGGGACATCATGCCTCACTATATTTTTGATGATAACAAATTGACTTCATTGAACAGTGTTGCAGCCTTAAGTGTTAGATACATTCTTGTAAAGAAAAAGCCTGCCAAAAAGATCATAGATAAAGTTGAAGATCGGATATCCGACCTCAATAAGAAAGCCGCCAAGAATAAGAAGAAAAATAAAAAGAAGAAAAAATAATTTTCTTCAGATTATGAGGTGGGTTGGGCTGAATAAGATTTTTATTGAGAAATGAATTCTTAAAAAAATCTAAAATTAACCTAGACCTTTGGATTTGCCCGCGACTATGCTTATCATTATATTCTAGCCACTAAGATATACTGATACTACATGCTGCAGTATCTAATAATGTCATTGGTATAGAATTTATCATTTAAAAACATAAAATTCTTATCTTATGAATGCATTAAAGTTTACGCTGACTTTACTTTTAACTTCCTTTTTTATTCATGTAGCATTTGCTGCCCCTTCCACGGCAACAGTTTCAAGCGCAGATATTTTTGACAGTACTTATAGTGTTGATCAAGTATTGAATATGAATGCCAAAAAATACAAAGCCTTAACCGGAGAAAAAATGAAACTCAAAGATAGAGTGGCATTGAGTATGGTCAAAGCTGACGTCAAGATTAAAATGGCCAAAGGCGATAATCTAAGCCAAGGTATTGCAATGGGTCAAGCCATGGAAAACTTCAGTATCGGTGGGTTTTTACTCGGAATGTTTTTAGGTCTTTTGGGTGTTTTGATATCCTTCTTTTTTAAGGATAAGCGAGTAAGAAGATCAGCTTGGAAAGGTTTATTGGTTTGGTTTTTAATACTTGTTGTTTTTGGAATCAATCTGAGAGGCTAAATAATTGAAGCCACATTCATCTTGCCGTTCTGGCATGTGATTAAAATATAAGTGAACCTATTTTGGGTTCACTTTTTTGTTGGACTGCAATAGATTCCATAACTTGACAAGATGGAATCCACACCAAACCAACGACTACTTGCTCTCGATATATTCAGAGGGATGACCATTTTCTTTATGATCGTAGTGAATACGCCTGGCTCTTGGAGTCATGTATATGCCCCTTTGCTGCATGCTCCGTGGGATGGTTGTACGCCTACCGATCTGGTGTTTCCTTTCTTTCTTTTTATCGTCGGAGTATCGATGGCTTACTCTTTTAGGAAATATACGGTTGAGAATCGCGGAGCTTGGATACGTAAGGTGTTGAAACGTACGCTGTTGATTTTTGCGATTGGTTTGGCCTTAAATTGGTTTCCTTTTTATCATAAGAATATTGCGGATCTCAGAATATACGGAGTATTACAACGAATCGCGTTGGGGTTTGGGGGAGCAGCGATGTTGGTGATTTTCTTTAAGAGAAAATACCTGTCATATATTACCATTCTTATTTTACTGGCCTATTGGTTTATCTTGCTTTTCTTGGGTGGTGAAGATCCACTTTCGCTGAAAGACAATCTTGTCCGGACAATTGATCTGGCACTGGTAGGAGAGAATCATATATACGGTGGCTACGGAATGCCTTTTGATCCTGAAGGATTGTTGAGCACCTTGCCTTCCATCGGCACAGCATTGCTTGGTTATCTTTTGGGGCAATGGATACTGAGAGACGAACCATTAAAAACTCGTATTACTAAAATGGTTATGGCGGGACTTGTATTGATCGCCTTGGGAGTAGCTTGGCATTACCTGGGATTTCCGATTAACAAGCCGATTTGGTCGAGTTCGTATGTGTTGTTTACTGCAGGGCTAGCGATGTGTATGCTTGGACTATTGTTGACGATTACAGATTTGTGGGGGAGCCATAAGTGGGCTTTTCCGTTTAAAGTTTTTGGGTTGAATCCTTTGATTTCGTATGTCATGTCGTCGTTGATAGTCAAGATTATTTTAAAAATAAAAATAGGAGAGGCAAGTCTGTACAATTGGTTGTATGTTACCATCTACCAACCTACTTTTGGTGACAAACCTGGATCCTTATTATTTGCCTTGAGCATCGTAGGCGTTGTATTTATTTTTGCGTATTTATTGTATAGAAATGGAAAAGTGGTTAAAGTTTAGTTTGGTAATATTGTGCAGTCTTTCTTTTTTCGCTTGTAAGCAAATGTCAGATGAGCAGTCCAAGACAACGAAACTAGTAAAAGAGGCGGTGACTACCACGGTCAATGAGAATAAGAAAGACCCACAGGAAGTGATTGTGAGTGCTGCTTCAAAAGTGAAAGAGGATTATAATAAAAATGAATGGATGGAAATACTCGAGGATTCATTGACCATGCTCGACATCCGGTATGCTACGGACAATAATTTCACCAAGCAGCAAATTTATGATTGTGCCAGATGTTTTATGAGGCCGGTAGCAGGCAATAAGCTTCTTGCATTCCAAGCACATATGAGGATCAAGTATGATCTCGGAATCATATTGTACGACTGTTATAGGCCAAGGCCTTACCAGCAAAAATTATGGGACATTGTACCCGATGAGAAATTTGTCGGCAATCCTGCCAAGGGAAGTATGCACAACAGAGGAATGGCTGTAGACATCGGACTGATTGACAACGAAGGGAAAATTTTGGATATGGGTACCGCCTTTGATCATTTTGGTAGGGAGTCTTACCATAGTGCGACTAATATTTCTGAAGAAGCCATCAAAAATAGAAAGCTCCTCAAAAATGAAATCGGCATATTTGGATTCAAGCCTATTACATCAGAGTGGTGGCATTACTCTTACCGCGAAAATATCGGTGAATTGTCAGAATGGCTATGGCCTTGTGATGAAAATGCAAACTAGTACCCACGTAACTTAGCGCGGATATCTTATCTTAGCAGCACACAGACTTTCGGAAATATTTAAATACTATGAAAAAAGTAATGATTGCTGCTCTTCTCGTGAGCAGCTTTATCGCAGTAGACCTTCAAGGTCAGAACTTTAATGGATTCATCGATTATAGTTGGAACGATGCCACAGGTGAATTGTTTTTGGATGTACCCAAGGATAAATTGGGAGAGGAATTTTTGTATGTATCCAGTCTGGCAGCAGGTGTTGGATCCAATGACATTGGCCTGGATCGAGGGCAATTGAGCGATGAAAAAGTAGTATATTTTTATCAATCTGGAAAGAAATTATTGCTGGTCCAATCCAATCTTGACTATCGTGCCATCAGCGACAATGCGGCTGAGGTTGCAGCAGTAGATGAAGCTTTCGCCAAATCAGTGATCTGGGGTTTTGATATTTACAGTACTACGGGATCGACCATTAAGGTAGACATGCGTAAGTTTCTCATCAGAGATGCACACGGTGTTGCCAAAACTTTGGCGAGTAAGAAGCAAGGAACGTATAAGATGGATAAAACCAAATCCGCGATTTACAAAGAAGGACTTTTGAATTTTCCCAAGAACTCAGAATTTGAAGCGATCATTACTTTTGAAGGTGATGCAAAAGGAGATTGGGTAAAAAGTGTAACGCCTACACCTACTTTGGTAACAGTGAGAATGCACCATTCTTTCATTGCATTGCCAGATGATCGTTACACACCAAGAGAATTTCATCCAGAGTCTGGTTTTAATTTCGTAGGTTTTTCCGATTATGCCAATCCGATCGGTGAGGATATGATGAAACGATGGATCAATCGCCACAGGTTGGAAAAGAAAACGCCAGGTTCTGCACCGAGCGAGGCAAAAGAACCGATTGTATATTATATAGATGCAGGTTGCCCTGAACCCGTAAGATCTGCCTTGATGGAAGGAGGCGCATGGTGGAATCAAGCTTTTGAAGCAGCAGGTTATGTGAATGCATTTCAAGTTAAAGATTTGCCGAAAGGCGCACATCCACTAGACGTCAGATACAACATGATCCAATGGGTGCACAGGAGTACTCGTGGATGGTCTTATGGCGCATCGATATCAGATCCTAGGACTGGAGAAATCATCAAGGGACATGTTTCATTGGGGTCGCTAAGAGTTAGGCAAGATTATCTGATTGCGCAAGGATTGGTTTCCAATTTTAACGAAGGAACCGATGATCCAAGAATCTTAGAAATGGCACTTGCCAGGCTAAGACAATTGTCTGCACATGAAATCGGCCACACGATCGGTCTGGCACATAACTTTGCTTCTTCGGTAAACGATCGTGCATCAGTGATGGATTATCCGCATCCTTTGATAACTGCTGAAGACGACGGCTCATTGAATTTTGCTGACAGCTATGCTGTAGGAATAGGAGAGTGGGACAAGCGGGCGATCACATATGGTTACGCAACGCCTACAGAAGGAAAGAGTGAAGCCGAGTATTTGGAATCGCTGATTGTAAAAAATCAACAAGAAGGATATCAATTTATCACAGACCAAGATGCAAGGCCCAAAGGAGGGCTTCATCCGTCTGCCCATCTGTGGGACAATGGCAAAAAACCATATGAAGAATTAAATCGATTGATCACATTGAGAGAGGATGCCTTGAATAATTTAGGATTAAAGTCAATCAAGCAAGGCGAACCAAATTCGGAATTGGAAAAAGTATTGGTGCCAACGTACTTGATGCACCGATACCAAGTCGATGCTACCTCCAAAATGATCGGCGGAGCTTATTTCACTTATTCAATTAATACGGGTAAGCGAATCAATGTGATAACTCCAGTGGCGCTGGATGAACAAAGAAAAGCGATGGATGCACTTTTGTCAACCTTGGATATTGGTTTCTTAGAAATTCCACAAAATGTTTTGGATTTGATACCACCTCCTGCGTTTGGTTATCCACGAAATAGAGAGACCTTCAGTGGTAATACTGGGTCGCTTTTTGACCCACTTGCAGCGGCTGAAGCTTCCGCAAATAATACCCTCGAATTTCTACTAGATCCTCAGCGTTTGGCGAGGATAGAAATGCAAGAAGAAGGGGTGTGGACATTGGGTGCTTACCTATCAAATATTGTCAATCATATATCTTCTCAGACAACGATCAATGAAGACTATCGATTGATGCTTGAAAAATTAGTGTACATCCACCTGTTGAGGCTAGCCGATAATCCGAAAGTTGCAAAAAATGTTGCGGCAGCTGCTTTTTACCAATTGAATCAATTGGATACTTCTATGAGAATAGTGGGAAGCGTGAAACAAAAAGCACACGTGATGTATCTACAAGATATCGCTAAGAAATTCAGAGATGCGCCTGAAGTTTTTAAACTTCCTAGCTTACCAAAGTTGCCACCAGGATCTCCGATTGGTTGTTACTAATCTGAACCGTTTGTTAAGATTTTTAAGAAAACATACTCCAAATTCGTTTTTTTAAGGGTTTAAAGTGATTTTTTAAGCTTTATTTAGAATAAAAAGTGCTGGAAGGGTGGATATCGGAATATTAAAA
Organism: uncultured Saprospiraceae bacterium; assembly: GCA_937950315.1. Lineage (GTDB taxonomy): Bacteria > Bacteroidota > Bacteroidia > Chitinophagales > Saprospiraceae > JAHDBF01. The sequence goes on along the minus strand of CALFDU010000045.1, from coordinate 1,390 downwards.
CACTATCTTTGTTTTTTTTAATATTTTATACAATAATAATGAGTAACGGTACAGTAAAGTTTTTTAACGATTCAAAAGGATACGGATTTATCACACCTGATGAGCCGGGTAAAGACGTTTTTGTCCATATTAATGGATTAGTAGATGAGATAGCTGAAGGAGATAAAGTAAGCTATGATGTTGAAGAAGGACAGAAAGGATTGAACGCAGTAAATGTTAAGAGAATTTAATACTCTTTTAATATAAATTGTACAGCCCACCTTTTAGGTGGGCTTTTTTTATGCCCATAAGTGAGGTTTATTGAAGCTTAAGTTTATTCAATAAGAGTAATGTTGTGTCTAAATTTAAATGATGATTCTGACCTAAGTTTTGGGCAAAAAAAATGTCTTTTGTTTGGCAGCCTAAATAGCCGCAAAACAAAAGACTTTTTGTATTTAAGAAAGGAAAGTTTTCCTTTTAATTTTTCATCACCTTACAAGTAGAAAATAAGGTATTTCCAACATTCAATTTCAGTACATAAGTACCCGGTGCTAAATGCGAAACATCAATCTTCTGACGTGGATTGGTAATCTTAGCTCCATCCAATTTCTTTCCTACCAAATCATACAATTCATAGTTCATGTCTCCTACAAAATATTTCGCATCCATGGTCAACTGAACAAAGTCGTTGGTTGGATTTGGCATAACCGTCATTACGTTCAATGGAATTTCTGTAATACTCGTCGTCTCGTTTTCTAGCTCGAGTGATACATCATCAAAATAGAATCCATCTCCTTGAACAAAACCATCTGACACAAGCACAAACTTTACAACCACCGCTTCTTCACCAAGGAAATCATCCAAACAAACTGTTTCTAAAATCCAGTCGTTTTGATTGCCGTCGTAAACTGGACCAACATTGCCTTGGTCAGGAACAGCTTCTTCTGTGAGTGTTCCACAAAGAGGAGTAAATGTATTTCCATCTGCAGACACCAGAATCTGAACGTAGTCATAATTGTTTTCTATTTCAAACTTGGTAAAAAACTTAAGGTGAGCTGAGTTGGCACCTGTTAAGTCTAATGTTTGTAAGAATAGAATTTCACTATTGGTATCGTTCTCATAAATGCCATTTGGTGAATCTGTCATAGAGTATGGAGCAGAAACAAAATCATCCGAAACGCCCCAATCGTTAGAACTGAAATTGTCGGCAGAAGAAACAGGATCGCTATATGCGACCGTTGGCATTGATCCACCCGTTTCATATTTTTTGATAATCGGTGTACGATGTATGTAAGTTCCATTGTCGACCAGCATTACCAATTCAATCTGATTTCCTGTAAAACCACTTTCGATTTCATAGTTAACTGTAAATTCTTGTCTTTGACCAGAATTCATATTCATGTCAGAGTAA
>CALFDU010000044.1 GCA_937950315.1 uncultured Saprospiraceae bacterium | reverse complement strand
CAAGGCATTGGTGTCAAAATTTATGAAGCGGCTTCTGAGTTCAAACAAGTTGGTGCAGGAATTATTTTAGGTTGTAATGCGATGCAGGTCTATCGAAAGCTAGGTATTATGGAAACGCTGATGGAAAAGGGAAATCCTATCCATCGGTTGTCAATTACAAACCATGAATTGAATACTCTTTCTTCCATTTCATTGGATTACTTTGTAAAGAAATACCAGGTCGGTAATTATGCCATTCACCGTGCTGATTTGCATCAAGTGCTACTAAGTCAATATGAAGATGGTGAGGTAATTTTAAATAAAAAATTGACCAAATTGGATGTTGCAAAAAATCAAATGCAATTTGAGGATGGCGAAAAGCTTTCTTATCAAGTTTTGATTGGTGCTGATGGCATTCATTCTCGGGTAAGGAAGGAAATAATTGAAAAGGAGTATAAAATACGATCTGCAGGACAAATGTGTTGGAGGGGTGTTGTTGATTATCGATTGCCTTCTGAATATCAAAATGAATTTCGTGAAGCATGGGGAAGATCGAGTCGGGTAGGCCTGGGTCAAATCAATGAGAAACAAGTTTACTGGTTTGCACTCATTACTTCTACGGATTCAGCTGCCTCATTTGAAGGCAAGAATTGGAGGAGTCATTTTGATGGCTATGATCCATTGGTTAAGGAATTATTGGCTAAAACACCTGATTCATCTGTGCATACAGCAGGCATTACTGATTTGCAACCATTAGAGCATTGGTATAGCAAGAATGTTTGCTTGATAGGTGATGCGGCTCATGCCATGACACCCAACATGGGTCAAGGAGCTGGTCAATCCATTGAAGATGCATTGGCCTTGGCTAGATACATAACCAACCATAAGAAACAGATTGAGAAAGGTTTTCAAGAATTCCAGCAATACCGAATCAAAAAAGTCAAGCAAATCGTAAACAATAGTTGGCGGATAGGCAAACTGGCTCATGTAAATTCTTCGCCGATGATCACACTGAGAAACACCATGATGAAATTAACACCGGCATCTGCCAGTCGTAAGGCAATGGCCAAGACTTTTGAGATCTGATATCAGAACTTTAGAACGATGGTCATTACCAAGAACTTCCACCTCCACCACCAAAACCACCGCCGGCAGATCCACCACCGCTGAATGAACTTGAGCCAGAGCTTGCTTGTGGAGGCGTAATCATGGTGTTTTGAATTTTCTTCAAATTGAAGTCATTAGAAAAATCGGTATATCCAAAATGTCTTCCATCTCCATAATAGTAATAGTCAGGTTCGACACCAATGTCTTTGAATGATTCCAGCCATCCTTTGTCAAGACCAAAGGCTACAGCGTATGGGAATATTTTATCAAAATACTTAGGGTCCTTTGCAGCGATGGAAACTAGATCGGTATCATTTGGTTTGCGAACTGTATTTCTAAATTCCTTCAATTGGTTGTGTAATTCTTGTCCTTGTTTTGATTTCTTAGGACTGGATAATCTTATTATCAAAAAAACAATTCCAAGGATGATAAAGAAAACACCAGTAATGATCCATTGTTTCAAACCAATACTTAGGCCACCCAACACAAATGATAAAAACATCAAAACGACCATCGGAGCAGAATGAAATGTTTTTACCGCTTCTTGGTCATATAAATTTTGGTCGAGGATTTCATCCTTCAGCATCTTTTTGGCTATTTGGGTTTCACTCACCAATTTATTCTTAAGGTCATCAACGTAAACAATGTGACCTGTTGCGAATATTTGTTCGAAGTAATATTTTTCATGCATCGGTGCATCTTCAGCGATTTCCATCTGTTTTTCTAGATAGATTCCATTTTCATATTTGTTGAAGATGGTACTCTTTTCCGTAGGTACATCCACTCTGACTTTAATCAATCCTCGTTCACCCCAATATGGAATCAAGGATAGCAAGTCTCTGTCATTGACATTAAAGTCATAGTAGGTACCTACTTCAGCAGGAGTCATGTTGTTGGGTGGATAGTATCTTTCGGTCGTTGGTGTATGTTTTTTATTGCGGCCCCATTTGAAGAAAGAGAATAGCAATCCGAGTAGGAGTAGGATAGGAGCTGCGAAAGTTTTGTCATGCTCAAGAATCGAAACACTTGGTTCTTGATTGGCAGCACGACTACTTGTGGCTCTGTTTTTTTCTTGGCGTTCCTGCTTGAAAAAATATCCTTTTGGAAATCTTAATCCCACAGAAAGAGCACGTCCTTTACCTAGGTAACTCAGTCCTTTTCCTGAGATGGTTCTTCCATTTTTTTCAATAGAACCGTATTCTGTTTTTTCATTGACACGACCACTAAAGACTTGGTAGTCTTCTTCTGACATGTCGAGATCTTTTGGGAGTGTAATGGTGAAGGAAGTATTCTTGATATCGGTGTCCCATTCTCCACCAAACAAGTTCCAGTAGAACTCTTCATGATTCTCAAAATTTAGAAGACCATTGCCTGCGGAGTAACTGATGATGTATTGTTTGTCTCCTGTAATGAATTTGTTGGACTTCCCAATTTTGATTTCATAGGTACTTCCAGAAGTCACGCTAAACCTGTCATTGGCGACATGAATATCATCTAGCCATATGTTCTGCTTGTGTCCTTTAAACTTGCCACTGGTAGGAATCTCTCTGATGATACCTCTTCTTTTTTGAGTGAAGTTGACATCGATGGTTTCAGTGAATCTGGCAATGCCATTTTCGGTAAGCGTAACATCAATATGATAGTTTTCAATGGTGTAGCCACCTTGCGAAAACGCAGTAAATGACAAGAAGCCAAATAGGAATAGGAACAGATTTTTCAATGTAGTTGGTTTTGATATTGTAACAACTGGAAGGGTTGTAGTAGTTCAATAATTCGAGAAAAATAGCGAATATTTGAGGAATCATGGGATAAATGAGTAATGAACTTATTCAGCCTAAAAAGGGTAAGAATCAATCATAGCAGCTACTTGAGTGGTATTTACAGTAAAAATGGTCTATTTGAGACCAATAAAAGCTAGATTTATGTGAGCATCATTTGAGTATTAAGCAATATTTATATAAATTTGCGCTCCGATTAAGGATAATGGGAATTATTTGATGATAATGACCGTTGTATCGGATATCAATAGATTTATAAAACAAAAATTAAGAAGTAATAGATGATTATTATCCAAGTTAAAGAAGAAGAGTCAATAGACAGAGCTTTAAAGAGATACAAAAGAAAGCACAGAAATATTGGCGTGATGAAGGAATTGAGAAGAAGAAAGCAATTTACGAAGCCTTCTGTAAAGAGAAGGAACGAAATCATCAACGCTGAGTACAGGTTGGTAAAATTCGGTCCAAAAGACTAGTTTAATAACATCTATTGATATAAAAAAGCTGTTTGGTAATCCCAAACAGCTTTTTTTTTGCCATAATTATTGAATATTGAACTGCGTCAGCATCAAATCTCTAATGCGCACCGTCCAACCAACTCAAGTAATATTTTCCATCGTCAATGGCCATCGCATCTTCTGTTAATTGCAAAGGCTTAAATGTATCAATCATCACTGCAAGTTCTTCCGTGTCTGTCTGACCAATGCTTCTTTCATATGCTCCAGGGTGAGGCCCATGCGGGATGCCTCCTGGATGTAAAGTCATATATCCTGGCCCAATGTTGTTTCTGCTCATAAAGTCTCCATCCACGTAATACAAAAGCTCATCAGAATCTATGTTGGAGTGGTTGTAAGGAGCTGGAATTGCTTTTGGGTGGTAGTCGTACTTTCTAGGACAGAAAGAGCAAATAACAAAAGCAGAAGTCTCGAATGTCTGGTGCACAGGAGGCGGTTGATGTACTCTTCCCGTAATTGGTTCGAAGTTGTGAATTGAAAAGCCATATGGAAAGTTATAGCCATCCCAACCGACAACATCAAATGGATGAGAATTATAAGTAAGCTGATGCAAATGTGATTGCTTTTTAATTTTCATTAAAAATTCCCCTTTCTCATCGTGTGTCTCTAGGTTTTCTGGGAGAATATAATCTCTTTCGCAATAAGGCGAATGTTCTAATAACTGACCAAAGTAATTCCTATATCTTTTGGGACTGTATATTGGATGAAATGATTCCGCCCATAATATGCGATTGTCCTCGGTATCAAATTCTATTTGGTAAATCATCCCTCTCGGTATGATCAAATAATCTCCGTATTCAAATTTGATCTGGCCTAGCAAGGTTTTTAAAGTACCCGTGCCTTTGTGGATGAACAACATCTCGTCGGCATCTGCATTTTTGTAAAAGTAATCCGTCATAGATTTTCTAGGAGCTGCCACACCGATGTGTACATCGTTGTTGACCAACATGGGCTTACGACTATCTAAAAAATCATCGACCGCTGGTACATCGTAGCCAAGAAGCTTTCTCGATTTGATATTGCGGTTTACAGCTACTTTGGGTGTCATGTCGATCGACTCTCCGATCTCAGCAACCATGGTAGGTCTATTGATGTGGTAAAGCAGGGAGGACATTCCATCGAATCCTATGGTTCCAAACAATTGCTCGTAATAGAGGTTTCCATCTGGTTTCCTGAATTGCGTGTGTCTTTTCTGTGGAACAGACCCTAATTTGTGGTATATCGGCATGATTAAAAATTTACATCAACAAATGTTGATACAATAATAAATAAATACTGATATTTGTACAAGTAATACAAACTATAGTTTTGACAAAACGCGAAGAATTTAAACAAGCCTCATTGAATCTAATCCACAAGAAAGGATTTAAGGCAACCACGATCCGTGATCTCGCTGAGATGATGGATTGCGATGTAGCGAATGTGTATAACTATATTGATTCAAAGCAGGGATTGTTAGAATCTCATTTGTTTGAAATCAATTCAGAGTTCCACACTCAAGTGGATCAAATTATTTCTTCTAGTTATTCTCCCATTGACAAGATTAAGAAACTGGTTTCCGTGTACGTGGAGATTACCATAACAAGACCTTTAGAAGCATCTTTGTTGGTCAATGAGTGGCGTAGTCTGAAGGAACCCAAATTAACAGAATTTATAAAAGCCCGTGAAAGCTTTGAACGAAAGGTGAAAAAAATTATCATTGAAGGGATTAATGATGGTACCTTACGGCAAATGGACCCTGCGCTAGCGACTTATTCAATTTTATCATCTGTACGATGGTTGTTTAATAAGTATGCGGGCAAAAAGGTCAAAGTAAATAGGATAGAAGTAGAGAAGCAGATTATTGAATTTGTATTACAAGGAATTGAATCGTAGATAATAAATATAGGATATGAATAAAGTAGTAAAAAATGCAAAGGAAGCATTGGCAGGTATTCAAGATAGCATGACGATTATGTTGGGTGGATTTGGGCTATGCGGTATCCCGGAAAATTGCATTTCTGAAATGGTAGACTTGGGCATCAAAGACCTTACCTGCATTTCCAACAATGCCGGTGTGGATGATTTTGGACTTGGTTTGTTGCTTCAGAAAAAGCAAATCAAGAAGATGATCTCATCATACGTAGGAGAGAATGACGAATTTGAAAGACAAATGTTGAGTGGTGAGTTGGAAGTTGATTTGATACCGCAAGGATCATTGGCTGCAAGATGTTATATGGGTGGTGCAGGTGTTCCTGCTTTTTATACGCCTGCAGGATATGGGACAGAAGTCGGAGAAGGAAAAGAAGTAAGAGAGTTTAATGGAAAGCCGCATTTATTGGAAACGGCTTTGACAGCGGACTTTGCCATTGTAAAAGCATGGAAAGGAGATCGATTTGGAAATTTGATTTATAAAGGGACGGCAAGAAACTTCAATCCAGCAATGGCCATGGCAGGAAAGATAACGGTGGTTGAGGTAGAAGAATTGGTTGAGCCGGGCGAATTAGATCCAAACTTTATTCATACACCGGGCGTGTTTGTACAAAGGATATTCCAAGGAGTAAATTATGAGAAACGAATTGAACAAAGAACAGTAAGAGTTAAAGCCTAAAAGATATGTTAGATAAAAATGGAATAGCGCAGAGAATTGCGCAAGAGCTTCAAGACGGTTGGTATGTGAATCTAGGAATCGGAATTCCTACTTTGGTTGCCAACTTTGTGAGAGATGACATCAATGTTGTGTTCCAATCTGAAAATGGAATTTTAGGTATGGGTCCTTTTCCTTTTGAAGGTGAGGAAGATGCCGATTTGATCAATGCAGGTAAGCAGACCATTACTGCGATGCCAGGTGCTTCTATTTTTGATTCGGCTACCAGTTTTGCCATGATCAGAGGGCAGCATATTCAGTTGACTGTTCTGGGTGCTATGGAAGTATCGGATTCTGGAGATATCGCCAATTGGAAGATTCCTGGAAAAATGGTGAAGGGTATGGGAGGTGCCATGGACTTGGTTGCATCCGCAGATAATATTGTGGTTGCCATGAGGCACATGAACCGCAAAGGAGAATCTAAATTGTTGCCGGAATGCAGTTTGCCATTGACTGGTGTCAAATGTGTGAAACGTATTGTAACAGATATGGCTGTGCTCGACGTAACGGATCAAGGATTCAAATTGATAGAAACGGCTCCTGGTGTTACTGTTGAAGAAGTAAAAGCAGCGACAGCAGGAAGGTTGATTGTAGAAGGAGATATTCCGGAAATGCAGTTGTAGTTTGTAGAAAAGTTTGTAAACTTTTTAGTTATCTGAAAATAAATTGGCAATACACTTGCATTAAGTTAACTTTTGAGTTAACATTTAAAATGTGACGCAATTACGAGAATTAATTTTTTACAAAAAACTGTTTATTGATTTTTACAATGAATTGCCAAGTTCAATTCAAAAAAAATATGATTATGTATTTGTAATTATAATGCAGGCTGAACAAATTCCAATTAAGTTTTTCAAGAAATTAAAAGATTCAAATAATTTGTATGAGATAAGAGTTGAATCTCAATCAAACATATATAGAACTTTTTATTGCTTTGATGAAAACAATCTAGTTATACTTTTTAATTCTTTTCAAAAGAAAAGCCAAAAGACACCTAAGAAGGAATTGGAAAAAGCAAACAAAATAAAAAAAGAATATTTCGATGAGAAAAAAATCAATTGATCCTAAGAATATAAATACTGCTTCTGATTTACTTCGAGCAAAATATGGGAAAACTGGTTCGCAAAGGAGAAATGAGTTTCAAGAAGAAGCACAAAGATTCTATATCAGCGAAATGTTAAAGGAAGCAAGAAAAGAAGCAAAATTAACTCAATCAGAATTAGCTGAAAAAATTGGAACAAAGAAAAGTTATATTTCACGAATAGAAAATGGAAAAGATAATATTACTATTGAAACTTTGATAAAAATATTTGAATCTGGTTTAAAGAAGAGGGTCGGAATTAGTATAACTTAAAATTTATATTGTTTTGACGACTACATTTCAATTAGTTTCAGACGAATCTTTTTTTAAAAAATTTGTTTCAAACTCGAAGAAAGACATTTTAAATAGGAATGAATCTGAAAATAAAAATTTGTGGATTCTCTTTGTTTAACTCATATCCGTGATGCTTTTGATTTTCATATTTTGAAATTCGAAGACTGAGGTTCCTTTCATTTCTAAGGTCTCACCTTTTTTCATGCCATTGGGGAAGTCCATCGCCAATGTGGCTTTATAGGCAATCTCAATTGTCACCTTTGATTCTTCGAATTTCCAAGATTCAATGGTTTGTTTTCTTTCTGTGAAATACTGAGTTGCTGAATTTGCTTGATCCTTGAATGAATCGATTCCTTC
>CALFDU010000043.1 GCA_937950315.1 uncultured Saprospiraceae bacterium | reverse complement strand
GTTGGTGGTGGTGAAGTAACCTGATATAGGGGCAAAAAAAATGAGTCTACCATTCGACGAAAAATAGTAGACTCTGCCTTATTTATTTGTTTATGTATATTCAATAATCGGACCAAAAAACAGAAGTGAGTGAAAAACAATGAAAAAAGCTAATTATTTAGAACTAAGTCTATCCAGTTCTATGCATTTTTGCTTCTTTGAGTAAAAAAGAAGTTTCAATTTCACCAAAACAAATGAACGGTAAGCATTTATATTATACCATACTTCTGTTTATTACAAGCTGCACTTCTGCATTTTGTCAATCAAAAACAAGTTGTGGACGTGTACTGATTTTTGATTACGGAGGCGGTTCGGAATATGCTGAAATACAATGCCTGAGTGTTAGTGAAAACTATAATTTGATAAACGCCCAAAATGGGTTTGATGAAAATCAAGATCATTATCGTCATGAATTTCAAACACAGTCTTTTCGATGTGGCTTTTATGACGAAAAAGATTATTTGTGTTTTGATAATTTCAAACTAGTCATCGATACATTGGAATTTGATATTGCTTATCCTCAGTTAAAATATGGAATAGATATATCGATTTTTAATCAGGTTGAGTCATTTAGTATTCATGGAAAAGGTGAATTTGAGGATGTTGAGTTTTCGATACGAGTACATTTACTTGTGGAATATAAAAACAGGACATTCAAAATTTTTGAATCTGTAAAATCTATAACTTCGCTTCAGGATATATATGAAGTTACTGTTATGCCCAAAGGAGTAATTCAAGAATCCAAAATTGATGGGGTAGTTGAGTTTCCTAGTGTGAAATTTGTACTCTATCATTGACATAGCCATAGACAAAAGAATTGATGCATACTATATCAGTGCAAAATTAAGTTTATTAAGAGACCACAATGGAAACTATAAAACTCAAAATAACAATAGAGGAATTGACTTAGCTATCCTCTTTCAATCTACAATTGTTCAAAATTTATATGATCCGTAGTTTGTTTTTTTAATTCTGTTTTGTAATCACTATTAACATGAAAGTATATTTCTTACTCTTTTGGGTTTCAATAATGTTTTGTTCTTGTGTGATGACAGAGGAAACTATGCACGCAGAAAAGATTAATGTCAAATTTCAAAATGATGATTTCGAAAAGATAGATGTTCATATTGAACATGGTGAGGTTAAAGATGTAAATGATTGCATTAAGCAAATTACATTCTATGAAGCAAGAGGAGGAAGGACTTTTCTTTTCGGGTTTTTTGAAATAAATAACAAGTCACCAGCCGACATGAATTTGGTGACCCTAACATTTAGTGATGGGAAGCAGTATGCTACTTCCTGTAATAAATTGAAGGAGTATCCATTTGAAATGGTGAATGGATCTAAGGTTTATCTTTTTGATAATACTTGATTCCAATCCAAATAGAAAAAGTATAAGTGCTAATTGCGTAGAGGATAATTCAGATGAGGTAGAATATTTAGGAGCGGAAAATTTAGCATTGAATTTAAACTTAGTTTATTGACTCAATTTGGTTATCCTGCTATGCATGTAGCCGAGCATTATCATGATTAAAAACAATTAGTAAAAGAACTTTTGGTTTAGTTAATTTCGATCTTCAAACATATGATTTATGAAAATTCTTGTATCGATATTTGTGCAGTTTGTTTTGTGTATAAATGGGTACGCTCAATCATCTGTTGACACTTCTTTTATAAGCTATTTTTCAGCTTCAGACCAAAAATATATTTTCACCTATCTACTTGAGAATTCATTTTTTGATACAGTGGATTTTGGCGCAGAGCCTTACAAGACTGCAGGCATAGAAGCTGGTTATGTACAAGTAAATTTAGATTCTGAGTTTCGTGCTTTGGAAAACAAAAAATGGAATTTACCTGTTCCTTTCTCTCATGATTCAATCGCAGAAAAAGTCGAATCTTTGAGTTTGAGTAATTTGCCGCCTACAATTTTCAATGGATTAAAAGTTGAATATTCATCTAAGTTACAGGATACATTAAGCTTAGATGGAAGTGTTGTTCATTATTTGATTTCTGATGTTTATCGATCTTCAAATAAGTATGTTGTGGCTGTTGGTTCTGTTGCAAAAATATTAGATTACGATGCTATAATATCCTTAACAATGGTTTACGTTTTTGCTAAATGTCCAGAAGAATTAATCGTTTTTGATTCTAAATATTTAGCACTTGGCAGTGCAAATGATGATAAGGATGGTGGTGGTGGTGGTGGTGGTGGTGGTGGTGGTGTTTATAGTAAAGAAATAAAATTAACTGATTTTGAATGTATGAATGGGAATTGAAAAATTACCTACATTTAAAGCTCTCATTTAACGCGTAGTTATTTTTATTGCGATATGTGCTTTTTTTCTAAATTTACGATTTGATGTTTATCCAAAACTTAAGAATCAAAACTTTAAAAATTAATTCAAGGGTAACGATAAGACAAATGGCATAATAAACAATCACTTAAGTTGGTGAGCAAGGTATAAGATGAAAAAATTTTATAGGATTAAATTAAATAATGAATTTAGCAATATAAAAATGTTATCAAATGCAAGAATTGTGCATTTGCCTTATGTTGTTGCTTCGAAAGAGGAATTAGGAGTCGATATATTTAATTCTTTGGAACAGAAGGCGGAAAATATTACCCATGTTTTTTCTGAGTTTTCTGAGAAAGAAATCAAAAGCGCTGATTTCTGGGTCTTAAAACAATTTGACGAAAAGGAGATAAACCCAGAGGGAGATTTAAATATAAAAAATGACGGTTTAGATTATTTGCGATTTGCTTATGAAGGATTTTGTGAAAATTGTTACTTGCCACTTGGGGATCAAGTAAACTCTATTGTAATTACAAGTGAAGATTTTGTTATTAACGACCATGACTTATTCTTTTCTGGCATAAGGAAGCCAAGGTTATTGTTCACGACAAAAGATAAATCTTATTTGTTTAAAAATGAATTTGGGATAGATTCGCGAGATGTTTTTGTAGGAAAGAATAAAATTATATCAACTAAAATTGTTCAACTGGTAGTACCTATATCATCAAGTCCTTTGAATTTTAATGGGGGTAGTTTTGGGGTTAAGCTAAAAAAGGAAGTGCATAGAGGAGATCATAGTTGTCCTGATTGTAACCTTAGTATTTACAGCCCTGAACAATTAGGATACTTTCCATTTTTTGAGAACCATCCAAATTTTGACTTCATGTTCACTAAGGAATGGTTTTCTTTTTATCGACATTTAATTATTGGCAAAAGAGCTAAGAAATTTATGATCGAAAAGGGATTTATAAAAGAAACAAATGAATACTTAATTCCTCTAAAATAGAATTGACAGAAGGACAGTCTGTATGTTGTAAAAAAAAAAGAAGACAGCGTTAGCAATCTCCTTTTTAGCCCTCAGGGTTCCCTAGGATTAATAGAAGCAAGTCTATCGTGTCAAATAAGCTATTATAATCTATTTAAGTCTCTCAAATAAAAAGGCAATCAGAACCACTCTAGTTGCCCTTGAGAATCAGTATCTTTAGGGTAGCATTTTAGTAACTACAGGATACTAATATTGAAGGGCCAAACAATAATGCCCCTAGCGTTCGATTTAAGCTTAAGAATCCCATCACGGAAAAATTCCAAGAATCTTTATTAGTGGCTAACAGACCCTGATAATCAAAATTTTGAATTTCAATGCAACGAATAATCTTGTCATTAATATTTAATGTGATATTATCATCAACATTATTTTGTCAAGTACCAAATAATGACTTTAAAATTGATACATCAAATATTAGTAAGGTGTTTCAAATGAAGCACAGTAATAATACCGAAAAGTATGTGTCATTAGGAAATAGGGCATTCATTGATGAATACGAAGTAAGTGCTGAAGATTATGCAATTATAAACAAATTAAATATTGCTGGATTATCTGATGATGAGTACGATCTAGCTTTTAAATTGTTACATAAGTATAAACCTCGAACTGTTGAGTTGATTCCTGATATTTATGAAGAAGAATATCAAGATCCAAGGTCTTTTTTTGAAGTACTTGTCAACAGGGAAAAATTTCAATTTTTTGGACATCAACCACAGTATGTTTTAGTAATAGATGATTTAAAAACTGGTCTTCTTGTAAAAGATAGAGTAATATCTGCATCAGAGAATTTCAGGGGCTTAAATATTTCATTTAAGTTTTTTAAAGATGAGACATTAATTGAGGAAATCACAGAAAGTAGACGTGTTGGGTTGGCGAAAATTCAGGGTCTTGTAAAGGCAGATAATGTCAATATTATATTAATTGAACTTACAAATAGTTTTATGGACAAAATAAGTATGAAGTTTTATCTTAAATAATCACGTTGTAGGTATAGATAAATATAAGACCTCACCTAATCGTGATGAGTTTTTTATTTCTCCAGATAATAATTAAAATAAGTTTCCAGTCCAATATCACAAACTAGTATAACAGCGAAAAGACCGAAATATTCGAATTTAATGTTTGGCTCATTAACCTTAAAGATCATTTATGAATTTTTTGTCAAGACAACAGACCGATTAGAGATCAAAATATAGCATTTTACTTAAGTAAAAATGGTGGATTAAAATATGCGAGGGCAACGATAAGGCAACCAGCCTTTTGGGCATTCACTTTGGGTAATTGGTGTGATACGGTATAAGTGTTATATAGTCAAAGCTTTGTACAAAAAAAGGAGACTGCGTTAGCAATCTCCTTTGTAGCCCGTAGGGGAATCGAACCCCTCTTACCAGGATGAAAACCTGGCGTCCTAGCCGATAGACGAACGGGCCTTTTAAGCAGCTGCAAATATATATTATTCTTCTTTAATTTGAAATATAATTTTTGACAAATTTTAGACTAATATTTAGTCCTCTCTCAGATTGCAGTTTACAGGCTTAAAATCAGCCGTTTTTTAGCTATTGTCGTCGTGAAAATCAAACAAATATTAAGCTGCGGTGTTTATAAATAATTGATACTCAAAGCTTAACTTTGTTTTTGTGAAAAAACTTATAATTTTTAGCCTTTTTGCGATAATTCTTCATTCGAATGCCAATTCTCAGGTACTTCCAGAAGATTTTTTCGCTACAACCTTAGATTTTACGATCGATAGGCCTATCGGATTGAAGTTCGATCATCTCGGCAACGCATTTTTATTTGCGAAAGCGGGGATTATCTATGCTATTAATCCAGATGGAGAACTACAAGAAAATCCCGTTTTAGACATTTCTGAGGAGGTTACAGATTGGGGAGATCATGGACTGGTGAGTATCATTCTTGATCCTGATTATGAAAACAATGGTTATATCTACTTGTACTATACTTTAGATAGGCATCATATGTTGTTTTATGGAACTCCTGATTACGATCCTGAGGTGGATATATTCAATCAGGCGAGTATGGGTAGAGTAGCGCGTTATACAACAAGTTATACGGCTGATGGTATCACTGTTGATCCAGAAAGTAGAAAAGTGATTTTTGGACAGAATATAGGAGATGGCAATCCAATCCTCATGGCTTCACATGGAGTTGGGACTTTGGCCTTTGGTGGAGATGGGAGTCTTTTGTTGAGCTGTGGTGAAGCGGGATCGTTTACGGAGTTTGATATTGGTGATGCCGCAGATACATTTCATGAGCAGGCGATTGAAGATGGTATTATCGAGGAACATGAAAACATCGGTGCCTTCCGATCCATGTTGCGTACCAATTTTTCAGGTAAGATATTGAGAATCGATCCTGAGACAGGTGAGGGTATTCCAAACAATCCATACTACGATGCATCCAATCCAAATTCGAAGGCTTCCAAGATATGGGCTTTAGGATTTAGGAATCCATACAAGATTATCTATGTACCAAATACTTCAGAGCATACAGACGAAGGTGACCAGCCAGGTAAATTTTTGGTGGGAGATGTAGGATCTTCTCTTTGGGAGGAGTTGAACCTGGTTCATGAACCAGGTCAATGGTTTGGATGGCCAAAACATGAAGGGATTCACTTTCACTGGGCATTCAAAAATGCCGTACTGATCAATCCAGAAGCACCCAACCCAAAACATATTGAAGGTTGTGGCCCAGAATATTTTTCTTTTGATGATCATCTTAGACAAGAGAATCTTCAAAATGACTATGCTCCGACTTTGCCATGTGATGGCGCTACTCAGTTTCCTAGCGAACATGAATTGTTTGTCCATAGAAGACCGATTATGACGTATAGCAATGACTTGTGGAATCCACCAGCAAAGACTGAATTTCCGTCCTACGATGAAGATGGAAGAGGGATAGGTGTATTGATAGATAGTCCGTTGAACGTAGTAGAAGGAGATGTATTGGAAGGTGGATCGGCGATGCCTGGGGCATTTTGTGATTCTGAATTGTTTCCAGAAGAATATTTAGGCGATCTCTTCATGATGGATTACCACGGATGGATCAACGTGATTTCGATTGAAAATGATCAAGTAACGGAAATAAAACCTTTTGCTCAATTGGAAACGGGATTGACGGATCTGCAGTTCAATCCATTCAATGGGAAGTTGTATTATGTGCATGTGGCTGATGGAACAGTGACTGAAATAAGTTATGGCGGCATAAGACCTCCAGTAGCAGAGATCGAAATGGATCAATTTTTTGGAACAAGTCCATTGGTTGTGAATTTTAGTGGCGCTTCTTCTGAATCATTTGACGAAAGTGAACTCAGCTACGAATGGACCTTTGGTGACGGAGGGACAAGTACCGATGAAAACCCTATCCATACTTTTGACATAGGGTCGAATATTCAATCGTTTGAAGTCAGTTTGGTCGTGAGAGATAGCAGCGGAAATTTGGATCGTACGACAGAAACGATATCTGTTAATAACTCACCTCCCTATGTAGAGATTACAAGTATTGTAGATGGTGAGACTTACAGCCAGGCAACGGTCAATAATTTTGATTTGAAAGCTGAAGTGATTGACTTGGAGCAAGAGAATAGTGAATTGGAATATTCGTGGCAGGTCAACTTGCATCACAACGAGCATGTTCATTTAGGACCTATCGATGATACTCCTGAGACTTATGCTTTGATCGAACCGACGGGTTGTACTTTTGAGATCTTCTATTATCAAGTATTGCTTTCTGTGAAAGATAATTTTGGATTGGTAGGAACAGATACTGTAACGATATTCCCTTATTGTGATGAAGATTTTTCAGAGTTTGAAGACTTTACTGCCATGTATGTGGAAGGAGGAGTTCAACTTGACTACCAGGTGAACATTGAAAATGATGTTGACTACTATGTGGTGGAGCGTACCGACGATTTTGCGTTTCAAGAAATAGGAAGAATCAATGCGGATGGCAGTGGTGCTTATACTTTTTTAGATTCGCAACCACTGGATGGAGTCAATCGATATCGCATACGTACGGTGAGTTTGAATGGTGACCGTGATTACTCCGTAGTGCGTACTTTGAACTATCAATACAGTTTTGGTTTTAACGTTGCACCAAATCCAGTAACTCATTTCCTGAATATCGAAATTTCGCAACCGTTTTTACAAACTGTTGATGTACGATTATTTGATATGTCTGGAAAGATGATTCATGAATCAAACCAGGAGTTCAGCAACAGCCAGTCAGCAAACGTAAGTGTCGACCTTCTTAATATTCCCTCTGGTGTTTACATCTACCAATTGATCGTAAATGGAGAGGTTGCTGGCGGAAAAATCACCAAGTTTTAATTAGTCTTTGATTGATTTTACGAAGTTGTTGATGCCTTGGATTCCGTCTTTCTCAAGCATTCTGATAAAGGCAGATCCGATGATGGCACCATTCGCTTTTTTTGCCGCTTTCGCAAATGTTTCCTTGTTGTGAATCCCAAATCCAATCAATCTTGGCGCTTGTAGATCAAGTTTGTTTAGTCTTTCGAAGTAGGCTTCTTGTTGATCAGAAATATCACTGGTACCTCCTGTAATGCTAGATTGAGCAACCACATAAAGGAATCCAGAACTCAATGCATCTGCTTGTTTGATTCTCGCATCACTCGTTTCTGGTGTAACCAAAAAGGTCATGCTAAGACCTCGATCCTCAATCGCTTTGGCTACTTTCTCTTCATAATAATCCATTGGAATATCAGGTATGATCAGACCATCGATTCCTGCGCTGACGCACTTGTCTAAAAATGTATCTTGCCCATATTGAATGATCTGATTGTAGTAGCCCATCAGCATAATAGGTACCTCCGTTTCTTTTCTTGTTTCTGTTACTTGATCAAACAAGAGATCTAACTGTAAACCATTCTTAAGCGCAATGCTTGATGATCTTTGTATTGTCTCGCCATCGGCCAATGGATCAGAATAGGGCATACCCAATTCAATCAGATCAACGCCTGCCGAGTCCAAGGTCTTGATGATGGTTCCTGTATCATGTAACTCTGGAAATCCGGCAGTAAAATATATATTCAGTACATCCTCTTGCTTCTCTGCAAATAGTTTTTTGATTCTATTCATCACTGATATTCTTGGTTTCGTATTCCATATAAGTATTAAGGTCTTTGTCACCTCTTCCTGAGAGATTTACTATGACCTTGTCTTTTTCTTTTAGATTCATATCCTTCAAGATCGCCAATGCATGTGCCGTCTCCAACGCAGGAATGATTCCTTCTGTCTTCGTAAGATGATAAGCAGCTTCTATGGCTTGTGCATCCGTCGCAGCATATACTTCCGCACGACCTGACTTGATAAGATGTGCATGCAAAGGCCCAATGCCTGGATAATCCAAACCGGCTGAGATGGAATGTGGCTCCACGATCTGTCCGTATTCGTCTTGCATCAACAAAGTCATAGATCCATGAATCACGCCTTGTGATCCTAGGATGGAAGTAGCCGCAGATTTACCAGAATGAATTCCTTCGCCCGCCGCTTCTACCAACACCAATTTTACATCTTCATCATTCAAGTAATGATAAAAAGCTCCAGCTGCATTGCTGCCACCACCTACACAGGCTACTATGTAATCTGGATTTTCGTTGCCAGTCATTTCCTTCATCTGCCATTTCATTTCTTCACTGATGACCGCTTGAAACCTAGCGACCATGTCAGGATAAGGATGAGGTCCTACCACCGAACCAATAATGTAATGTGTATCCGTAGGATTGTTGATCCAATCTCTGATGGCTTCATTGGTTGCATCTTTCAATGTTCGACTTCCTGAAAGAGCAGGTCTTACCGTAGCGCCTAGCATTTTCATCCTTTGAACATTGGGTGCTTGTCGAGCAATGTCAACTTCACCCATGTATACGATGCATTCTAGTCCCATCAATGCACATACAGTTGCAGTAGCCACACCGTGTTGACCAGCTCCCGTCTCAGCAATGATACGCTTCTTGTTCAGCCTTTGCGCAAGTAAAATTTGACCAATGGTATTGTTGACTTTGTGAGCGCCTGTATGACACAGGTCTTCTCTTTTAAAATAAATCTGCGCTCCAATTTCTTTAGACATTCTCTTGGCAAAATACAATGGAGTAGGACGACCCACGTAATGCTTCAATAAGTCATCGTATTCCTTTTTAAAAGAAGGATCTCCGATGATGTCAAGATATTGTTGTCTTATGTTTTCTACATTGGCATGCAGCATTTCTGGAATGAATGCTCCTCCAAAATCACCAAAGTAGCCTTGCTCATCTGGTGCGTATTTTTTATTGCTTTCTCCCATATTATAAATTGTTGAGAAATTGAATGATCTGTTCGACATCCTTCACACCTGGTTCAATCTCAAATGCTGAGTTGATATCCAATGCATGAAAAGACGGGTGATTGATTAATTTAATTCTTTGTACATCATCAGGTCCTATGCCTCCTGCTAAGAAAAACTTTGTCTTTCCTTTATAGTTGTCCAATAATGCCCAATCAAACTTCTTACCACTGCCTCCATAGTCAGGCGTTTTTGTGTCAAAAAGAAAGAAATCACAATCTTTGTAAAGTTCAATGTTTATAAAATCTTCCTTGCTTTGGATTGAGAATACCTTTATCACTTTTACGTGTTCTCTGATGGCCTTGACATAAGACGGACTTTCATTGCCATGTAATTGCACATACTCTAATCCATATATCTTAACCATATCGAGTAGGTATTGTTTGCGTGCATTCACAAATACACCTACTTTTTTATGCTCTCTATAATTACTCAATAGATACGCTTGATTGTGATCAATGTATCGCTTTGATTTTCTGTAAAAGTTCAAGCCAATGAAATGAATTTGGATTTCATTGAGCGCATTGATGTTTGATATGTCACGCAGACCGCATACTTTTATCTTCATCGTGTTGCAGCAGTTATTAATTCGTCAATGGTTTTCTTCGGGTCATTTTCTTTCATGAGAAACTCACCAATCAAACATGCTTTGTAGCCTTTGTGTATGGTTTCTACATAGCTGTCGATATTCATGATGCCACTCTCAGATATTTTTACTTTTTCTGTTGGTAAATCATAGTAGACATCTAGCGCATATTTATAATCCACCACAAAGCTGGTAAGGTTTCGATTGTTTACACCTAGTATGTTGACTGCATTTGGCATTTTAGACAACTCATCCATATCGTGGATTTCAAACAATATTTCAAGTCCTAGCTCATGGGCTAAGGCTGTATATTCTTCAGCTTGTGCTTTTGACAAACAATAGGCAATCAGAAGGATGACATCAGCACCCATTCCTTTTGCTTCATGAATCTGGTATTCATCAACAATAAAATCTTTTCTTAGCAAAGGAAGGTTAACCAAGTTTCTTGCTTGTGTAAGGTCCTCAGATTTACCACCAAAATGTTGGCCATCTGTTAGAACTGAAATACCAGAAGCACCTCCTTCTTCGTATAGTCCAACAATATCTTCAACCTTGGCTCCCACTTTTATGTCTGATCTAGAAGGAGACTTTCGTTTGAATTCTGAAATGATAGAAGCAGGTCTAGTGTCAAGAATTGCTGATAACGAAATGGTCTCTCGTCTGTACAACGCTTGATCTTTGATTTCAGCCAGACTTAATGCCTTTTTGTGATCGAGCAAATATGCTTTTTTCTTTGCTACTATTTCATCTAGGATATTCATGCGTTCGCGCTTATGTCTATGATGTTCTTAAATGAATTGAAAGCATTGCCTGAGGTCAAACTTTCTTGTGCTTCCGCCCAGCAATCACTGATTGATTTGTTTGTATCAAATGTATGAATAGCCATCGCAGCATTGGCCAATACGACATTTCTATGAGCGTCCGTACATTCGTTTTTTAACACTGCAACAAAGATGTCGCAAGCATCTTGTATTGTTTCACCACCCGATATTTCTTCCAATGCCAAAGCAGCTGTGTCAAAATAATTGGCGTCGATGATTTTTACTCCTTCTCTTGAAATTACTTGTGCTTTATCCGTCAATGATATTTCATCAAAGCCAGACAATCCATAAACAATCTTATAAGACATGTCTGTTTTTTCAAACAAATATTGATACAATCTCTGAAGATGTAAGTTAAATACGCCAGTCATCTGATGATTGGGTCTTGCTGGATTTACCAAAGGTCCTAGCATATTGAAGAAAGTCTTAATCCCCAATGATCTTCTGATTGGCCCAACAAATTTCATGGCAGGGTGGAATAGAGGTGCATGCAAAAAACAGATATTGTACTTGTCCAACTGTTCTTCCAATATACCTTTATCATTGCTAAATTTGTAGCCAAGACTTTCCAATACATTGGAAGAACCGCATATGGATGATACGCCATAGTTTCCGTGCTTGGTAACCTTATAACCCGCTCCCGCAACTACCAGTGAAGTCAAAGTTGAAATATTGAAAGTATTCTTTCCATCGCCACCAGTACCACAAAGGTCTATGGCGTCAATGTTTCCAAAATCCAAAGGCACTCTCAATTCAAGTAGTGCTTCTCTGAATCCACTGAGTTCTTCTACAGATATATTTCGCATCAAAAACACAGAAATGAATGCAGCCACTTGTGCTTCATTGTGCTTCCCTTCAGAAATCTCAGTTAGAATCTCCTTGGCCTGTTCTTTATTGAGGCTGTTGTGATTGAAAAGATGATTCAATAAATCTTTCATGGTTTATAAATTTAGGAAGTTTGCCAAAAGCGCATTTCCCTTTGGTGTTAATATTGATTCTGGGTGAAATTGTACGCCATAAATAGGCAGCGACTTATGCTCAAACCCCATGATTTGTCCACTTTCATCTTCACATATTACTTCTAAGTCTGATGGTATATGACTCGTCTTTCCCACCCATGAATGATATCGACCTGCTTCAAACGAATCACCCAATCCATTCAATAACTTGCTATTATCCTTTAGGACTTTGATGTCTGATTGAACACCATGGAATACCTTCTCAAGATTCTCCAGTTCACCACCAAACACTTCAAAGATGGCTTGATGCCCAAGACATACTCCAAGCATCTTTTTCCGGTCCTTATAAGTTTCAATAATTTCTTTCATCTTACCAGCTTCATCTGGGATTCCAGGACCTGGAGAAAAGATGATGTAATCGTATCGATCGACATCTGCAATTTCGAGTTGGTCGTTTCTTATTACATCTACTTCTTGGTCAAGTATCTCATAAATCGCATGCACCAAGTTGTAGGTGAACGAGTCGTAATTGTCTAATATTAATATCTTCTTCATCTTAAATTTCTGATGCTGTTATCAGTGCTTTGTTCAAGGCACCCAGTTTGTTGTTTACTTCTTGCAGTTCCTTTTCTTCTACTGAATCAATAACGATTCCTGCACCCGCTTGGTAGTGCAAGGTGTTGTCTTTGCTCAAGAAGGAACGAATCATGATGGCATGGTTCAAGTTTCCATTAAAAAAGATAATGCCCAATCCTCCACCATAGTAAGATCGACTATGTGGTTCAAGTTCGTCAATGATTTCCATGGCCCTGATTTTAGGAGCACCAGATAATGTTCCAGCAGGGAAGGTATCTGCAAATATTTGGTAAGGATTGAATCCTTTCTTTACCGTTGCAGTCAGCTTTGAAACCAAGTGTATGACATGGCTAAAAAACTGGACTGTTTTGTATTCTTTGACTTTTACATCACGAAGACTTCTCGATAAGTCATTTCTTGCCAAATCCACTAGCATTACGTGTTCTGCATTCTCCTTAGGATCTGCCTTTAATTCTTCTGCGAGTCTTAAGTCCTCTTGAAAGTTGCCTGTCCGTTTGAAAGTTCCTGCAATAGGGTGTATTTCAGCTTCTCCATCATTGACTATTAATTGGGCCTCTGGAGAAGAGCCGAAGATTTTATAATCCCCATAATCGTAATAGTATAGATAAGGACTTGGATTGATAGATCTCAATGTTCGATACACATTGAATTCATCACCAATGAATTTTTGTGAATACCTACGAGAAGGAACGATCTGAAAGACATTTCCCTTGTGGCAATGTTCTTTACAAGTGGTGACCATGGACATGAAATCTTGATCGGACATTCTTTCCTGCTGTTCACCATCGAGTTTAAACTCGAATGACTGTTCGTTTTTGGCAATCAATATTTGTTCGATTTCTTTGATCCTGGAGACTTCTCCATCTGGAATGTTTTCCATGATGGTCAACTTCTCATAGTAATGACCAAAACAAAGAATGTATCGATAAAAATCATAACGCAATACTGGTATATCATCACGTTCCTTATCCGTTCTCAGTTTCACATTTTCAAAATCTCCAATGGCATCAAAACTTGTAAACCCAAACAATCCATTGAATTTGGCACTTAGTTTAGTATTCTCAATATCAAAAGATGACATGAATTGATCCATTTTCTTGACTATGTTGATCTCTTTGCGAGCCTCATTGGTGTATGCATCTTGTTTGTATTCGGTGTAGTTATTCTCTTTGATCATAAGTCCCGCCAAGGCATCAAAACATATAAACGAAAGGCTGTTTTCCTTGCTGCTATAGTCTGAACTTTCAAGCAATAACACTTGATGATAATGAGCTCTTATCTTTAAAAACAAGCTGACCGGCGTATATAAGTCGGCGATAATTGTCTTCGATGCTACTTTTATTTTCATATACTCTGTACTAAAGAAAAACGGCTTGTTAGGAAATCTAACAAGCCGTTTGTATTTATTTTATAACAAGATGGTGCTAATTCCTATTTCGGATTTCAGTCATACACCACCACCATGTTTTATTAATCAAATTCATAATTCAAATATAAACGAATTTTTATAAATATGCGATTTTTACTTGTTTGTCCATTGGATTTTTATTATTCAATTCATAAGCGATTGAAAATCAATTAATTGCCACCACCATTTTTCTTTTTAAATGGGTCCCAGTTTTTGATTTTGTCTTTTACCTTATCAATCTCTTCCTTCGCCTTCTCATTTTCTAAGATATCTCCTAGTTTATCGTTAACCTTTGAAGCAATGGTGTCTGTTATGGCACCGCCTGTTTCTGAGTCCAAGACTGTACTGATCTTATCCTTGACAACTTCTTTTCCTTTTTCGATGGCTTTGTCTTTTTCTTCTTCGATTTTCTCTTTGACTTTATCCGTTTGTTTTGTCGCTGCAGCGATCATACTGTCCTTGGCAGTCTGAACATGTTTATCCACCTCTTTTCTGATCGTATCTTCAACAGTCTTTTTGATGTCAACCACTTTGTCATTCACAATATCTTTGGCAGTTTTGCCGCCAGATCCTTTTGGAACTACCCTCACTTTTGGATTGGTTAATTTACCTGTAAGGTATATATCAAGATATACAAAATCTCCTAGATTCACATCAACACCTTTTTTACTCGCCTCATTCAATATGAAATCTAATCCTTGTGACGCGACTTGCCCTATCTGTCCAGATTTCAATTTGTCACGTGGAATCACTGCCTCGATTACATAGTTAAGCTCTTGGTCAAGACTGTGTTTTCCCCCTGCTTTGAACTTCATGTCATCAATGTCAAAATCAAATGGCTTGATCTCTACAAATCCATCTTTTACCTCAAACCAATTTTTGGTATCCACAATTTTAAAGTTTGATAGCTCTTTGATGCCTAGTGCATTTCCTACTTTTTCTATAGGAACCATTCCATTTACATTACCATCAAGCGTGTGGATAAAACCAGAAGCTGATAAGTTATTCCAAGAAGGGTACATGTCTTTTCCCAGTTCGCCCGCGAAAGTTAATGTGGAGTTGAAAATCCCATCAATAAATTTGCCAATAGGAGCTAGTTTTTTAAATGTAGCCACCGCCTCATAGGTCTTACTCCATTTAAATTGACTCAGGTCATACTTCATATTGAATTTAGGATTGATAGAATCATCTGAAGTGTCGTACAATCCATCCATTTTTATTTTTCCATCCAATACATTTCCTGCAATCCCATCAAATACAGCCATTCCATTTTTCACATCAAGACTTCCTTTAAGATTGTCAAACACGTAATCACCATACTTTACTTGATCAAACTTTCCAGTCAATAGTGTTTTAATATTGCCTGGTAGTATAAATGCTTCTTCGCTTGCATCATTGCTTGACGTACTAGGCGTTTCTTCCCCAGACATAAACGCATCAAGATCCAATTTCCCGCCTGAGAAATTCAAAGTACCTGAAAGCACTTCTTCGTGCATCATATAATCCCATGCATTGTCTAGACTTCCGTCAAATGTTATTGCTTGGTCGTTCAACTCAATACTACTTCTGTTTAGATTGATGTGATCGGCACTCAGTGTACCATTTGATTTTATATTTTCTATTTTGTAATCTGGATAGCGTAATTCTTTGATATCAACATTGTACTTGATCGAGCTTTCTTTTACTAGACTTTCGTCAAATGTTTCTTCTGAAGCTGTTGCAACTGTTTCAGGACTTGTAGAAGATTCTTCAGTCTTATATGGTGTGAGATCCAAGAGGTTTGACCTGATATCAATATTTCCTTTCATGCTCTTGTCTGTCATGAAATAAGCCATTGGATTTTGTAAAGTAAAGTTACCTTCAAAATCAGATTTACCGAGCTTTCCAGACAATCCTTGTAAAGACAATACCGATGGTTTGAAATTGGCATCAACGTCATCAATCACAATGTCTTTGTATTCATAATAGTCTGCTTTGAAATTTTTCAATGAAGCATCTCCATCAAATTGTATGTCACCATATTTTTCATTTTCAAAGTCCGATTGTTTTCCATTTAAAATGAAATCTGTAGCCAGCGTACCAGATTGGAAATTGATGTCATCTCCACCTATTAATTTACCAACAGTGGTCATATCAAGTTCACCTTTCATCATCATGTCGATGATCGGATCAGCCATGACATTCTTTAGGTTTATTTTACCACTAAAAGGTTTGTCCAAGGTGGTCAATGAAAATTGTGGAATATCAACCATTAAATCATTCCATGAACCCTCAGTTGCTTTTGCCGAGAAGTTCATATTTAGATTTTTAATGGGTGATGGTAAATCTGAACTAGCAATGTATCCATCTTTTGTATTGATAGAAAGATCAAGTGCTGGGAAACTATTGTCACTATACTTTCCCTTGATTTTGGCAGAAATACTTGCATCTCCTTTCGTTTCAAGAGCAGGAAGTTGATCGTAGTAAGCATTTGGTATCAACGAAAGGAAATTTCTAATGTCACCTTCATTGCTATCAATGGCCAAATTGATATTCATATCATTGTCATTGATGTCTATCATCCCAATCATCTTAAGC
>CALFDU010000042.1 GCA_937950315.1 uncultured Saprospiraceae bacterium | reverse complement strand
GGTAAAAGCATCGTTGCAGCGAAATAGACAGCTACATTAAGAATCAATAACTTTTTAACTACATCGGTAAGATTATTCATCAACTAGTTTTATACTATACAAACAGCTTTTTTATGTCATCAAGTTCATAAGTAATGAAACATTTTTTACCTGATGGAGAAGTGTAGGGGTTTTCGGTGGCGAAAAGATCATCCAACATATGCTGCATCTCTTCAACCTCCAGCTTTTTATTTCTTTTTATCGAAGAATGAACAGCCAAGGATAGTGCAAGGTTTTCATTATTACCCAATTCTAGATCATGATTCTCTAAATAGAGGTTTATCACGTTTTCTAGAATTGTATTTATGCTGCTTTCTTCCATTCCTACTGTCACTCCGTGAATAACAAAACTACCATGGCCAAACGGCTCAATCTTGATTCCAAGCTTCACCAACTCCGGACACAGAGTCTCTAGTGTTGCTGCCTTGTCTGGCGTGAATTCTACGGTAATCGGGAAAAGCAATTGTTGAACTCCCAGGTTTTGGCCTTTTAAGGCATTTAAAAATCTTTCATACAAGATTCTTTCATGAGCATTTTGTTGGTCGATCAATATAAATCCGCTTCGGATCTGATTTACGATGTATTGTTGATGTAGTTGAAACGGTTTACTTGTTTCGATACCTACTCCATTTGAATTGCCATCTTCCTCTAGCAATGATGCTGTGCTCGGCAATGTAATATGATCTACATCCGCTGCATCGCTTTGGACTTCTCGATACATATTTTCCCAGGTCTCAATTTCTTTTCTTTGGGCTATTCTTTGTTCTACAGGCATTTGTGATCTAGATCCACTTTCTCTGGTTGAATAACTAGTTTCATTAAATACCCGATCAAAAGACAAATCTTTTTCAAAGTCTAAAGTCGGTGTGATGCTGTATTTAGATAGACAAGCCTTGGTCGTTACTCGTATATAATTATATATCAACTTGTCTTCTTCAAACTTAATTTCTTGTTTGGTAGGATGGATGTTGATATCGATCGTTGCTGGATCGATTTCCAAGTCAAGGATGTAATAAGGATATTCGTCTTCACCGAGCATATTATCATAACCATTTTTAATGGCATGATGTAGGTACGGACTTTTTATGAATCTTCCGTTTACAAAAAGATATTGGTCTCCTTTTGTTTTCTTATTTAACTCAGGTCGTCCTATGTATCCTCTGATTTTTACTACATCCGTTTCTTCTTCTATGGGTACCAACTTTTCATTGACACTTTTCCCAAATATATTGGAAAGCCTTTGTCTTAGGTTCCCTTCCGGCAAATGGTAGATTTCGTTGTCATTATGAATCAGTTGGAATCGAATCTTCGGATTGATGATTGCGACTCTTTTGAATTCTTCTAAAATATGGTTGTATTCAGTTGCGTCTTTTTTAAGGAACTTCCTTCTTGCAGGAACGTTGTAAAACAAATTTTTGACAGAGATACTTGTGCCTTGCGGCGTCTGACAATATTCTTGTTTTTTTAGATTGGATCCATGGATTAAGATTTCTGTACCTAGTTCTTGATCCTTGGTTCTTGTCTTCATGTGAAGATGAGAAATTGATGCAATCGACGGCATTGCCTCTCCTCTAAATCCCATCGTTTTTATACTGAAAAGATCTTGAGCATTTTTGATTTTTGACGTTGCATGGCGTTCAAAGCACATTCTTGCATCCGTCTCAGTCATACCTTTACCATCATCTACTACTTGGATCAAAGTCTTCCCTGAATCTTTTATAATTAAGGTAATAGAAGTTGCTTCTGCATCGATGGAGTTTTCGAGCAGTTCCTTAACCACAGATGCAGGTCTTTGTACGACTTCCCCTGCAGCTATTTGGTTGGCAATTGATTCCGGTAATAGCTGAATGATATCAGCCATAGTTTAAGCTTTTAATTGCGTGCAATATGCTTGTTTTTTAATTCTCGGTAAAATCTTTTATTCCACTATCTGTGGAATACTATGATTCCATAGCTTGAACGAAATCAGCGATCATGCTTGATTTGAGGAATACGATCGTAAGTGCTACGAGTAGTACAATGATGACAATAAGACGAATGGTCGAAGACATACTGCGACTCGAATACGTAGGGTTTTTAGAAACTCGACGTTTGAAGCCAGTTTTTATGCCTGCCTTGGCCAATTCAGCATCTTTGGTTCCCTCTCTATAAGGAGCCATACGAGCATCCAACTCTTCCTTAGCTGGATCATAATGCTGAGGTATATAGTCAAATTTTCGATGTCTAGGCACTTTGAACATGCCGCCAATAAATCCCATAAAATGCAGTTTCTTCTTATTATAAAGATGCAAATTTTTTCCAAATGGTTTTATATCTCCACGACAAATTTATCGATATTATCGACTATCTTTGTCAAATTATCCGTCATTTATAAAAATTTGATCCAGATTGTACGACCGTGCAGTGTTACATTTAGATTTAGATTCATTTTTTGTTTCAGTTGAATGTCTGAAAAACAGTGATTTCCTTGGTAAGCCATTGTTAATTGGAGGTACAAGTGCAAGGGGAGTAGTTGCTTCATGCAGCTACGAAGCCCGTAAATTTGGGATTCATTCTGCCATGCCTATGAAAATGGCTTTACGCCTTTGCCCTGATGCACTCGTTATAAGAGGTGATATGGATAGTTACTCCAAGTATTCTGCCTTGGTGACAGATATTATCGCAGAGGATGCGCCGACCTATGAAAAATCCTCCATTGATGAGTTTTATCTAGACCTCTCTGGTATGGATAAATATTTTGGCTGCTTCAAGTGGTCCAAAGAACTTCGCCAGAAAGTGATCAAAGAATCAGGTCTACCCATTTCATTTGGCCTATCGATCAACAAACTGGTGTCAAAAATCGGAACGGGAGAATCTAAACCCAATGGTGCTCATTTCGTTCCTAGAGGAACAGAGAAGGAATTTCTATTTCCTCTTTCTGTGAAAAAGATACCTGGGATCGGAAAGGTGACATACAAGAAGTTAAGTTTCATGGGTGTCCGTAAGATAGAAACCTTGAGCAACATCCCTGTACAATTGCTTGAAAGAGAGTTTGGTAAGCAGGGCAGAAAACTCTGGGAAAAATCACATGGTATTGATGAGACGCCAGTCGTTCCTTATCAAGAACAAAAATCCATGTCCAAAGAAAGGACTTTCAAAGAAGATACTTTAGATATGTCTCACATCAAAAACATGATGATCAAAATGGTCGATGATCTTGCTTTTGATCTGAGAGAGGACGACAAGCTTGTTTCTACACTTACTGTAAAAATCAGATACGCCGATTTTAATACATTCACCAAACAGCGACGTATTCCTTATACCGCCAACGATCAGTTCTTGATGAAACAAGTGTTGGAAATTTTTGAAAAGTTATACGATAGACGCCAACTCATCAGATTGATTGGCGTAAAGTTTAGTGGGTTGGTAAGTGGAAGCTATCAGATTAGTCTCTTCGATGATACCGAAAAAGAAATCAGATTGATGGAAGAACGTGACTGGATCAAGAGGCGGTTTGGAACCGATAAAATTATGCGTGCGTCTAGCTTAAAGACAAAACGATAAACATAGATTCGTGTTGATAGAAATAAAAAAGACCGGTCATGTTAAACATAACCGGTCTTACTATTTTTGTATTTCAAGTTTTAGTTGAAAGTATATCTCAAACCAATTCTTGCTCTCCATCTAGAAACTCTATCTGCGATTGAGAATCTGTCATTACCTAAATCTTCTTCACTAAAAGTGAAAGTAGGAGTAGTTCCATCAGCTGCATAACCTTCAAAATCAATGATTCTGTATGCAAACGGGTTGCCATAAACAACTCCCCAATTGTTGTTGATCAAGTTACCTACATTAAAGATGTCTAAAGAAATCTGCAATCTATTGGCACTGTCACCAACATTAAGACCCAAATCCTGTGCTATTCTTAAATCAATCTGATGTGTGAAAGGAGTCCTGTTAGAATTCTTTTCTGCATACTGACCTCTTCTTGTTGACAAGTACTCATCTTCTTCAATGAATGTATTTAATAATTCCCATTGAGCTGCAGCAGATACATCACCATCATCAACCAACATGATGTCGTTTTGATCAGCTGGTACATAGATTAAGTGTCTTTCTCTACTGGTTGACCCAGATTCATTGTTGATGTTTCTGGTGTTGTAAACGTAAGAAAATAGATCACCTGATTGACCGTTGTAGAAAAGAGAAACACTTGTACGTACATTATCAGTCCACTTAATTTCTTTACCAAGACTTCCAATAATTCTGTTTCCTAAAGCAAAATCTGACCTTCCGATTTCAGCATTGTTTCTTCCATCAGTGGTAAATGCTCCTCTCCATTGTGAAGAGTTTTGTGATGAAGTTCCTTCAAATATTGACTCAGAATCCCCGAAAGAATAAGCTCCATATACAAACAATCCATTGCTAAAGTTCTTAGTCAATGATCCTGTAATGTTATAAGCAAAACCTTCACTTGTATTTGATCCTAAGTATACAGCAGTATATGTTGGATCAAGTCTGTCACCTGTGAAAATAGGTCTATCATCAGCTCCATTTGTCCAGTTAAAATCAACGGTTGGGTCTGAGTTTACATTTTGGTAGAAAACGTTGTTTAGTGTTTTTGTGTAAATACCTTCAACACTTGCGTTCCATCCATTACCTACTTCTTTGTCAATTCCCAAACTTGCTCTTAAGACCTGTGGGTATTTAAAGTCCTCAGAGAACAAATCAATTTGTCCTGCAGGTATTGTTACATTAGGGTTGGTAGGCTGACCGAATGGGTCTGCAATAAATGTAGGGTCGATATCATTTTCATCCAATCCACCAACGGTAATACCATTGTTGGCGTACATTCCACCTGGCCATACGAAAGGTACTCTACTTGTGAAGATACCTATACCTCCTCTAAGCTTAGTCGTTTTATTAGCATTGTACTCCATTCCAATTCTTGGAGAAAACAATAATTGCGTTTTAGGCGCTAATCCTCCTTGTGCTCCTTGTAAGTCATAACTACCTGCCAATAATGGTAAAGTAGTAGAATTGAATGAAGCATCAATACTTGGATCTGTAGTAATCATTGGAATGTCCAATCTCAATCCTCCTGTTAAGCTAAATTTGTTGCTTACAGCCCATTCGTCTTGGATGTAGAACCCTAATTGCGCTGCTGAAAATTCTGCTGCAGCTTGTGATCCATCTCCCGTTAAGTCATCAACCAATGAGTAAGATCTATCGTATCCAGTTACATTACCTGCATAGAAATCATCCAAACTTAAGAAGAAGTATGATCCGTAATTTTGTCTGATGAATAAGTTATAAAAGCTGATAAACTCATTGTGTGTACCAATGGTAAAAGTATGATCGCCCTTATAAATTTTAAAGTTATCCGTAATTGTTAAGATGTTTTGGTCCAGTGCATTGGCAGTAGAGAAAGCCTCTGATCCAAATGATATTGAACCTTGTCCATCAAGGATAAATACATTTGGGAAATCTTGACCAACTGGATCTCTATCGTCTCTTACAGCTGTATATCCAATGATCAATTTATTTGATTTGTTATCACCAAAATTTGAATTCAATTCTAAAGCAGAACTATTCGTTGTACTAGGGAAGAATACTGAGTTATTAGCAAAGTTGATTCTTCTATTTGTTGAACCATTTGCTCCTGTACTAATTCCTCTTGTATAGTTGTGTCTTAGTGAAAGATTGTGATCTGCATTAAGGTTAAAGTCTAATTTTCCAAAAACTCTTGTTCCTTCTAGACTGCTTATTTTATTTCCAAACTCACCAGCATCATAACCGTATTCACTCATTAAGAAATCGCTCAACTCCTGAATTTCTCCTAGTGAAGTGTCACCATCATAATCACCAGCAAAAGGAACTGGAGTTTCTTCGTTTTGTAATTCTGCATTCACAAAGAAAAATACTTTGTCTTTAACGATTGGTCCACCCAAAGAAAGACCTAC
The DNA here is from genome assembly GCA_937950315.1 of uncultured Saprospiraceae bacterium. GTDB lineage: Bacteria > Bacteroidota > Bacteroidia > Chitinophagales > Saprospiraceae > JAHDBF01. The sequence goes on along the minus strand of CALFDU010000042.1, from coordinate 15,476 downwards.
AAGGTTATTGCTAAATTCATCCAATCTCTCTCCTTCTTCTTCACCATTTCTTTCAAGAACAGCACCATTCGTTCTACCTGCAAGTCCTTCTCCTTGACTAAAGTAATAAGCAGTTCCTTCTAAATTATTGGTTCCAGATTTAGTAACAGCATTGATTCCTCCTCCTGCAAACCCACCTAGGGAAACATCGTAAGGAGATAATACAATTTGAATTTGATCAATCGCATCGATACTAAATGGCGCAATACCTACTTGACCACCATTTTGACCATTTGCGGCTAGACCAAATACATCATTGTTTACTGCACCATCCACATATACGGCATTGTATCTGTTGTTTTGACCACCAAATGATGTTCCTCCACCAAATGTAGATCTTGATTGCGGTGTCAATCTTGTGTAGTCACTTAAGTTTCTTCCCAAAGTAGGCATGTTCTCAATCTGAGCAGTAGTGATGTTTGTTGACGCACCAGTACTTGTTCCAATTGTTTGAGTCGAACCAAGAATTACCAATTCGTCCAACATTACTCCTCCTTCTTCAAGCACGACATCATACCTCAATTCTTCACCAAGTGCTAAAAATTGATCGGGAAGTTGATTTTCTGCAAAACCAACATATGTCATTTTAATGTTGTACGGTCCTCCAATTCTCATGTTGTTGAGATTGTAACTTCCGTCTAAATCAGTAACCGTACCGTATAGGGTACCGGAAGGAGTATGTGTAGCTGTAACATTAACTCCAATTAGTGCTTCACCGTTTTGATCAACTACAGTACCTGCCATACTTGATGTAGTGGCTCCTTGACCGTAGGAATTGAAACTGAGAATCAGCAGTAAATTAAATAGAATTAGTTTTTTCATTTTCAAATTAGTTTTTTCATACATTTTAATGAATAGTGTACCTAATGATGACACAAAACTAAGATTATAAAAAAGTTATATATAATCTAGCACTATGTATTTTCTCCACTAATTCTCCACCGCTTAGTGCCAAATTAATGGCATAAAAAAAAGGGGCATCAAATGAATGAAGCCCCTTTTTATATTATTTTATTGTAAAGGTTATTTACAATCTAGTTTTTGTTAAGTCTAACTACTGAAATAACATTGTCATTTTCGTCGAACAATCTCAAGAGATAGATACCTTTTTGTAGTGTACTTACATCATGTGATTTACCAGGAAAATGTGTCGATGTATTCAAGCTTTTACCTACAATATTATAGAAAGCCACTTTGCTTACGTTATTGTCATTGGTAATTTGGATATAGTCTGATGTTGGATTAGGATAAAGCTTTACTTGCTTTACATCCAAATCTGCTTCCGAAACACCTGATACCAAGTCAACATTGTAATGAACTGGTATAGAAGTAAGGATTGAACCGTTTTCGTCCAAAATATTGAAAATAACATCACCAATACCCGAAGTACCGTGCGGATTCATGTGAAGATTGTACGTATATGCTTGATTTGCAGAAAAAACAGCTGGGTTTCCTGAAGGACATTGTTCTAATCCCCATATGTAACATGAGTTGATATCACACAATTGAAATTCCCATTCTTCCGGTACTAAATTTCCATTTTCTACAGTGGTAACTCTGTCTATACTCCAAAACGTTGCTTGATCTGCGTTCAAATCGTTGATTATGTCAATATCTACATTAATGTCGGTTTCGTCAGCCTTACCCACACCGTCAGGTGCATGTGGGGCATAACTTACCTGAGCCGAAAGACCAAAACCGACCGAGACAAAAATTATTAGTAGAATTTGCTTCATAAGCATTTGTAGTTTGTCGTAAAATTAAGGATTATTATTCAATATTTACTCTTAAATAACCGTTAAATCGGGTCACTTGCTGCTTTATTGCCTAATATCCGTGTAAATAATGCGACATATAGCCATTGTTACTTTCCCTCAGAATACCTTCTTGCTACTTCTTTCCAATTTATAACATTGAAAAATGCACCTACATAATCAGGTCTTTTGTTCTGATAGTTTAGGTAATATGCATGCTCCCAGACATCAATTCCAAGAATCGGAGTACCTCCACATCCAACTCCTGGCATCAAAGGATTATCTTGATTTGGAGACGAACAAACATCCACTTTACCTCCTTTGTGTACACATAACCAAGCCCATCCTGAGCCAAATCTAGTACCAGCCGCTGCTGCAAATTTCTTTTTGAACTCATCAAATGAACCGAATGCTTCATTGATTGCTGCAGCTACATCACCATCTGGCGTCCCTCCTCCATCTGGAGACATAACGGACCAAAATAATGAATGGTTGTAGAATCCACCTCCATTGTTTCTTACAGCACTATTTTCCATATCAAGATTTGTCAGAATATCAACGATATCCTTTCCTGCAAGGTCAGTGCCTTCAATGGCTGCGTTTAATTTTTTAGTATAACCAGCGTGGTGCTTTCCATGATGGATTTCCATCGTCCAAGCATCGATATGTGGTTCTAGTTTGTGATAATCGTAAGGTAAATCAGGTAATGTAAATGCCATTTTAGATTAATTTTGTGTTTTGTAATACTGTCGAAACAGTTTTTTAGAATAAACAGTTGATAAATATAGGAAGATTTAAACAACCCCTTATTAATGATAATGGTTATATCTTCGTCAACCGTAAATAATAACAATTCAAACATGAAAATAAGAAAGGAAAAAGATTCAATAGGGTATGTGGATGTTCCTGCTGATAAATATTGGGCAGCACAGACTCAAAGATCAAGAGAAAACTTCTTAATCGGAGGTCAGAAAATGCCTGCTGAAATTATACGAGCCTATGCCATCTTGAAAAAAGCCGCTGCAAAAACCAATGCAGATCTTAAGGTGCTTTCTAAAGCAAAAGCCAATTTGATAGGAAAGGTTTGTAATGAAATTCTTGATGGCCAACTTGATGATCAGTTCCCATTGGTTGTTTGGCAGACTGGTTCAGGGACTCAGACCAATATGAATGTCAATGAGGTGATTGCCAATCGTGCACACGTTTTGTCTGGTGGAAAATTAACAGATAAAAAGAAAAAGATTCACCCAAATGATGATGTAAATAAATCCCAATCTTCTAATGACACTTTTCCAACTGCGATGCACATTGCTGCCTACAAAATGTTGGTTGAAACGACCATCCCTGGATTGGAGAAATTAAGAAAGGAACTTGATAAAAAAGCCAAAGCCTATAAGAAGGTGGTGAAGATCGGTCGTACACACTTTATGGATGCAACACCTGTGACTTTGGGACAAGATCTTTCTGCATTTGTTACGCAACTTGATTTTGGTATCAAAGCGATCAAGAATACCTTAAAACACCTAAGTCAATTGGCACTTGGTGGCACAGCAGTGGGTACTGGATTGAATACCCCGAAAGGATATTCAAAGCACGTTGCCAAAGAAATCGCAAAAGCAACCAAGCTTCCATTCGTAACTGGTGTAAATAAGTTTGAAGGGCTTTCTGCACACGATGCAATCGTTGAATCTCATGGTGCGTTAAAAACAGTAGCTGTATCCTTGATGAAAATCGGAAACGATATCAGAATGTTATCTAGTGGTCCTAGATGCGGTATCGGAGAGATCATCATTCCTGCCAATGAGCCAGGTTCGTCAATCATGCCAGGTAAGGTGAATCCTACTCAATCAGAAGCATTGACGATGGCTATGGCTCAAGTATGTGGTAATGATGTAGCGATCAACATCGGTGGTATGAACGGTCAGTTTGAATTAAACGTATTCAAGCCGATGATGATTTATAATTTCTTGATGTCTGCACGATTGATCGGTGATGCTGCCCTCAGTTTTTCTGATAATTGTATCAAAGGACTAAAGCCAAACAAGGAGAAAATAAAATCTAACTTAAATAATTCTTTGATGTTGGTTACAGCTTTGAATACTAAAATCGGGTATGATAAAGCGGCAGAGATTGCTAAAAAAGCATACAAAGAAGGAACCACTTTAAAGGCAGCAGCCTTGTCATTGGGTTACCTTACGGCAAAGGAATTTGATGCTTGGGTAAAGCCTGAAAAGATGTTGGGTTAGAATCAAAGTAAAAATGGAAAAGGGGAAATGGCATTATGCTGTTTCCCCTTTTTGTTTAGAATGAATTTCCTTAATTGCAAGACCAAACCAAGTTTCTTCGTCGGCATTATAAATGACGGCTTCTACCCAATTACTTGGTCCAAGACATTGACTTGAAACGCCGTACATGTCTTGTGGCAAATCTACTTTGTAAACAGATGAGTCTACATTTGCGACAGCGTTATCAGGATACTCCCATGAAATCCCAAATGCTTCATAATCAATCGGGTCGGTATATCCAGAGAAACACCAATCATAGTTGGCATTAGATTGAAGCTCTAGGTGAAGTTTATCCCAGAAGTGAATGGCGTCTAGCATTTCATGAACAAATGTATTCGCGAGGTCAGCGTAGTTATTGGCTAGGTAGTTGTCGATTCCAGTGTTGCCTGTATTGAAATAATCACCACAGTATGCACTGAGATACGAATTGGGTAAGTTGTTCAACGCAATTTCATTGACTCTTCTGCCCACGTTTGAATTGAGTTCAGAGGAGAAGGATCCATCTCCAAATGTATCTTCAAAGTGTTCTTTGTTTACCAGCATGTGTCTACCTGCAATAGTGGGTTCTTTGGATCCAGCGTTGTATGGATCGTCGCCATGGGTAATAAACTTTTAGGAAGTGTTTTGTTTATGGTTGATTTTCCGTTTTTAGCCTTTCGGCAAATGTTTGAGTATGGTGTTTTGTAAGTATTGATTATGTCAAGGAAGCTGGTATTTTTCTTACGAATGACCATTGGAAAGGTCTTCGGTTGGATGGTTGATGTCTTGATTTTGTAGACTGAAATTTCTTTATTCCTTTTGGTAATATTTGCGGAAGCGATCAAATCTATGAGGTGATAAGGTAGAATATCTTTTTCTCAATAAAGCCATGGAATTGGGTATTTTCAGCTCAAATTGTCTCAAAAAATCGAATTATACGACAATTAATGTCGAATTATACGTCATTTGGTTGTACTTTTGGGGGATGTATCTCAACAACCATTCATATTATTCATTAAAATATGGGACTTTGTCCCCGCAACAATTGGTGGCTGCGGCTGCGGAGCGAGGGGTCAAAAGGATGGTGCTCACGGACATCAATAATACTTCTTGTGCCTATACTTTTATTAAGGAGTGTAAGGCGCATGGGATTGAACCGATCTTGGGTATAGAGTTCAGGAAGTTTCATCGGGAGGATGCGCCATCTGCGATGGGCGGAGTGAAAGATGGTGAGTTGTTATATATAGGTATTGCCAAAAATGCGGAAGGCTGGAGGGAGTTGACGGCGCTTTTGACAGATTGTTCTTTGGATAAAAAGCAGCTACCCAAGGAAGCGCCGGCGTTTGAAAATTGCTATGTCATATATCGGAAATTGCCAAAGGGGATTCATCATCTGCGGGAGAATGAATATGTTGGGGTGCGGCCTACTGAGGTGAATAAATTATACAGTTCTTATCTAAAAGATTTTCCTGAGAAGTTGGTGGTTTTTGCGCCGGTGACTTTTCTGAATGAAGTTGGGTATAAGGTGCATAAGTTGTTGCGTTGTATTGACTTGAATATTGTGCTTGGCAAACTTGACCCAAAACATTGTGCCAATGCAAGTGAGTATTTTTATACGGAGGAGGAATTGCGACAAGTTTATGCGCAGTATCCGCATATTATAAAAAACACCGAGAACTTGCTGGATCAGTGTGGCATAGAAATGCCGTCAACGATGGACAACAATCGGCGTACGTTTACCGGTACGGTTGAGGGCGATATGAAGTTGTTGTACAAGTTGTCGATCAATGGTTGTATCCGTCGATATGGGGAAGGGAATAAGGAGGCGATGCGTCGTACTTTGAAGGAAATCAAGGTGATTGATACGTTGGGTTTTGCGCCTTATTTTTTGATTACTTGGGATATTGTGCGGTATGCGCAGACGGCGGGTTACCACCATGTAGGAAGGGGTAGTGGCGCCAATTCTATCGTGGCTTATAATATGTACATTACGGATGTGTGTCCGATGGAACTAGATCTTTATTTTGAGAGATTTATCAATCCGCATCGGACATCTCCTCCTGATTTTGATATTGATTTTTCTTGGGATCAGCGTGATGATGTAACGGATTATGTGTTTAAGCGGTATGGGCGGGAGTATACGGCGCTGCTTGCTACTTACAATACGTTTAAAGGGAAGTCGATCATTCGTGAATTGGGGAAAGTGGTGGGTCTGCCAAAGGCGGATATTGATATGATTGTGAACTATCCCAATGATACTGACAAGCACCATTCTTTTGCCAAGCATATTTTTAAGTATGGAAAAATGATAGAGGGTTTTCCCAACTATCTTTCCATTCATGCGGGTGGGGTTTTGATCAGTGAGAAGCCGCTGAATTATCATACGGCTTTGCAGATGATGCCCAAGGGATTTCCGATTACGCATTTTGATATGTATGGGGCTGAGGATCTTCAATTTCACAAATACGACATACTGAGTCAGCGGGGCTTGGGTCATATCAAAGATGCCGTTGAGTTGGTGGCGCGGAATCAGGGTAGGGCGATTGATATTCATAAGGTTGACGAGATCAAAGAAGATGAGGGGGTGAAGGAGCAGCTTAGGTCGGGGCAGTGTATTGGTTGTTTTTATATTGAGTCGCCGGCCATGCGTGGTTTATTGACCAAGTTGAAGTGCGATAACTATGTACATCTTGTTGCTGCGAGTTCGATCATACGACCGGGGGTTGCTAAGAGTGGGATGATGCGTGAGTATATTTCTCGTTTTCACGATCCGGAGAGTTTTACTTATATCCATCCTGTGTTTGAAGAAAATTTGGGGGAGACTTTTGGGGTGATGGTTTATCAAGAGGATGTGATGAAGATCGTACATCATTTTGCGGGGTTGGATTTGGATGAGTCGGATGTATTGCGTCGGATTATGACGGGAAAGAAGAAGAATTCGGATACGTTTGAGCGCTTGATGAAGAAGTATTTTATCAATTGTAAGGAGCGGGGTTATCCGGATGATTTATCGATGGAAGTATGGCGGCAGATAGAGAGTTTTAGTGGTTATTCATTTTGCAAGGCGCACTCTGCGAGTTTTGCGGTGGAGTCATTTCAGAGTTTGTATTTAAAGACCTATTATCCTAAAGAATTTATGGTGGCGGTCATCAATAATTTTGGTGGATTTTATAAGACGGAGTTTTATGTACACGAGGCGCGGATGTGTGGTGCCAATATTAAAGCGCCGTGTGTAAATCACAGTACTTATCTCACCAATATTTATGGCGATGACATTTATATTGGTTTGATACATATTTCGGAATTGGAGAAGAAGGTAGCGATTGGGATTGTGAAAGAGCGGCAGAAGTCGGGCGATTATAGGAGCATGCAAGATTTTGTGAGTCGCTTGGATATTTCCAAAGACCAACTTGAGATATTGATACGGATCGGTGCTTTTAGGTTTACGACCTTGAACAAATATGAATTGATGTGGGAAAAGAATGCGGTTCACAATCCATTGGTAAAGCATCATAATACGCCTTCTTTTTTTGAACCGGAGGCAGAGGAGTATGATCTGCCTATTCTTGAAGAGACGGAGCATGAGCAGGCGTTTGATGAAATTGAGTTGCTGGGATTTCCGCTGTGTTCGCCTTTTGCATTGATTGACGGTAAAGAAAAGGGGAATATTGTTTCTCGGCAGTTGAAGAAATACATGGGTCGACGTTTGTCTATATTGGGTTATTATGTGACGCGCAAGCATGTTACGACGGTCAATAGGAGACATATGAGTTTTGGGACTTGGCTTGACTTGGAGGGAAAATATTTTGATACGACGCATTTCCCACCATCATTGGCTAAATTTCCTTTTAGAGGTAAGGGTTGTTATCTGATAACAGGTAAGGTGGTTGAGGATTTTGGGTTTCCGAGTATTGAGGTAAGTAAGATGGAAAAACTACCATATGTAAAAGATGAAAGGTATTAAGAACGAAAATTTATAAATTTGCGTTCTAATTGAAAATAACCGAAGAAAGATGAAGTATTTGATAGCATTCTTGTTTGTAACGATAAACTTTTCATGCGCTGCCTTGAAAAAGAAGACCGAAGAGAAGCCAGTGATGGTAGAGGAAGTTGTTGAAGATGTGGTCGAAGAAGAGCCAAAGAAAGTACTCGATCATTTGACCGAGGACATGGAGCCACAGGGAAACTGCAGAGAAGACTGGAGTAAAAAAGAAAGGCTGGTCCTGTATAAAAATGATGCTCGTATCCAAAGAATGATAGATGGAGGGGATGGGGTAATCTATGTGACAACGATGGTAGCGAAGGAAGGATATGTAAGTTTTGCCAAGGTGGACAAATTAAAAACCACGGTGGAAAACCAAAAGATATTAAATATGGCGCTTGAAATTGTACAAGAATATGAATTTGAGCCAAGCGAAACTGCTCCGAAAAATGATTGTGGTTTTGTGAAGTTTAATTTGAATACGATGTAAAAAAAAGCAAGGTTCCCAATCTTGAAACCTTGCTTACAAATATATTTTTCAAACGAATTATTTCAACAAGCTCTTATATCTCTTTTGATCTAGAAGTACATTTACTGCCTCATCGATTTCATAATCATCAGCAAGTTTTTGATATGCTTTTCCTTTTTGTAGGTAAAATCTTGAAGCAATGTCTTCTTGGATTGCAATAACAATATCTTTCTCGTTAGATGTAATGGCATTCATTTTTTCAGCCTTGATTTTTGATTCAAGTGCCTTTAGGTCTGCTTCTAATAAATCAGAGTAGCCATCATTGTCAAACGCTTCTCTAAGCTCGACCAATGTTTTCTCAGTGTTGGTTTCGTATTCAAAGTCTTGTTTTTCGATGTAACTTTTGAAGTCTTCAAAATCGGTAAAGACAATCGTTTCAACATCTTCTTTGGCTGTTTTTCCATTTACGTAATTGGTGACATAATTGAAGATGATGTTTTGTTCTTTAAGTTTTTCTAAAACAACCGGAACCTTTGGTGCTTCCAATTTAACATCAGGAGTAACACCACCTCCGTCTAGAACTGGACGCCCATTTCTGGTTTTGAATTCAGCTCTTTCGCTATCTGGGATATCTACAGGTTCGCCATCTTCATATTCTTTGCCCTGAATACACCTTCCACTTGGAATGTAATACTTGGATGTAGTTAATTTGATTCTGGAGTTGTAGCCAAGATCCATGGTGTTTTGCACCAATCCTTTTCCGAAACTTCTTTGGCCTAGTATGACTCCACGATCTAAATCTTGGATCACACCGGAAACAATTTCGGAGGCAGACGCTGAATTTTTGTTGATCATAACCACCAACGGGATCTCTAGATCAAGAGGATCCATGTTGGTAGGGAAATTTCTATCTCTTTCTTTTACTTTTCCTCTTGTGAATACAATTTCTTCTTCCTTGTCGATAAAAATATTGCAGATACTGATGGCTTCTCTTAAAAGTCCTCCACCATTGTATCTAAGGTCTAGAATTACACCTTGTAGGTTTTCGTCTTCATCTTTTAGTTCGTTGAAAGCTTTGCGAATATTTTTTGATGCATCGGGGGTAAATGTTGTCAGTGAAATATAACCAACGTGATCTCTGATGATTCCGCTGTAAGGAACATTTGGAATTTCGACAGATCCTCTTTCTAGGGCAACATCAAATTTTTCACCAGTTGTCGGTCTATTGATTTTTAAGTTGAGGTTGGTTCCAGGAACACCTCTAACAAACTGAGTCACTTCTTCTGTAGATTTTCCTTTGGTGGATTGACCATTGATTGAAATCACTTGATCGCCAGCAATAATTCCTGCTTCTACGAGGGGGGAATTGGCATAAGGCTCTACAATGGTAACATAATCACCGATTTGTTTTACGACACCACCAATACCTTGGTACTTGCCTTCTGTATTGATCCGGTAGCTTTCCACTTGGGATTCTGAAATGTAATTGGTGTATGGATCGAGTGATCCAACCATTGCATCGATTCCAGTTCGCATCAGTTTGCCTGGATCCAGGTCATCCACATAATTGTTGTTCAATTCTTTGTAGACTTTTACAAAGATTTCAATGTTTTTGGAGATTTCGTACAGTTTGTCATTCTTATAAACCGAAAATGACATCCCTAAAACGGCGACCATTGCGAGGGCAAAAATTCTTTTAGTCATGTATTATTAATTGTTTGTACTTCAAAGGTAGTCTGTATAGCCAATAAGTGTATAAATAAAACGGGCAATCCAAGATCAGTATTTGATGCTTTGTGGGCATAAATACTCATTTTTTAGAGTAAACTCCATCATTTTCTCCAGTTTTAGGACTTATTTAAAATTAATTCAGATATTTTGATAGCTAATGCAACCAATGAGACCTTTTTCGTCACTTTAAGATATACAACTCAATAATGCAGCAAGACCAGCTAATATTACAGTGTATAGACAACAAGCGTGTCGCTCAAAAGATCTTATACGATAAGTATAAGGGCGCCATGTATACGTTGGCCTACAGAATGTCGGGTAATTTTGCTTCGGCGGATGATATCCTACAAGAAGCTTTTATTAAGATTTTCAGGGGATTGAAATCGCTGAAGGATCACCGAACTTTACCAGGTTGGATAAAAACAATTGTGGTAAGAACTGCGTATGCACATATAGAAAAAGAGAAAAGAAAGAATTTGGGAGGTGTTGATGTTGCAGATATTGAGTACAAATTGACTTCGGCAGAAAGTGATGTGGAGTACATTGAAAAAGCTATTGCTAATTTGCCAGATGGATTTAGATCTATTTTTGTGTTGGTTGAGATTGAAGGATATGCCCATAAGGAAGTGGCTGAAATGCTTGGAATTTCTGAGGGTACTTCAAAGTCCCAATTGTCTAGAGCCAAGAAAAAATTAAGAGAAATGCTTATTGCAATTTAATGGATAAAACCAATAAAACATATAACTGGAATGAATTAAAGGATAAGCTCCCTGAGCACCATCCTAAGGAATCGCTCTGGGATGCCATAAGTTCCTCTATTGATGGAGAAGGACCCAAAATTGAGTTCAGCGCCATCAAAGATCAACTGCCAGAACATCAGCCTTCCGATTCAATATGGGATAACATTTCTAAGAATCTTGATGCCCCTACTCCTCTCTATGATTTTGGTCAATGGAAGGATCAATTGCCAAGCCATGAGCCTTCAGAAAGTGTGTGGGAAAACATTTCGGGATCATTGGATGCACCAACACCGACATTCCGATTTAAAGATTACAAAGATCAATTGCCAGGTCATGAACCATCAGAAAGTGTGTGGGAAAACATATCTGATTCATTGGATAAACCTGCACCGGCATTCCAATTTGGTGATTACAAAGATCAATTATCAGAATATACTCCCCAAGAAGATTTATGGGATAAGATAGAATCTGGATTGGAAGTGTCAGATACAATTGATCAATTGCCAAGTCATAATCCACCAGAAAATCTGTGGGATCAAATAGAAGGAGAACTAGAAGAAGTTCAAAGTGGAATTTCTTATATCAGGTCTGCAATTCTTATAGGAATCAGTATGTTGTTTATTATTGGTGCTGCAATTATGTTGACGCAAGGAGAAGCTACAGAAACTCAATATCATAATGAGTTGACTCCAGCAACAGAAAATGCTGAACCATTGATGTTTGCATCCAATGAAAACATCAAAGTAGAATGGAGTGATGATGAAGACGTAAGGCTGATTCAAGAAATGTGTCAAGATTACATGGCGGTGTGTAAACAGCCGCAATTTAAAAAATTAGAAAGTGAGTTGTTGGAATTGAATGAGCACAAAGAAGAGCTTTTGGAATTGGTTTCAGATTTTGATGAAGAATCTTCTTATGGTCCATTGCTTGCTAAAATTGAAAACCAGAAAACTGCATTGATGAAAGAAATGATTTCAATGATTTGATGAGGAAATTGTTTTACATATTAATGATCTCATGTTTGTTGCCTATCACTTCGATTGGGCAGAGTCTCGTTACGATTAGTAATGATGTTTCCGAGGTGTTTAAGTATAAGAAAAGTACAAATATTGAAATCAATGGAGAGCGCGCTGATATAAATGTTGTAGGAGCGGATGTAGAAGAAATAGAAATCAAAGCAACAATAACTTCCAAAAATTCCTCAAAGCCTGAAGCGGAAAAAGATATTAAAACCATGAAGGTTTTGATTGAGAAGTTGGGTAAAACGATATATGCTAGGAATTATATATCTATCAAGAAAGATAGTGACAAACCAAATTCAAATCTGAAGGTGGTTTTTGATATTAAGGTTCCTTTCGATTGTGCGATTACCATAAACAATGCCTTTGGAGATATTCAAATGCGAAATTTGAATGGGAATATTAAACTAAATACGAGATACTCAAAAATCAACTTGGCTTATTTTGAAGGTCAGGGCCAAATAGAATCTTTGTTGGGAGATGTTACCATGCACTCAAGTTATGGAATTTATGATTTTAAGATGAGTAGATGTGATTTGTCTTTAGATAATTCGGCTGGTTCATTTTCTGTGAATTCAAAGTATGGAGTGGTGAATGCTGCGATCAAACCTGAGTTGGAAAAACTAAAGGTAGTTGGAGTTTCTGTGGATGTAAACTTGGTGATTGAAGATGTCACAGGGTCTTATTATAATTTGGTGACCAAGGATGGAAAAATTGAAATAGACGATGCCCTAAACTTAGATTACAATATGTCTGATGAAGATAATGTGCAAAAGTTGGAGTTAAATAAAGATATTGATTGTTCGACCTTGAACATTGATACTCAGTTTGGATCTATTACTTTGAATAAGACTTAATATGAAAAACAACTTTACATTCTTTTTATTCTTGTTTCTTTCGACAGGTCTTTTTGGGCAGGTGGAGCCCATTGAGAAGGTGGAATTTGAACCGGATCCAATTATGATGGATGCCTACGATTTTGCTACTGGTAGAATGAATGAAGTAAAGTGGATGGTGAAGGCAACTGTTGGTGACGGTACAAAATTGGGAATTGAATATAAGTTGAGTAAAGCTATTTCTGCAAACCTTACTTCATCTGGGATTTTTGGACTTTTTAGTTTAATAGGAAACAATCCAGTGAATTTCAATAATTCATTGAGTTTAAGGTATTATTTAAAACATCAGGAACGAATTGATAATGGGTTGCAGGGTAATAATCTTAATGGTACTTATGTTGAATTAGGAACAGCGATAAATCTTCCTCTTTCATTTAATATTTATCAAAATCCTTTTATTGGATTTGGTATGCAATCTCGATTTTTAAAAAGAGGTTTGGTGGATACTGGAGTACGATTGTCATACAATGGAGATTCAAACAATCTTAATTTGTCCACAGGGTTTTCTATAGGTCTTGCTTTTTCTAACGATTATGATCTGACCGAAATCGAGGAGAATAAGTGCGCAATTGTGCGTTGTTATGATGAGCAATTCTATATGATAAAGGTTCCAATCAGCGGACTGCTATCACTGTCCTTGTCAAACGAATTTGCCTTATTAAATGCCAATCCATCGATAGAGTTGGAGCATCGTTTGACACGAGTAAGTATTACCATGAATCACGAGCTTCGCTCTAGTTTTGAATTATTTCATAATCCGAATGGACAGGTTGGTATTGTTCCTCATAACTTTCAAGAAGTTTCATACCGAGCGGGAATAAGATGGTATGTAGGCAAGAAAAAGCGAATTATCAAAGGAAAGACGTCAAATAACCTATCAGGATTTTATTTAGGTCCAATAGGTGAATTTGGAATTGCTGGGGGTAAAAGTGATCTAAAGAATTTTGCTGCTGCGGAATTTTATTCTGGTGGTTTTCAATATGGATATCAAACAAGACTTTTAAAGAATTTGTATTTCAATCTTAGTTTTGGATTGATGCTAAGAGATTACTATAATTTATCTCCGTTAGAGGCAGAAGAATTTGTAGGTATAAGGAATACGCCTCTCACTATAAGTGATCCCTCTATGTTTATTGAATTTGTTCCAATTGGTGGAGTGATAGTAGGTTATACTTTTTAGTTTTTTACCGAGACTAACTTTTATTATTATGAACAAGATTTTACTTCTTTTTTTCATTTGCGTAAGCTCTGTTATTTCTATTTCATTACATGCTCAACATGCAATAGAATCTTCACCTTCTGAATTTCAGATCATGAATGACTATGAAATTGCAGCAGGTAAAATGTCTGACTCAAAATATATGTTTAGGCTTACGACCCCTGGTGGTAATTTGCAAAGTATACGATTGGGTGTAGAGTATAAGGTGGCCAAGAGTTTTTCTTTAGGGGCATATATAAATGGTTCAAGTTTTAATTCTATCGTAGCTCAAAATACTATTCCTACGACATTCGATTCGATTGATATTTTTGTTCCTGTTCCTGTTCCTGTTCAAACATTTGAAATAGTTAAGACTTATCAGTTGGAAGCAAGTCTTGAAGGTAGATACTATATTAATCAAGAATCTTTGATAGACCAGGGTTATGGGAATAATTTGAACGGAATTTATGCAGTTGCAGGTATTCAGACGCTTTTGTATAACTCACTATTAAATGAAGTAAAGTACACACCTTATTTGGGAGTAGGTATTCAGTCTCGTGTTTTGAAATATGGTTTGCTTGATTTTAGTTTGCTTGCTCAGATTGAAGACAATCGGTTCGTTATTGCACCGGAATTAAAAGTGGGGTTTGCATTTTCAAAGGACTATAAGTTGCTTGAATTGGAAAATGCAAGGTGTAATATATTAAGGTGTTTTGAAGAAAGAAAATATCAAATCAAAGTTCCTGTTAATGGCTTGTTGTTTTTGAGTTATGCCCCTGATTTGAATTATGTAGGAATGAGTCTAAGGCCTAGGATTGAAATTGAACATCGGTTGGCCAAAGGTTGGAGTATGAATCATTCATTTTCTGGAAGTGCATTTTTTAATCTCAATCTACCACGTGAGGTACGATCAAATATTTCTCATGCTAATATTGGGTATGGTAACAACATAAGGTATTATTTTCTCAAAAAACGAAATATTGCGAAGGGGAAATCGGCCGACAATCTTTCAGGCGTGTATGCAGCTTCTTCGATTTTTGTAAGTAGAAATTTTGGCAGTTTCTTCCCAGAAAATGAATTAATACATCATGCCAATATTATATCTGGAGGCCTTGACTTAGGATACCAAGCTCGATTGTTTAAAAAATTCTATTTTGATTGTCATGCCTTTATTAGTCGAACAAGGAGTACTTCAATAGGTAATACTCCAGATATATTTCGCACCAATGGATTTATAACTCTTTATGGGGTTAATTTTGAATTTGGTGTATTGTTGTAAAATATTAGCTTGATTTTGTAGTTTTAATGGAGCACCTTTGATTTAAGAAACGATAATTATGAAAAAGAGTAAATATATAAGCTTTGTGATGGCCTTGTTTATTGG
>CALFDU010000041.1 GCA_937950315.1 uncultured Saprospiraceae bacterium | reverse complement strand
GATTTAAAAACAACAGAAGTACATTACCATTTAGCTGACAATAATTTAAAAGGTTTTAAACAACTAAAAAAATGGTTGAAGTCAAAAAGTATCAGTATTCATGAAGTATTATTTTGTATGGAGAACACTGGTATTTATCATAGGCTTTTAGCTTCTTTTTTAAAATCTGAAAAAGCATTTGTTTGGATCGAAAATGGCACTCAAATTAAATGGTCATTGGGAGTCCAACGAGGTAAAAATGATAAGGTCGATTCAGAGCGAATAATGACGTATGCCAAACGCCATATCGATAATGCTACACAATATGAAGAGAAGGATAAAGATTTACAACAAGTTGCTGATTTACTGGCAGTTAGGAAAAGACTAAAGGATTGTATCGGTAGATTAAAAGTACCATCAAAAGAACTTAAAGCAGCAGGCTTAATTGAACAAGAAAAGGTAATCTCTAAAGTTTCTAGAAAGTCAATAAAGGCACTTGAAAAGGATATTGAAAATGTGGAGAAACTAATAAATGAAATTATTCAAAATAATGAAGAATTAAAAGAGGTTTACACTTATGCAACCTCAGTAAAAAGTGTTGGATTTATAGCAGCAAGTTATTTGTTGGTTTTTACAAATGGGTTTACAAGATTTGCTTCCGCAAAACAAATAGCCTCTTATTGTGGAATTGCACCATTTGAATATAGTTCTGGGTCAAGCATAAAAGGTAGAACCAGGGTACATCATATGGCAAATAAAGATCTTAAAGCAATCTTGCATATGTGTGCAATAAGTTCATTGGCTAGTAACGAAGAAATGAAAATATATTTTAAGAGAAAAGTTAGTGAAGGAAAACACAAGATGTTAGTGATAAATGCAATTAGAAACAAAATCTTAGGAAGAATATTTTCCTGCGTAAAAAACAAAAAAATGTATCAGCCATTTATTGCTTGATAATTCATTATTTACTTGTTTAAGTTATAGAAATCGTTTTTTTTGGACAAGCAAAAAAAATGAAAAAATGTTTTTAGAAATAAAAAAGGTTATTCAAAAACATTTGCGCAAGCGGGAAAATATGATTTAGGGAAACCTTTGTGCCTTACTTTTTATCTTCTTCATCTTCTTCAAAAAACAGATCTTTCAAATTAAACCCATCTTCTTCTTTCTTCTCATCACCGCTGGGTACAATATGTTCTTCATCCACGCTTGGTTTAGGGTCGGGTGCTTCGATTTGTTGAGGGGCTTCAGGAGCTGGGGGCTCATGGTCTATCTCATGTGAAGCGGTCTGCCTTCCGTTGTAGTCTTGGATGGTTTCGTTGTCGAGCATGATGTCTTCTTCTTTCAGTCTGAAGTTTTTTTCTTCCTCTGATAGTTCTGGTTTTGGGGGAGGAGGAGGGGGCGTTTGTCTTCTGCGCGGAGCTTCTTGAGGCATTCGACGTTGGGTGCTTTGCTGGTATTGTTGACGTTCTTTGTTACGTTGGTATTTTTGAACTTGACGCAAAATCATGGGTCCAAACATGAAAAGTAAACGCATTAATCCTCTCATAATTTTTTATTCTTTTCCTTTTGACGATAATTCAAGCATAAAGTAATTGAATTTGTCTTAATCCAGCGATTAAAATCTACATTATTCTTTAACTTACCCTCCATTAATAGAACCGAATGAAGCAGTTTTTTCCATTTTTGGAATGGATGGGTAATTATAAGCGGGATGACCTTGGTGGGGACTTGTCTGCTGGGGTAACTGTAGGTATTATGTTGATTCCTCAGGGTATGGCATATGCGATGCTTGCTGGACTTCCGCCTATTTATGGCTTGTATGCTGCCACGATCCCTTTGTTTATTTATGCATTGCTGGGTAAGACACCGCAATTGGCTATTGGTCCGGTGGCGGTGATCTCATTGTTGGTATCAAGAGGGGTGGGTGGCATAGCTGTGCCGGGGACAGAAGAATTCATCCTATTTGCCATCTTGTTGGCATTTATGGTGGGGGTGATTCAGTTTGCAATGGGTGTTTTCCGACTTGGATTTTTGGTTAATTTTCTCTCTCATCCGGTGGTCGCGGGATTTATTTCTGCTGCAGGAATCATCATAGGATTCAGTCAAGTCAAGCATTTGCTCGGATTAGATATTCAGAAAAAGCGTATTTATCAGATCATATTAGATGTCTTCGAAAACTTTCGGGATATCAATATAGAGACCTTTGCAGTCGGAATTATATCCATTATCATTTTGGTGGTCGTTAAACGAATCAATAAAAAGTATAGTATCCGTATTCCTGCGCCTGTATTGGTGGTGCTTTTTGGATTATTGGCAGTATATTTTTTGAATTTGCAAGACAAGGGGGTGTCTATTATCAGAGATATACCTGGAGGATTGCCTAAGTTTGGCTTACCGAAAATGGAAATGAGTATGGTCAAGGCTTTGCTGCCTATTGCATTCACCATCGCTTTCATAAGTTTTATAGAATCGATGGCGATTGCCAAGGCGTTGCAGAGGAAGCACAAACAAAATGTGATCAAGCCCAATCAGGAATTGTGGGCCATGGGCCTTGCCAATATATTTGGTTCCTTTTTTAAAGCATTTCCGGTAACAGGAGGGTTTTCGCGAACGGCGGTGAACAATCAAGCGGGAGCACGCACGGGTCTTGCTTCTATGTTGAGTGGGATTATTGTTGTATTGACTTTGTTGTTTTTGACCGACTATTTTTATTATTTGCCCAATGCTGTGCTTGCTGCGATAATTATGGTTGCAGTGATCGGTTTGATTGATGTAGAAGAGGCCAAGCATCTTTGGGAGACAGATCGGGTTGATTTCATATTGTTTTGTGTAACGGCAATAGGGACGATGGTGCTGGGAGTAGAACCGGGAATTATCATTGGGATACTCTTGTCGATCATCATGGTAATCTACCGTATTTCTAAGCCAGAAATTGAAGAGCTTGGACAGATACCAGGGAAGCCATCATTTATGAATATTCATCGGTTTCCGGATTTAGAAATTCACGATGAGATATTAATATTAAGAATCGATTCACAGATCTATTTTGCCAATGCAGCTTTCATCAAAGACTATTTTTACAAACGCTTTGAAGCAAAGCCAAAGTTGAAACATTTGGTATTGGATGCGGGGGCTATTAATCGTATTGACTCAAGTGGATTTCATTTCTTGAAAGATATGATTGAAGATCTGCATAATAAAAACATCCAGATGCACTTTGTGCAAGTGCGTGGACCGATCAGAGATGTTATGAAAAAGAACCACATGTTTGATGAAAATAAGAAATGTCAATATTGGTTAACCATCATGGATGCCGTGGTGTATATCAAGAGTGCCCAGAAGGACATCACCAAGCGACCTTATATTTTCCAGTCTTTTTAGAGTTGGTCCGCTTGCTAAAAATGAATGAGCTGGAGTCTGTTTTGGTCCGAGATAAAGTTTAAATTATCAAATTCATGGGAATAGAGATTAAGTTTTTTCTGGCAGCAATTTTAGTTGCAACAATCAGAATTGTTGGTGTTTATTTAAGCCCGGGTAGAGTTGAGACTAAAATACGATCTATGGGTGGGAAGTTTATATCAAAGGAAGTGTTTCCTAAGGATAGGGGCTTTTTGGCAAATCTAACAGATCGAAAATACAAAGTGAGATATGTGTATGTCGATAAGCACGAGCATGAAGCATTGGTCAAAATTGGCATCTTTAAAGGTGTTTATTTTCTTAAGGATGAAGTTGTCCAATAAACCCAATAGTAATTAAGGAGTACATTTGGTATCGAAATTTTTGAATAAAGTATGTGGGTTGAATACGAGTTGTTAACTTATATGAATGAATAAGAATAGTAGGAGTTTTATGGTAAATAAATACAAAGTGCATAGAATGCATGCCGTTAATATGAAGAAGTATATTGTTTTTTGTTTGATGATGTTTTCTGGTTATTCAATATTTGCCCAGAGCGATATCAAGATTATGAGTTATAATCTGTTGATTTACCCAGAAGGCGATATGGTGAATCGGATTGATACCTTGAGTGATATTTTGGATTATTACCAACCAGATTTATTGCTTTTGCAGGAATTAAGAAGTGAAGAGGGCTTACGCCAAATTGAAGAAGAACTCGATGC
>CALFDU010000040.1 GCA_937950315.1 uncultured Saprospiraceae bacterium | reverse complement strand
TCAAGATGGCGCTTCTTGTTTGGGTGATGCCATCAACATCTTGGCTTCCAATGTAGGCGCTGATGTTCAAGAATATATATGGGACACACCAATCGGTCAGATCATCACGCAAGAACCAGCCTTGAGTATTTCACCTTCAAGCAATATCAATATTGGAAATTATTCATTGACCGTCGTGGTAAATGGATGCTCAAGCCAAGAATCAGCTACGATCAATATTGCATTGGAAAATGAAATTCCTGCTCCGCAGATTTCAGGACCCAATGCTCTTTGCCTTAACCAAGAATTAAAATTAGAAGCAGTCAATCCTAATTCAAATTACAACTATACATGGATTACTCCTGACGGAACCAACGTTCAAGGGTCAACACTGATCATAGAGGAATTTGCTGATATCAATGCAGGGATTTATTTCTTACAAGCCGAGGCAAATTCTTGTACCTCCGAATTTTCTATTCCCTTTTTGGTTGAACTCATAAGTGGTCCAGAAGCTCCAACACTGGCAACCAATGAAATAAGATTTTGTGAAGATAACTTGAACAGTATTGATATCGAAAACATCATCACTTCGCCTTTAGATGGAGAATTTATTTTAAGGGATGATACTGGTGAAATTGTAGCTACCTCTGCAACAGGAAACTTCAATGAGTTAGATCTATCTGGATTGAGTATAGGTTTTCATAGTTTTACCATCAATCTAAGTGTCAACGATTGCGAATCAGAGCCAGCACAACTAAGCATATTTGTAGATGCAATTCCTCAAGCAGCAAGCTTTGGCTTTTCAGTTTTGGGAATTTGCGACTTAGGATTTCAACAGATCACGATCAACAACCCTGAGGAAGTTGACATTGAGATTGTAGTAAATGGAGATAATCTTTTTATTCAAAATCAATCATTAGATCAAGTCATTTTTAATGTCATAGATTTTGGAGAAGCGGAGATTACCATCAATAGTATTCATCCCACATGTGGAGTTTTTGCAAGTGAGACTGCTATCATTTCTTCTATCGATGAAATCACAGCCTCTGATGACACATTTACCATTTTAGGTTTTAACAACACCTTGGTTTCGGTATTGGAAAATGACAACTTCAACAATACACCTATTGTTACTATAAACAATATTTCTGACGGTCCTACTCTGGAAGTTGTTGGAGAAATGATCAACATAAATACCAACAACCAAGCAGGAGCATTTACCATTCCATACACCATATGCGACAGTGATTGTCCCACAATCTGTGACCAAGCGGTTATCAATATTACGATCAATGATGTTCCAGAGAACGAAGGCTGCAAACCTTTTAATGTCATCACACCAAACTCAGATAATCAAAACGACTTTTTTGAAATTCCGTGCACAACAAGCTCGGATCAGGTTGAGGTGAAAATTTACAATTCATTTGGAGCATTGATTTTTAGCTCGGATGACTATCAAGGAGATTGGTCAGGAACGCACGAAGGTCAAGATGCACCTACTGGAACTTACTATTATTTTATTAAAATAAATCAAGATGAACCAATGGCAGGATTTCTTGTCGTTGAGCGTTAATTATGAAAAAGCTTATTACCATATTATTGGTTTTTTATTTCTCAAGTCTTTTGGGTCAACAGGATATATTGTTCACTCAGTTTGCCTATGACAAACTGGGATTCAACCCTGCTTATGCAGGTGTTCATGATCACATCAGCATCAATGCCATATATAGAAATCAATGGTTGGGACTTGATGGTTCGCCTAGTCGATTTGCTGCCAGTGCCAATTTTCCGGCGCAGGATCAGAATTTAGGATTGGGACTGCACTTAGATAAATCTGTAATTTCAATTTTTGATAAGACGACCATAAAGGGTTCTTACTCTTATGGAATTCCTCTAGAAAATGGAAATATCAATGTAGGGCTATCCACTTCATTTAGACAATTCAAAGCAGACTGGACGGACAATCGTTTGCTTCCACCCAACGGGTTCAGTTCTGATAATTCGATAGAGCAAAATATATTGACCAAAAGAATTTTCAATGTAGGCTTTGGACTTTACTACAGAACGGATAAATATTTTGCAGGAATATCGATTCCAAGATTGAACAAAGCCATCATTGATTTTGACGATACACAATTGGACACCTTACAAGCAACAGAGGCTCGACTCGTTTACCTCATGGCTGGAGGAAAATTTAGTTTGAATGAATCATGGGAATTGAGCCCACAAGCTTTGATCACCATTGCAGAAGCTGCTCCACTCCAATTTGAATTAAGCACCACCGCCATATTGGAAAAGAAATATCATGTAGGTCTAAATTATAGCTCGGGTGGAAGTGTCCTTAATCCTATTGAGTCTCTGGATCTTATTTTGGGATTTCAATATGATCCTCAGATTTTTGTGGGCATGTCCTACGATATCACCCTTTCAGAATTGCGTCAATTTTCCAGTGGTTCTCTTGAATTGATTCTTAATTATCGATTGAATAGCAATAAAAAAGCTGACTCGATCATCAATCCTAGATACTTCTAAGATGAGGAAGCCACTTATAGTCATATTATTTTTTACGCTTAGCGCAAATATTTTTGGTCAAGATTTTCGATTTGACCAAATGAATTTTTGGACCAATCTTACTGTTCAAAATCTTGAAGTAGTAAACTCAGAACATGAAGAATTCAGCCCATACATATGGAGCGATTATTTGGTATATGTAGGCATACAGGAGAAAACAGGTATTTTTAAAAAAAACCAACCAAATTACTTTGACCTCAAGGCATCATTGTTGAATCCAGAAAATACACTTCCCAAATTTGTATTTAGTAATGAACTAAATAGTCAGTTTCACGAAGGACCTATAAGTTGGGATCAAAGCAATAATAAATTATACTTCACACGAGCCAGCAGTGAGAATGGTCAGGCCATTGTAGATAAATCCGGAAGACAACAATTGCTTATTTATCAGGCAGATTATGCTCAAGGCAAATGGTCAAATATTGTTCCGTTACATTTGGGAATAGAAATGAAAGAGGAGACCAAAACAGAAACTTTTTGTCACCCGGCCATTTATGACAATGGCAATAAAATAATATTCGCTTCTCCAAAAATAGGAGGAATGGGCAAAATGGATCTTTATACTTCAGAAAAAATGAATAATGACAAATGGAGTACACCTAGAAATCTTGGGGATCAAATTAACAAAAATGGCAATCAGTGGTTCCCGTTTGTATTAAACAACGAACATTTGTTTTATGCATCAGATGTGGGTGATGGACAAGGATTGGATATCTATTATGCAAAGCTAGACGAAAACGGCCAGGTAGGAACTTCCCAGCGACTACCCTTTCCAATCAATACCTCTTATGACGATTTTGGACTCATCTTTTCTGAAAACGTGAAAAGAGCTTATTTTAGTTCAAACAGACCTGATGGAAAAGGGAAAGATGACATCTACCTTATTCACTTGAAATAAAATTTCATTTGAAAATTATATTTGCGCTAAGCGTAAAAATCTAGATACAAGACAAGCTTTATTTTTTAAACCACCCTAAAAGATATACTCTGTCCTAATATTCACATTAGAAACATTGTATGCATACGGATCGAAAAGGGAAAGGAAATTCTGAGTGCTTAGACCAATACGAATGTTTTTAAATTCAACATGGGTATTCAATCCAACATTGAATGCAGAATACCTATCAAAGGAATAGCTCACACCGACATCCCACCAATCCGTTAATTTTTTATTGGCAAAAAGATTGATGCGGAAATATCCGTAAGTCCCATCAATGGCAAAAAAGTTATTTATCCCAAAGTGAAGGTCTTCTCTATAGTCAAATTGGTATCTCACATTGATTTTGGTCAATAAATTACTATTGTATGACTCAGTATCTGTCAATTGTAAGCCCACAATATTTTCCAATGTATCCTGTAGGTTAAATTCAAATTCGCTACTCAACGCATCTGAAATATCTATCCCTTCATAGGTTACTTCACCATCACTTGTATATTCATTGGTTCTACCACCTTGGGACCAATTGATAAAACCAATATCAGATATCGAGACATTGAAAAGATGTCTATCGACTCTCGTCCCTCCATAAATATCAAACAGTAAACCAATATTATCAAAGCCTATGTTATCGCTAAATGGACCGTTGGGTTGAAACTCTATATCGTTTATGCTGTTGTATCTTAACAAGCTTGTCGACTGGAGCGTAACATTTCGTGTAACCTGAAGTTCATTAAAAATATCATTGGCCAATACGGTATAAGATGCATTCAATTTAAAATGTTCAATGCCATCTACAAGCTTTGCATTCAAGCCAATGAATGATTGATTAAAATACTTCTTGGCCCCTACATTCAATTGATACCATGAATTATAATGAATGTTTGGTTCAAGGCTTGATGCTGCATCAATGATACCTCCCGTATTCCCCAAAATAAATCTCACCGAAGGTCCATCCATTTCGCCATAAGCCTCAGATCTGGTTCCAAAACCTGCATTCATCACAAGACCTTTTACTCTAAACTCTGTCTGCAAAATATTAAAGGCATATTGACCAAATGCACCATTTTTATCTTTGGTTTGTGCCAAAAGATTCTCCCAATTCAATAAACGAGTGGTATCATTCTGATCGGTGATATCCTTGATGATGTATGAACTACTCAGATCTGCCATCACATTGACAGGAGCAATCCTCAAAGTATAATCCAAACTATCGCTTGCATCTGCAAAGGGATCCGCTAAAAGCCTGTTCCAATTGTCTTGTGCTTCTGCACTGAAACAAAAAACCAACGATAATAAAATTGAAAAGAAAATTTTACACATTAATCTTGATTTATGGTTGCACTCACTCTTAGGTCAATGCCATGATAATCAAAAATCCAAATGAAATCATCTGGGTTTTGTCCGACGGTATTTAATCTCATATTCACGGACACACTTTTACTTTGACGGATGTTTGACCAAATAGTCTCGTTTATTGGGAATCGAATTACTTGCTGTGATTGCTCATCTATACCAGCACCATCTACATCTCTTGCTTCAACATTTGTCCACGAACCATCTTCTTGTAGATAATCATGAAAAACACCATTTTGGTCTTCAAACAAAAATTGAAGGTCAGTATCCAAAGGTAGGGCGTTTTTAATTGCGAGAATTATTTCACCACCGGTTACTTGTTCATAGGTCGTCAGATCAAGGTCAAAATTTTCAGTTATGACCAAATCATTGATTTGAATATGAAGTGGTACTTCTACTGCCGCATCAATGGTAAAAAATGACTCTTCAGTAAAAAAGCCAATAACTGGATCGACAATATCAGGATTAACAATGGCTTCAATATCATAATTCAGCTGTGTTGCTTTTTGATTGAATACATCTTCAATGTTTGAATTCTGCGCAGTGATAGATATTCCTGTAAACAAGCTTTCCCCTATCTCAGTCACTGCAGGAAAGGCAAAATCGACACCATTTTCTATGGCTGTTGATTCAATGGCTAAAATATCTTCAGAAAGTGTATTGATGGTAAGATTATTGAAAAAGGTAGTAACAGGAAAACCAAAAGAATTTTCGACGTCAATTGATAAGGAAGGATCATCAAATTTAAAACCACCTGATGTCCAATTGTTAAATATTCCAATAGGAATGGTACTTCCTGTTAAGTTAAAAACCTGTCTTCCGAAAAAGCCTTGTAAGAAATAAAATCGTACAACATCGATGAACATAAAAGCTTCATCAAATTTGATTCTATTACCACTTTCATCACGTGCATCATAATTAAAAGACAACGAACTGTTATCCGTATCGATATCAAAACTATCTAAACTGATCAATTCTGACTCAAAGTAATTTTCTCCAGAGCCATCGTAAATCATTTCAAAATTTCTTTCAAAAACTTGACCATCTTTGCTCAATTCAGGCATTCGCATCCTTACATTAATATCTTCTTGCAGTTGGGTTCTAAACTTAAACCGAATGTTATTTTGTTTGAATCTACCTTTCTCTAGAATCCAAGTATCTTCTAAAGGAAGAGGAAGAGGGGCAACCGTGTCGGCAATGATAAAATCTTGAAATAGGGGTACAGGCGGAAAAACACTGACCGCACTTTGTCGAAGCAATTGACCTTCATAAAAAAAAGTTAATTTTCCTTCTTCGTCTGCTTCTACCCTTGTATTGTCAGAAGCATTTTCAGCCAATTGACCTAAGGTTGTATTCAACTTAAGAATAGGAATCGAAAGGTCAGTAGTAGGAGTAGGAGCAGAAATTTTATAATACTCCCTATCTAGACATCCAACAAAACTGACGCCTAATACAAGAAGTATCACTACAAAGCTATTTTTTTTCATTTGACTTGATCAAATATCATATTCAAAACCCATATCTGGGATTTCTACTTTTTCATAACCCTCTCCAACCAATTTATATTTGAATGCTTTCTGAGTTTCGTAGTCACCATGAACCAAAAAGATCTTTTTTAACTTTTCTTTGTGCACTTCTATAAACTCGATCATTTCAGTCTGATCAGCATGAGCCGAAAAAGAATCCATTACTTGTACTTCGGCTGAGACCTTATACATCTCACCAAACAATCGAATCTCTTCAGCGCCTGCTCGTAATTGACCACCAGGTGTATAAGGTGAACAATACCCTACAATAAGGATCGTATTCTTTTCATCCTCGATGTTATTCCTTATGTGGTGTTTTACGCGGCCTGCATTGGCCATACCAGATGAACTAATAATGATACAAGGATGTGGTCGACCATTTAATGCTTTTGATTCATTCACATCTCTGATATAGTTTAGATCGTTGAAACCAAATGGGTTGTCATCAATCAAAAGGTATTCACAAAGATTGTCATCATAACATTCTGGATGCGTTCCAAAAATAGTAGTTGCATTTACGGCAAGTGGACTATCAACGTATACTGGAAGTTTAGGCAATACACCTTTTGTTTCCATTTGATCAAGCATGTACACAATTTCTTGTGTTCTTCCCACAGAAAATGCAGGAATGATCAACTTTCCTTTTTTCTCAATACACGTTTTTTTAATCACTTCCAAAAACGAATCTGACTGTTGAGGTGGTGCAGAGTGATTCTTGTCACCATAGGTAGATTCACATATTAAGTAATCACATGGAGGCATAGGTGCAGGATCTCTAAGGATCGGTCTATTCGGCCGTCCAATGTCAGCTGTAAATCCTAGCGTTGTCACCTTATCTTCTTCTGTCACTTTCAAAGTAACACAAGCACTCCCAAGAATATGTCCAGCATCTGTAAAGATTACCTCAATATCATCATGGATCTTAAACCAATTATCATAGGGTTCTCCAACAAACATTTCCATTACTGGTCCTACATGTGAGCTTTCATACAATGGTTCTCTAAACACCTTGTTTTTGGCCTTCTTTCTTTCTAATTTCTTATTGTAATAAGAAACGTCAGATTCCTGAATTTTGGCAGAATCTAAAAGCATGATGGCTGCCAAACTACGAGTTGCGTGGGTTGCATAGATTTTTCCTCTGAAACCATCTTTAAACAGTTTGGGAATTCTTCCACTGTGATCAATATGTGAATGCGAAAGAATGATGGCATCAACGGTAGCTGGGTCAAAAAAGAACTTGTTGTTCAATTTCCAGTTTTCATCCGAATTACCTTCACCTTGAAATAAGCCACAGTCAAGAAGTACTCTAAAACCGTCTTTCAATGTTACCATGTGGCAGCTTCCCGTAACTGTACGTGCTGCTCCGTTAAATTTTAATTGCATGTATTACTTTGAGTGTATACCCAAAGTTACCATTAACCAATTAAATATTATGTCAAATAGCTATATGATGGCTATATTTTCGACTTTTATTCGGCTGGTTTAACATTTACCCAATTTTCGCCTCTTTCTATCCTCTTAATCTGAGTGGAAGTGACACCAAAACGTTTGGCTAGCATTTTCTTTCGGGTTTTTCCATTGAGCAAAGCCTTTTTAATCAATGCTACCTGCGGAGCCGTTAATTTAAAATAGCCACCACCAGTACTCTTTTTGTAGTCAAAGATTTCACCACGTTTCTTGATGTATTCTTTTTGTTCAAACTCAGTTACCCATTTTAGATTTTCGGCTTTATTATTAGCGCGATTATAATCTTTATGGATAATGTAGGAGTGTTCTGGAGAAGTTGTTTCAAGAAAATTATCTGCTACTGCTTTGTGGATATAGACACTTTCGTATCCACCGTCAAGTTTGAGACTAACTTTCGGGTATCCACGCTTTGTCAGCGCACTTTTCATGAGCTTTTTAACTTCTGTAGACTTGTTCATTGAAAAAAGCCGGCCATAATTCGAGATAAAATAATCTCGTGACTTTGTTTTCTTACTAAAAGTAAGTTTTCTCAATTCCTCGAAAGGAAAGAGATCAATTGTGTTAGACATAAATTCAATTAGTTTAATTGGGGTTAATAAACTGATTAATCGTAATGTATAAACTGATTTATTTAATAATGCTTAACATAGCACTACAAATTGTAATATAAATAAATTATGTTTGTTTCTTCTCGTAATTTCGCAAAAACTAATTGAGTATGTCACAAAAAGGCAGAATTAACACTTCTCATAAAAATAAGATCGGGTTTATTGAATTTATGCACCCAGCGCATAACTCTTTACCTGGAAACTTACTTTCCCAATTGGTTAACTCCATCGAAGAGCAGAGTGCAAATGAAAATATAGATTTAACGGTTATCTCCAGTCATGGAGAAAGAACATTTTGTGCGGGTGCTAGTTTTACTGAATTGAGTTCCATTGAAGATACTTCTCAAGGCAAAACATTTTTTATGGGTTTTGCCAATGTGATCAATGCCATCAGAAAATCCAACAATTTGGTGATCATGGTTGTCCAAGGAAAGACTGTTGGCGGTGGTGTAGGACTGGCTGCAGCAGCTGATTATTGTCTAGCGACAAAATGGGCGAGTATTCGATTAAGTGAGTTGGCAGTAGGTATTGGGCCTTTTGTGATTGGACCAGCTGTGGAGAGAAAGATTGGTTTTTCCAACTTCAGTAAAATGTCTTTGACGCCGGATGAATGGCAGACGGCAGCTTGGGCTAAAGACAATGGGCTTTTTCATGAGTGCTTTGACAATAAAGAGTTTCTAGACGACTATTTAGGTAGACTGTTAGAAAAATTATCCTCCTACAATCCAGCTGCTCTGAAAAAGTTAAAGCAAGTATTTTGGGAAGGAACAGATCATTGGGATGAGCTCCTAGAAGCTAGAGCAGAAATCAGTGGAGCATTGGTTTTATCACAAGCTTCAAAGGATGCGATCAATGCTTTCCTACAAGCATAAGCATGAAAATCTAAATAATTACAATCTTTTTTAAAGCAAAAAAACCTGCACTTTTTGAGTGCAGGTTTTTTTTATAACTTTTTGAGCTTACATTAATAAGTCCAAAGATCATGTTCAAAATTGAATAGCTCGGCTTTGATTTTATCCGATTCTAAGAGTCTATCGATACCTTCACCTTCATATCCAGTAAACATATCTGAAATCCTTCTATCAAGTGCATTTGTTTTCTTGTAGATATAGCTCGCAAAGATTCTCGACTCAAAGAGATCATACCAAGACATTGGAGGGATATCATTGTTGTCATTGAAAACCCTGTACTTCGCCAAATGCTTTCTAGCTTCAGGATAATACACATAGAAAAGAGGTAAAGTATACTTATACTCTAATGTCTCATCATCATAGAAATCCTTAAGAGGTGCAATACCTAAAATTCTTACCTGCAATGTTGAAGACTCTTCTTCAAAGAACCATACTTCCTTTAATCTATATTTAAGGATGTCCTCTGAGTTAATCTCACTGGCAACAATTTCAATCTTCTCCTCATAGGTATCATAATCAAATACTGTTGTTGTATCAATTCTGTTCAAAGTACCTTCTACTTCGTCGATGGTCATCGGCTCAGTAAAACCTTCGTCTTTGAAAACAACAATATCTCCGTTCTGCGACAACTCTCTGATAACATCAAAGAATGGCTTTACAGGATACTTAAAAGGAAGGTTCATCTTCTCTCTAGTATCTATCACTCTCCAGATTCTTTTTTCCCATGCAATATCAGCCTCTCTTAGTGGCTCATACTCTAAAACCATGGATTCTTCTGTCAGTGTTTTTTTAACGATACCATCGATATAAGTATCTTCCATTGGAATACTTGATTCCACTCGCATAGGATCTTCTTCCTGCCCTATTGCAAAGATCGCTGCAAAACATAATGCCAATGAGAAAAGAAATTTCAATTTCATGATCTTGAATTTTTGTGTTTATCTAATTTTGAATACCATTCCTCCTAAATCTCTTGGTGCAGGGTCACCAGGACACTGACATTTGATTTCTTCGAAGAAATATGTATCTGTAGCTTTCGCTTTTTGAACAAGAGCTTTTGATTCAGGTGTAAATTTACCTCCTGGGTTACTTACAACCTGTGGATCCTGTCTCTTCGGCACTCTTACCAATCTAAATCCTTTGATTGCACATTTTGCATCAAAATCAAAGTTCTCTAAGATCGGGAATACACCTGGTTGGATTTTAAACTCTCCACTTGGCATTCCTCCACCTCTTGACTTAGAAAGTTTCGGCACTGGATCAGGAATTCTTTTTACACGGAAATCTCTTGATTCGTTAAGACCTGGAGCAGATACGTTTACTTTAGCAAACTCACCTTTCTTAGTTGGTGATTTTACATTTACAACGTAGTTACCACCACCTCTTTTGATAGATCCTCCACCGGCACCGCCCATGCTTACCTTAATCTGATCTGAAGGTACACCTGCAGCAGTTACGGAAACTGGGTTATCTACACCGATGTAGAATACATTCATCGCTAGTGGAGAAACAGCTACTGATCTCTCTCCTACCTCATAAGAAAATTCTTTCTTAAAAGATTTCACCTCACCTGTTACAGGGTTGGTCAAACTTGCGCTTGCAGTATATTTCTTAACACCTACAGAACTTGCATTTGCTTCGTAAACAGCAATTCCTTCTTTGTTGGTTGGAAGTTTTTTCCCACCTACAGAAACAGAAATACCTGTTTTTGAATCGGCTGAAGCTGCAGCACTTAAGAAAATTTCAGCTTTGTATTTTTCACCTTTAATGATGTATGATTTTTCTGGAGCTGATACAACTGCATACTTGTCAATTACTACATCCGTTGTTGTTCCTACTTTACCGGCAAGGTAGTTAAGGAATGAAGCTTCCGTAGATTTTACATCATTTTCAAATTTAGAAAAGATCGGTAATACTGCCTGAACTGGCATGTGGCTGAAAGTATAGTGCTCCCAACTTGGCTTTCCTTTCTTTTCCCATGAAACATCGTCAAACTGAATCGGCATAGATTTTTTAAATTCTGCCTTTTCATCGATGTCTTTTGTTTCTGGATCATCTTCTATCAAAGCTAGCATTGTAGCATTATAAGCTTCAAGCTTGCTTTTCAAAATAGCACCTTCGCTATTTGGTCCACCAGTCCCATCAGGACCATCAACCAAGTAACGCGTGGTAACATCAAAGTTTTTCTTACCAATTAACTCATCTGTTATAGCATCAGTCTCTGGATCAAGCACGTATCCACCAGATGTTTCAATCAAATATTTTTTAATGCCAGATAAGTAGTCTGTCATTTCTTTAGATGCAGCTTGTCCTGGATCAATAAGGTCAGCATACTTTGCCAATGAAGCTTTTTTCTTAGCTCCATCTCTAATTGCAGAAGGCATAGCATCATTCCCTTGATCTAAGGCTGCGTTGGATTTAATCAATCCTTTATCTACCATTTTAAAAGCGTTAAAGATCTCTGCAGATACATTCAATGCTAATAAGGCAGTCAGTACCAAGTACATGATGTTGATCATCAGTGCCCGGGGTTCCTTAGGTATAGACATTTGTTATTTTTTTGTAATTATTTAATGGATGATTTCTTACTTGCCTTGACCTCCCATTGCGCTCAATACGTTTCCGTATACAGAGTTCAATCCAGAAAGGTTTCTGTTAAGTGAAGCAAGGTTTTCTTGATACAACTTCGTATCTTCTACAGTTTCATTCAATGAAGACATTGCATCATTCATTTTTGTGTAGAAATTACCCATTGCAGAAATCTGATCTCCTGTTGAAGAGAAATCCACCTCTTGTAGTGCTTTTAAAGAACCTAAGCTCTTAGACATAGTTTGTAACTCGTCCAACATACCACCTAGTCTTCCTTCTACTACGTCTGCGTCCATTTGTCTTGGAGCTGAAGAAGTTCCTCCTCCAGCAGTAAGTGGAGTTACTGCAGATCCATATTTGTCTAGTCCTGGGTAAAGTTTTTCCCAGTAGTAATCTTTATCTGGTCCAATAAGACCTAAGAATGCGAATAAGATCGCCTCTACTACTAGTCCTACTGTGATCATTGTTCCACCCCAAGGATATGAGTTAATTTTTCCTAGTGCACCTAGCATTACCGCTGATGCTCCTAAACCGATTATTAAGTTTTTGAAGTACTTAAAGCCTTTTGATTTTAGAAAGCTCATTGAAAGAAAATTTTAAAGTTATAAATGCTTTTTAGAATAATGGAAGTCGTTTCGGGTTGGGATGTCGAAAATTAGCTTAAAAGAGGATGATTCTATTACCTAGTAAAAACCATCCTCTCTTAAAAAAATCTAGTTGTAATCGTTGATAGATCTACCTAAGAAGGTAAGAGCACATCTGAAACCTACGTAAGATTTCGTTGTGTCTTGGAATTCCCAGTGACGGGTTCCAGTCTGTAAGAAGTAATGCACATCTTTCCATGATCCTCCTCTGATTACTTTTCTCTTAAAGTTTTCAGGATCATCATCTTTCGCATCGTACTTAAGATCTGGGTTTAGATCGTGTACATGTGAATATGCATTTGGGTGAAACGCAGTTTCAGTCCATTCTGCAACATTACCAGACATATTGTATAGTCCGTAGTCATTTGCAAAATAAGCATCTGCTTTCACCGTGTATTGTCCACCATCTTCCGGGTAGTTACCTCTT
This sequence comes from uncultured Saprospiraceae bacterium, assembly GCA_937950315.1. Taxonomy (GTDB): domain Bacteria; phylum Bacteroidota; class Bacteroidia; order Chitinophagales; family Saprospiraceae; genus JAHDBF01. The sequence continues at coordinate 75,318 of CALFDU010000040.1, read as the reverse complement.
CCAGGCTTGAAGTTTGCAAGCAAACATCCTTTGGCGTTTCTGATATAGTATCCACCCCAAGGGTATGGAGCCATATCTCTTCCACCTCTGGCAGCGTATTCCCACTCAGATTCTGTTGGTAGTCTAAATTCTTCTGTATTTGGTTCAGCTTCCCCTCTGAAAGAATTCCAAAGCTTGGTTCTCCAGTGACAAAAAGCTCTTGCTTGTTTCCAATCAAGTCCAACTACGGGATAATCATCAAATGCCGGGTGCCAGAAATAGTTTCTAGTCATCGGCTCATTGTATGAGTATGCGAAATCTCTGATCCATACCAATGTATCAGGGAAGATTTCGATTGTTTCTTTGTTGATTAATGAAGCTCTTGCTGATTCAGATTTGTCGTGTGCTGCTTTTTTCCAGTCCACCCACTGATATTCATATTTAAAAGCTCTGGTATCAAGTTCTCTTTTGCCGTTAAGCATCATGTCACCTTCATAGAACATTTCATCTAGGTCTTCTGAAGTATAATCCAGATCGTATTCCCAGTCTAATTGTTCGTTACCATAATCATCTTCTTTGAAATCACCCATAATGGTGTGAGCCAATGAATCTCTAACCCAGTTTGTAAACTGGCGATATTCGTTGTTAGTAATTTCTGTATCATCCATAAAAAACCCTTGAATCGAGATCGATTTTGGCTTTTGAGTGTATGAATTAAAGATGTCTTGATCAGATTGCCCAATGTGTAAGGTTCCTGATGGTACGTATACCATTCCGTACGGGTTAAGACCATTCCATGAAGGTCTCTCCTGTACACCTATTAATTGTCCTGATTCGTCCCTACCACATGATGATATTAATACTACCAACAGTAGGAACCCAAAAAGAGAAATGATGTTTCTTTTCATCGTTCCAGATCGATTTTCCAAGTTAATTATTTGCCTAAGATTCAAATGTAAACAAATATAAAATTATAATTCAATCAAAATTAAAAATAATCTAATCCTGCCTTACATTTGAATGTATTAAAAACGCAGTTTTCCTTAATCTATTTTAGTCTAACCAATATATTTTCAAAAGATTATAAATCTCTTGGGTTGTATATGATTCTAGGAGGTAAACCAGTATTGATAATTTTATTAAGATTATACTTCAAAATGATTTCATGGCTTCCTTCTGTACTATTTCTCAATGAAGAAAGGCCTAAATCAAAGCTATAAGCCAAGGTATAATGCTTGTTGAAACTAATTCCTGATATTATTCCTAAAGATTCTACCGTATTAGAGCTGAATCCGCGCATATTAATACCTCCAAAAATGTTGCCATAATTACAGCTCAATCCTACGTTAACTTGCCATAAATCAAGATTACTCACGATCATAGCCGAAGGTCTCAGGTATACCCCATCCGCTAAAAGGTAACGATAGTCGGCCTGTAAGGTAATTATCCCTTTTCCTTCATACGTAATATCGTCGAATGGGAACGAAGGAGCCAAAAAATCATCAATTTGTATACCAGCCGTCAAATTATTCTTTCTCCAAAGTCCACTGATCGACCAAGTTGGTCTCGAAGCACTGCCAACGCCTAATCCAAGTATTGGATCATTGTGATTCAATACACCAGGCTCATAAACTCCCTGAGGAGTCAATATATCATCTTGAAACAGTCTTTTTTGAGTAAAACCGAGGCTTACTCCTCCAGAAAACAAACCTGCTTGTGTACTATAAACCAAATTATAGGATAGCTTGACGGTACTATTGGACTCTAATCCCAAATCTTCCTGTTCCAATATAATTCCGGCTCCTCCATTAAGAAAATAAACGGGGAGATGCATATTAAAATTCAAATATCGAGGATTTCCTACTACAGGGGTCCATTGAGACCTGTACATAAGTGTCGAACTCAGACTTCGATCAAAACCTCCATATGCCTGGATTTGTTGATAAGGATTCAACATATGCATGGTAGAAACCGCAGATCTTTGGCTAGTCCCTATTACGGAAATAGACATCAACATCCATAAAATGCAGTAAAACTTATTCATCCTGCCTAAAGATATACAAGAAGTATGGCATCCGCAGGTCTTCTACGTTAAAAATATGTTCGATTGTATCTAAATATGCAAGACCAAACCATCATATGCTGGAAATACGCCTTTTGGTAAGGTCTCCAGTAATTCTTCATGTGTGCCTAGCATGTGCCCCATATGTGTCAAGTAGGCTTTTTCTGGCTTCAACTCTTCAATCAGTGCAAGAGATTCTTCCAGATTCATGTGAGAAAAATGTTTTTCAAGCCTGAGGGTACTAATTATCAATACTTTTAGGCCAAATAACTTCTGCTTTTCTTGATCATCAATGGTTTTAATGTCTGTAACATAGGCAAAGTCATCGATTCTATAACTGAGGATTGGCAATCGTCCGTGCATGATTTCGATGCAAGTTATTTTTTGTCCTTTAACATTTAGTATATCAGAATCGATGATATGAGGGTCAATTCGAGGAGCACCTGGATATGGATTGTCCTTAAATACGTACTTAAATCTTTCTTTAATATCATTGATCACTCGCGGCATTGCATACAAGGGAAGCTCTGCTCCTTGTCGAAAATTAATAGGCCTTACATCATCCAATCCGATTATGTGATCATTATGTTCATGTGTAACGAGCACAGCATCAACGTCTTGAATCCCATTTGCAAGAAATTGCTGTCGCAAATCTGGAGAGCAATCTATCAGTAAATTCAGATTAGAATTGGTATGAACATGAACAGATACTCTTAGTCTTTTGTCCTTAGGGTTGTCTGAGGTGCATACTTTGCAATCGCATCCTATGACAGGAATGCCTTGGGAAGTTCCAGTACCAAGTATTGTTATTTTCAAATGCTAAATATCTTACTTAAGCCACTTGGCTCTGTGTGAAGATATCCATTTTTAAAACTTTTTGTAGAGTAGCGTCTGCAGCTTCTGATAATTCTGCTGATTGGTAGTCAATCTGAGTGAAAATTTCCAAAAGAATGTTAATTCTGCCTTTTACATCAAAAAATTTATTGACAACAATCATTCTAGAGTCGTTTACGATACAATATCCCGATTGGAAATTGCCTCTTTCGTATCTTATTTGGTAATTTAATTCTTGATATAATGACTCAAGTTTTTTTAATGTATTTTTGGTCTTTCCTAGGCTCATAATCTTATCAGTTGGGTCAAATATAAACACTTTTCATATATATGCAATAACAGAATATGACCTTCAAAAAGCTTTTTACAATTTGTTTTTTTAGTTGCTTGATGATCAGCACTTTATCTGCACAAAGAGGATTTGATCTTTCTTTGGGTGCAGGATTTAATGCAGCTCAAATAGCAGGAGATCAGCTTGCAGGATTTGATAAATTAGGAATTAATGGAGGTTTAAAAATTGGCTTCCGCCTACCTAATTCAAATCAAAACTTATCCTTAGAAATGCTTTTTTCACAGAAAGGAAGTATAGCTAAAAGAAGAATTTCGGCCGCTGGAAATAGAATGAACACCACGCTAACATACATCGACATACCTGTATATTACACCTACAATGATTGGTATCAGGAAAAGGATGATTACTATAAGGTTGGAATCCACGGCGGTTTTTCTTATTCTTACCTTCTCGGACGACGACTAAACAATCAAAGAATTGAAAATGTCGATGATCTTAGAGAATTTGACTTGATGGCATTGCTTGGAGTACATTATTCTTTTTCAGAAAAATGGACACTACTTGCAAGGTATTCCAACTCATTTATAAGAATTTACCAAAACCCGAATGATCCTACCGCAAGAGGATGGGTCAACTACCATTGGACGGTTAGGATGGATTACAAATTTTAAAACCAAACCATGAAATTGAAAATTTACTTCACTACTATAATTATCGTAATGTTCCTAATCGGTTGCAATAATGGAACCGACAAATCAAGCACATCAGCAGTTGCTTCAAAAGCTCCTGCTAAGCAAGCAGTACCTGCTAAACCTGCGGGAGTAAAAAATGACATACCTTTACAAAGTATCCCAAAAGCAACCATTAGAGGTTTATGGAATACTTGTACATACATTGATTACATCTTTCATGACCTTCCATTCAGCATGAGTCAGGATGAAACAGAAAGTATACAAGCAAATTTGAATTACATTTCAGGAGAAGCTCAAGCTTATATTCCAAATGGCTGTAAAGCTATTGCGAGGCAGATGTTCCACGTTGGAGGAGACATCGTACTGGAAGCGGATGTCTATCTTTCTGATGTTTGTCAATTCTATGTTTTTGTTGAAAATGAAAAGCCAGTCTACGCCAATAAAATGTCTCCATCTGCACTACAATTTTTTAGCACCATGTTCAGCAGAGTAGATCAGCAAAAACAAAAGTAACTACATGAATCAGCGCTACGCTGCTATTGATCTGGGCTCTAATACCTTCCACATTCTTATTGCGGAAAAATCAAACGATGGAGGGTTTAAAAAAATTCATCAACAACGTGAGTATGTCTATTTAGGACGAGATGGTGTTGAGCACATCAACGCAGAGAGTTACCAAAAAGGCATTGACACACTCAAGATTTTTTCTGCATTGATGAAGGAACACCATGTTCTTAATTATCGGATGACTGGCACTGCCACCTTGAGAAATGCTGACAACGGTCTGCAATTTCTGCGAGATGTAAAAGAACAATTTAATCTAGACATTGACATTATCGATGGTATTGAAGAAGCTTCATTAATTTACAAAGGCGTGTGTGCTTTTCTTCCTCAGCCTTTCGGCAAATATTTAATCATGGATATCGGAGGAGGTAGTGTTGAATTCATCTACTTCGATCAAGAAAAAATGCACTATAGCGAATCTTTCCCCATAGGTATCTCTATTTTATACAACAAGTTTCAAAAATCCGATCCTATCAAAGCGGCAGATCTTATTGCGGCAAAAAATTTCATTGAGGTCTCACTTCAGAATCTATCAAACTTTCTGAATGACAAAAAAATCGATGCCATTGTTGGATCTGCTGGAAGCTTTGAAGTAATCACTTCTATTTTTGAGGCAAGATTTAATCGCAAGCTAGAGTCTTCTTTTTCTTCATTGGAATTTAACCAATTGTTCTCTGAAATCATCACCTTGTCTAAAAAAGAAAGGACTGAATATCCAGGAATTCCTGCAGAACGCGTTGTCCTAATACCGATTGCCATGATTCTCATTGATCAATTATTAGCAATGTTTGACATTAAAAAAATCATCGTTTCACCATATGCCCTGAAAGAAGGCATCATCTCTGACTTCCTCCTTTAAAAATAGTTCTACAAGCACGGATTGTCCAGTCTATTTACTAGCATATCCTATCGATCTTTTTCAATATTTTCACCAGTCTTTTTTGTTAAATTTCTATTGTAGAATCTTCCTTTCTAATACTCATCAACAGAAATTCACAATTCCTCTGATGTTCATTTTCCAGTGAAGACCAAATACAATTGGTCCAAATAAAATTGTATTTCATTAAGCAATTTATGGTCATAATTAACCAATTGAAAATTTAAACGTAAGGATAAAGCTTTTTGAAGTTGGAAAAGATGTAAATTTCGAATATTCTAAGGCTTAGCCATTTATTACTTTATGCAAAGGAGATCTTTTATTGAAATGTTTGTTGCTGGTACTGCAGGGTTTGTAGGCATGCCTGAATTTTCAATCATTGATGATGAAAAAACAAAGTGGAAGAAAATCAGAAAACAATTTTTAGATGGATCTTCTACGGTTTTAAACTTAAACAACGGTAGTGCTGGCATGGTTCCCAAAGCAGTCAGCCAGCAGCTTTATCAATTCTCAAAAGTATTAGAAAGCAAGGCTCCCTATGAAGCACATGCAGATTGGGAACATATAAAAAAACTGTCAAAACAGTCTTTGGCAAAAATGATTGAAGCTACAGAGGATGAAATAGCAGTGGTAAGAAATACTACTGAGGCATTAAATTATGTTCTCAGAGGCATAAATATTCCAAAAAATTCGACGGTAGTTTGTGGGCTTCATGATTATGGTCATTCAATCAATATTCTCGAAAGATTGTCAGATGAAAATGGTTTTAATCTCAAAATGGTTGATGTTTTATTGCCTATAAGTAATGACAGACTTATTGAGACATATAAAGAAATTATTGATGAAGATTGTTCGCTTGTTTTATTGACAGCCATGACACATCGTGAAGGACAAATACTTCCTATAAAGGAAATCACAAAAATCGCTAAAAAACAAGGAGCTTTGGTTGTCGTTGATGCCGCCCATGCCATTGGTCATTTTGAACATTCTATAAAGGATTGGGGCTGTGATTATTATTGTACCAGCTTACATAAATGGTTGTCTTGCCCTATTGGCTGTGGGGTTCTATACATGAAAAAAGATTTGATAGAAAAAACCAAAGGAAGTTATAGTGCCGAAAGAGTTCTTGATAGCAAAATGGCAAAATTTGAAGATGTGGGGACCAAACCATTTGCCATCGAGGCAAGCATCTTAAGTGCGATTCGTTTTCAGGAATCAATTGGACTAAAAACAAAAAATCTGAGATTAAAGGCCTTGACAGATTATTGGGTAGAAGGCATGAAAGATGTACCAAATGTTACCACTTTTAAACCAGATGAATATGGTGCTGTATGCGCTCTTCACTATCCAGGAAAATCTACAAACATAATGGCACAGCTTGCCAATAAGAACATCCACATCAAGAAAGTTTCGGCTCTCAATTACACCAAAAAACATAAAGTTAAGTATAGAATTAGTCCAAACATATATCATAACTTTGATGATCTCGATCGATTGATTGACGCCTTTAAAACCATTCAAATTTCTAAATGACAAAGTTTGTTCATTGGCTTTCGACTCACCGCACAGCTGCAATAATTATACTCTTCATTTATTATGCTTTGGTTATTCTTCCTCATGAATGGGTAGGAGTAAATATCAATGCGCTTTTTTCTAAGATGCCTAGATCAAGTTATGATTTGATCGTGTTGGTGGTTTCATCCATATTTTTGGTCGCCGTTCTTTTTTTGTTTCGCAAAAAACTAATGATTCACCCACAACGAAATAAGATAGGAGCTTTCATTCTATTGACGCTTGTTCTTATTTATTTAACCAACAGCTTTCTGTTTGTTATAAACATAGAATCGGTTCACTATGTACAATACGCTGTGGGTGCTATTCTTTTATTTGGATTGATCAGACATTACTATGTAACGCTATTTGTGGCATTTTGCATTGCACTTATAGATGAAGGGTATCAGTACTTTTATTTATCGCCGCATCGCACTGACTACTTTGACATCAATGACATCATCACTGATTTTCTAGGAGCAGCATTTGGTTTACTGCTGCTTAAGACACTTTCTATCAAGGAATCAGGAGATGCAAGCCATAAGATGAAATGGGGATTTTTCATTCCTTTGGTCGCTTTAATACTTGGGTTTTTAGGAACAGTAAAAAGTTCACTGCTTTCTATTTATCCATCAGACGACAAGTTTATGTTGGTCAGAGAAATGCAAGAAGGATTCTGGACTACTGTTCCTCCCAAGGTTACCTTTCACGTAGTCGGACCAGCAGAAGGTTCGTTGATTCTTCCTGGTCTTTTTTTGGTGTACTATTTTGCTTTTAGGAGCGAGAAGACAATGAAAGATAGCCGTACAGAATTGACATAAAATATTCCGTTTTACTGAATCACAAAACTTTCAAATTTCTTCAAGAAAGTCGGATCAAAATCTGCACCGATGCCTGGCGTTTCATCCACCGTTACTTCCCAATCATTGTGATAGACCATTCCACCTTGAATAGGGTCTTCTGACTGCATCAATGGACTGTCCAGATCATAATAGATAATGTTATCCCATGCTTTAGAAAAATGAGTCAAAGCGGTAATGCCCAATCTTGTTTCAGAGAAAGAACCAACTTGACAATAAATACCTGCTGCCTGAGCAATGGATGCGATCTTCATCGCATGACAGATTCCTCCAGATTTACCCAACTTTATATTGATCAAATCAATGGTATCAACTGCAAGATTCCTGTAGGCATCTTGATGAGAAAAAACAGACTCATCACCCATGATTGGAATCGGACTGACTCCATTCAATTTTTCTCTTCCTATAAAGTCTCCAGCAGGAAGTGGCGCTTCGCAATGCTGAATATTTAATTCAGCCATACCATCCAAGGCGTGAATGGCTTCATAGTAATTCCACCCTTGGTTGGCATCGATTCGGATGTCCATCTCCATTCCGATTTCTTGTCTGATGGCAATCATCCTTTCTATGTCCTTTCTTGCATTTTCGCCAAGTTTTACTTTTAGCACTGGAAATCCATCTTCAACAAACTTGCGTGCTTTCTTGGCCATCTTGGACTTCTCAAGAAGACTGACAGTCATGTCCGTATATATTTTCTTATCATTATCACCTTGCAAATATCTATACAACGGCAGCCCAACCGCTTTGGCATTTAGATCGTACAATGCCATATCAAATGCTGCCTTGATAGATGCATTTCCAGCAAGAGACTTATCTATCTTTTTTATGATGCGTCGGATCTCACGAGCATCCTCTCCTATCAAAATTTGCGCTAGATCTTTTCCTGCAGCAACGGTCCCTTGTTGGGTCTCTCCGTGGATGGTTCGGTATGGACAGCACTCTCCTACTCCAACATTTCCATCGTTGGTATATATTCTGACAAGGGTGTTTCGAGCATGGGTTAATGGACCTTTGGAGATAACAAAGGGTTCAGTCAACTCAATCTGAATGGGAGTGATTTCTATCTTATCTATTAGCATGGTATATTAATTCTTGCTATTAAGGTAAGAATAGGTATTGGGAGGCACTACATTTCTTCAGAATTTATTCTTAGAAATTTAAAACTGAGGAATAGTAATCCGTATTCAATCGCTAAAATCCATGGATGTTCTTGCACTGGATTGGTATCGTATGCAGAATAAGAAAGCATCACCAGCAAGGACCAAAGTACAATTGGATATAACAGCTTGGGATTAAAAACAGCAAAGGCAATGGGAACAGCTAGATACCATGGATGTATCGTTGTGCTAAACAAAAGATACAGGACATACAACAGAGAGATCAAACACAGCAGTTTTATATCCTTGTTGCGTTCTTGCGCATCAAATTTATCCTTTCTATAAACTGAAAAAGAAAACCACAGTATCAATCCTACACTGATCATAGCCAGCAAAGGCCCGATAACTCCTATCATATTATATCCTTTCCTAAAATAGCCAAGCCATCTTGAAACATAATATATGCTTGCGTTGAATTCAAAGGACTGGAAATAAAGATTGATAGAACTCATTAAATGGGATAAATCAGAACCCTTAAGCATCAAGCCAAAACTGATCAATACAAACAAACCAGAAGATAGGAAAAAGCCAAACCAAGCTTTCTTCTTCACTAGATAAAACAAAAGCAATGGACCAATTAAAAAAGGAAGAATTTTGCTTGCAATCGCAATGCCATAAAAAATACCGGCCTTCCAATATTTTTGCTTGATCAGAAAATATGCCATCCACACCATGCCACCCACCATCAAGGCCTCAGCATGAATGTTTCCAATCAATTCAGTAATGATCAATGGATTTAAAAAATACACAAAAGCCCAATTTCTATCCTTACCTACGTGCTCTAAAATCTTACTTAAACCAAAAACAGTCATTACATCCACGATCAGATAAAAGATCTTCATTACAATAGCTGTTCCTTTCACGGTGCCACCAATCATACTACTCATGTAAAACATCCACTGACAAACCGGAGGATAAATGGTGTAGTAGTCTTTGGAGTTTAGTAAGTTGAAAACGGAATTGTATTTTTCATCCAAGACGCCTTGTTGCATCAACTGGGAAGGTGTAAAATCAAATGGATGTATGCCATCTGCCCATAGATTTCCATCCCAGAAAAAACGATAGATATCATCTGACAAATTGGGGAAGACATAAACTGCAATCAATCTGAGTAAGATACCCAATGACAACAGCCCATAGAAAGAAAATTTTTCTTTTGAAAAAACGAGGTACAAGTAAGGCACAAATGCCAATCCAAAATGAATGATGATGTCTTGAAATTCTGCTTGCTGACAATGTAACATCAAGATGGCGAATGCCACCACGTAGACTACTCCAGCCAAGAGAAACTTCCAATTCATCAGACCAATTTACGAATTCTGTAAATGTCTGATTGAATAGTAAAAAATAGTACCAAAGCCGATTGCCAAAGCCGAATGATAGATCACCAAAGCTGTCATACCTGTATAAATCGCAGCCACCACGGCCAACATGAAATAAAGTGAAAGCACCCCTTCCATGATTGTAGCAAATGATATTCTTGTCTTACGATATTTACCTTTGTTGAACTTATCCTGTAGGTTGACAATATTGAACTTGGGTGTTCTGATGAATGCAGATTTCTTACCTCTATATCCTTGCATTACTGCGATAGAATTATGAAGAGAAAGTCCCATAGACAACGACAAGAACACAGGGAATAAAACAATAAACTTAAATATTTTTTTTGTGAGTGATTGCCCTTTCCAGGCGGTCTGCACATTGGCTACAAAATATATGATACTAATGGAAAGCAAACTGATCATGAATACCCCAAGGATATCAAAGCTAAAGTTTATTTTACCCATCAAGTAAATCAATGGAACTGAAAATACACCAATGATGAAAATAAATAAAAATACACTACTGCTTAACAAGTGAGAGGTTGCATGAAATTTTTCTACTAAACCAAGATCCGATTTCCAAATTGTAGGCAATATTTTTCTTGCAGTCTCTGCTCCACCCTTCATCCATCTAAACTGTTGTGATTTCAGTCCGTGCATTTCTGCTGGTAATTCTGCTGGTGCCAATACATCTTCTAAAAAGATAATCTCCCAACCTTTCAACTGTGCTCTATAACTCAAGTCAAGATCCTCTGTCAACGTATCTGCTTCCCATCCACCTGCTTCATCAATACACTGTGACCTCCATACCCCAGCCGTTCCATTGAACTGCAACAAATAATTACCCTTGTACCTTCCTTTTTGCTCAACAGTAAAGTGAACATTCAATTGGAATGCTTGTAGTTCAGTCAGTAAAGAATAGTTTTGGTTGATATGTCCCCATCTAGTCTGTACTACTCCGATCTTATCATTCTTAAAGAATGGCATTGTCTTTTTCAAGAAATCTTTTTCAGGAAGAAAATCTGCATCAAAAATGGCTACGAAATCAGAATCACAAAATTTCATTGCCTCCTTAAGTGCCCCTGCTTTGTAACCTACTCTATCTACCCTTGTAATCTGTTCAATATCAAAACCTTTGGCTTTATATTCCTCCACTTTCTTGGCTGTAATGTCAACAGTCTCATCTGTAGAATCATCAAGGATATGAATCTGCAGTTTTTCTTTTGGATAATCCAACTCACAGATATTATCAATCAGACGTTCGACAACATATTGTTCATTGAAAATAGGTAATTGAATCGTGACCTTTGGCAAGAAATCTTCACCTTCTGGCTTCTTGATTTCTCTCACATTCCTTAATTTATATTTCACCAATAAATGAAATTGCATCAGGCAAAATATGGTGATAAAAATCAACCCGGTTAGGTAGATCCCAAAGACCATATATCCTATTACTTCAATTACTGTCATCCTTTATATTATTTTAAATTTCGCTTTAATAAGTTTCTGTGCTTATTTGCTTGCGCAAATATTAAAAAGTTTCACTCAAGAAATGGTATCATTCAAGACAAGCTTTGATTAGCCGATTGCTCTTTTTAAACAAAAAGGCATAAAATAGGCCAACTTTAACAATTAAAGTAGCTTAAATATGGTCCAAAGTATCTTGTGACCTGCCAAGACAGTTCCTCTTATTGTCCCTGATACTTTGGATACACCAATACGCTTTCTATATTTTACTGGAACTTCCACACAATTTAATTTGAGCTTGGCCGCTTTTACTTGCATCTCTACAGTCCATCCAAAATCTGGATCTTCCATATTAATGTCCATCAACTTATCATATCGAATCGCCCTAAATGGACCAAGGTCTGTGAACTCATATGAGTAAAAAAACTTAATCAAACTCGTTGCCAACCAATTACCAAAAATCTGTTGTGGCATCATCGCTCCTTTTTCTAAATCTCCCGATACCCTCGAGCCAATTACCATATCCACAGCATCTTCTATGATAGGTTTAACAACATCAGGTAATTGTTCTGGATGATCAGAATAATCTCCGTCAACAAAAACAATGATATCAGGCAATACCTCTTTGGAAGCAATGAACTCCATCCCTTTCAGACAAGCAGAACCATAGCCTGGTTGAGGCTGGTCAACAACTGTTGCTCCTGCTTCTTCTGCCACAGCCCTAGTATTGTCTTTGCTGTTATTGTTACAGACCACAATATCTCTGACCCATTCTGTGGGAATATCACGGACTACCTTACCAATGGATTCTTCTTCATTGTATGCTGGTATAATAACATCTATGATTGGTTTGCTTTTCACGCGGCAAAGTTAGTTTTATTGAGGACTTATAAATGAAGTAGATAGGACAAATATTAGCCAAAACAGGGCAAGAAACGGTTAAAAAGAGCATTATAAAGTATATTTTGGGATTCAAGACTCACAAAAAATTAAATCAAAAAATGCAGGCCCATATTCAAAGTCCAAGTGGAAACTTAAATAAATCCTTAGAATTTTACTTAAAATTGAATTTTGAGCAAGTAGAATCTGAGGATAAAATCTTTGTTACAGATGGCAAAGTGCTCATCGAAATCAACGATCAACCATTTGCGAGAGCGGGAATAAAAGTATACCGAGAAGAATGGGATACAACAGTCGCCCAGCTAAAAACAATCACTCATATCCGAAAGACTGATGAGGGATATTTGTTGAGTGATCCGAGCAATGTTTGGATCTATCTGGTGGAAGGAACTGCTCCTATAACATTTGCGCAAGCGGAAAAATCATACGCTACACTAGGTGCTTATGCAGGCGTAAGTCTCGAGACCGTTGACATCGCAAAATCGATCAAAATATGGAGCGAGTTAGGGTTCCGCCACGAGAATGGTGCAGTAGAACAAGGATGGGTGGAGTACAAAAATGAAGGAGGTTTTGGTATCAGTTTTATGAATCCGGAAAGTTGCCCACATCTCTTTTTTAATCCTTCGCTGACCTACTTCAACAGTGGCCAAAATATACCGGTGATCGCAAAAATTAAAGAGGCTGGAATTCCGATTACGCAGGAGATTACGCACTTCAACAAGGAAGGAATTGTGGATAATGTCATACTTCGTGATCCAGGTGGATTTGGCTTTTTTATCTTCAATGATTAGGGCGTTTTCTAGACATTGACGGTGGTTTTTTAGGTATTTTTTATCCAATTCCAACTAACTTGTGCAACTAATCGTTAGATATCTATGAAAGTTAAATTGATCAGTTGGATTTTTGCGCTTGTTCTTATGGGGCTTTTGTTCAACTCATGTAGAGATGAGCCAATATTTACGGGCGACAATGCAATGATATCTATATCAACAGACACCATTACATTTGATACAGTCTTTACTCAACGTGGGACCACAACCAAGTTTTTCAAAATTTACAATGATGAAGAACAGGCAATAATGGTTGACGAAATCAATTTGGTTGATCGGACTGGTCACTTTAGAATCAATGTAGATGGGACGCCGGGAAGCACAGCCGAGAATGTGAGGATTGGCGCAAGAGATAGTTTGTATGTTTTTGTGGAAGCGACGGTTGACCCAAATCAGACATTGGAAATCAGTCCATACTTTCTAGAGGACATGATTGACATTACGGTGGACGGGGCAGTGACACGGGTTAAATTGATTGCCTGGGGTCAGGACGCCAATTATGTACCTGGGATAGAAAGTCGGAGTCCAAGTGGAATTGCGGTACTGAGTTGTGATTTTGGAGAAGTGGTGTGGGATGATCCAAAACCATATGTGATTTATGGAAGTCTGTTCATCGATGAATGTACTTTGGTATTGCCACCAGGTACCGAAATATATGTGCATGGAGGTGTGGCGATCAATGATTTTGGTGTGTATACTTCTGGCTTAATCTATTTCTTAGAAAACGGAATAATAAGAAGTGAAGGAACAGAGGAGGAGCCCGTAACAATATTATCAGATCGTCTGGAGGAAGATTTTCAAGATGTACCTGGCCAATGGTTTGGTGTTGTACTAGATGGCAGTAGAGGAAACCTTATGGAACACACCACCATCAGACATTCATTGACAGGTGTGAGGGTGGATTCAAATTCTACGGCTTCATTTATTGCTTGTGAGTTTGGACATACAGGAGCGAGTGGAATCATTGCGAGGCATGCGGACATCTATATGGAAAATTGCTTGATGCACAATAATGGAGGTGCAGCGATAGCTGCTGAATTTGGAGGAAATTATGAATTAAATAATTGCACAATGGTGAATTACAACAACCAAGACGAGGCTTTGCAATTGGCAAACTTTGAGTGCTTGAATATGGGTTGTTCGTTGATCAATCAATTTCCAATGAATGCGATTCTAAGGAACTGCTTGATTTTAGGTAATGAGCCTGATGAAATTGCATTTGCAGATGCGGCGCCGGAGGATCCGAGTCAATTTACTTATCGAATGGAAAACTGTTTTGTGCAAGTAGATGAATTGCTGGAACCAGAAAGATTTCCTGATTTCTTTAACAACTGTACGGATTGCTTAAACAATCCAGCAAAGGATACTCTATTTATCAATATGGACGAATATGACTTTAGACTCGACACCATGTCCCTACCGATCAATGCCGGAAGGAACTTGCCTTTTGTGACAAGTGATTTCGATGGCAATTTAAGGAGTGACGGAGCGTACGATGTCGGTTGTTTTGAATTTCAAAATTAATACAACTACTATGAAACAATTATTATTACTACTTCTTCTCTTCTGTGCTTTTTCATGTTCCAAAAATGAGGAAGCATGCTCCGAAATTACTTTAGGACAAGAAATCGAGCTTGCGCATGACACTCAGATCTGCATCAATGATGTCGAATATACATTTATAGCTGATGATCAAAGATGTTGTTGCGGCTGTGTTTGTGCTTGGGCAGGTGAGTTTGTTCTCTCATTTGAAGATACAGATGGAAATATTGTTTATACTTTTCGTGAATCAGAATCTACTCCCAATGGCACTCCTCCATTTGCAGAAAGCTTGAGCATCAGCACTATTGATACTGAAACAATGTGTGGTGATCAGGATGTGATTGATGATGTACGATTTATTTTATTGTTTGAATAAATTTTTCAGCAAGCCTATTCAAGAATTGACAGAACCAATGATGTCGCTTACTTTGAAAATTAAATCAATCACTTTGAAACAATTATTATTACTTCTTTTCCTCTTCTGCGCTTTTTCTTGTTCTAAAAATGAAACCACCTGCGCCGATATTACCTTGGGCCAGGAAATTGAGCTTGCGCATGATACTCAGATCTGCATCGACAATGTGGAGTATACTTTTAAGGCTGATGATCAAAGATGTCCTTGTAATTGGGATTGTTTTTTACCAGGGGAATTTGTCCTCTTATTTGAAGATCTGAATGGTGAAGTGGTTTATACTTTTCATGAATCACCATTGCCTCCTATTCCCAATGAGACTCCTCCATTTGCGAAAAGTATGAGCATCAGTAATATTGTTACAGAAACTTTTTGTGGCAATCAGGACCTAATTGATGATGTCAGATTTATTTTATTGTTTGAGTAAATTTTTCAATCAACACAAGCATCTAACGAACCGTAAAAACGCTATAAAATCTTAGGATTTTTTGGACAGATGCGGCTGAGATTCAGGCTTGAATTTTACGCCAAAGAGCACCACAAGGCCTACTAAAAATAAGATGGCCAGTGTCAGCATGCTGTTGCGCATATCATTGGTTACATGATGGACCATACCATAGAGAAACATACCAGCAACAATAGAAATTTTAAAGAGTACATCGTAGAAACTAAAGTAGGATGTTAGGTCATCCACATCGTCTTCTAGTAGCTTGGCATAGCTTGATCGAGCAAGAGGTTGAATACCTCCAAGGACCATTCCTACCACTCCTACAAGGGCGTAGAAAACTGTTTTATCCGATGTAAAATAGGCTACAAAACAGATGGCCATCCATATGATAATCTGAATCGCAAGGGTGAATTTATTCCCTTTGATTTTGGATATTTTGGCAAAGAAAACGGCACCGAACACGGCAACTATTTGTAAGATTAAAATCAGTAAAATTAACTCGGCATCATCAAAACCAATTTCTTCTTTTGCGAAAACAGATGCCACATAAATGATGGTATTAACTCCTGCTGAAAAAAACAAATAAGACAACAAAAATCTTCTGACATTGATATTGCCTTTTACTTTATTGAAGGTTTCCGTTAATTCTTTGAAACCTTTCTTTACGATACCTTTTTCTGTTGGTTTGTCAGAATCTTTGGGCATCCTTCTGAAGGTAATCTGCGCAAAACCAAGCCACCAAAGACCAACCATTAAAAACCCTATTCTAGCACCCAGTCCATCTTTGCCTGCGATGCCAAACCATTCTGGTTTTTGAATCAGCAAGAGGATAAAAATGAGCAGCAAAACACTTCCTACATATCCAAAGGCATATCCACGAGCACTTACTTTATCGTATTGATCTTCTGAAGCAATCTGCGGTAGATACGAATTATAGAAAACAAGGCTTCCTGCATATCCGATGGTTCCCATCGCAAAAGCGACGACACCTAGCCAAAGAAAAGTCTCACTCTTGAAGAAGAAAAGACCGGCGCAACCTACTGCTCCCATGATGGTAAACATCTTCAAGAACTTCATCCTTTTCCCACCCGCATCTGCAATACCTGAAAGTATCGGAGACAACAAAGCCAACAATAAAAAGGCTGCTGCCACGACAAAATTATAGAAGGAACTGCTGTTGTAATCAACGCCAAAAACTTTAATAAAATCAGGTGCTACAGCGATGAAATAAATCGGAAAAACAGCCGTAGAAATAACCAAGGAATACACCGAATTGGCCCAGTCAAAAAAGGCCCAACCATTGATGGTTCTTTTGTCGTTCAATTTTACATTCGATGTAAAATCATCTAAGATTGCTTGATCATTCATGCCTTCAATATAAGGATAGGAAAATAATTATTGGCCCAAAGCCAGACTTGAATGTACATTTAGCTGAAATTTTTCGTCTAAAGTGTGTACTTTGAAATAATTTTTGAGAAAAACATTATCTGTATAAATGAATATTGCAGTTCTTTCGAGGAATCCGGCGTTGTATAGTACTCAGAGCCTGGTACAAGCAGCACGGAGAAGGCACCATTATGTGCGAGTAATTGATTATGTAAACTGTGATATCGTCCTTGACGCCGAAAACCCCAAAATCATATATAATGGTCAGACACTTGGCAATATTGATGCAATCATTCCAAGGATTGGGGCAGGACATACGGCCTATGGTGCTCAGATTATCAGACAGTTTAAATCCTTTGGCGTTTATTCGACCTTGAGTGAAAAGGCATTGCTTGAAGCAAGAAATAAAATCGCTTCGATGCAAATACTTTCTAGCAATGGTATCCTGATTCCTAAATCACTGATATCAAATAATTCGCTATTCTTTGATGACATCATGAAAGAGCTGGATGATGAGCGAGTGGTCATTAAACTGGTCAACGGAACCCATGGCTTAGGTGTCGTTTTGGCCAATTCGCACAAGCAAGCTACGTCCATCATGGAGGCCTTTACCAAGTCAAAGAGCAAGGTATTCATGCAGGAATTTATTGAAGAGGCAGGAGGTGCCGATATACGTGTTTTTATCGTCAATGGACAGATAGAAGGGACCATGAAACGACAAGCGAAAGCGGGTGAATTCAGATCCAATCTACATAGAGGAGCAACGGCTACGATCGAGCCTTTGTCAGACAAAGAAAAAGAAGTGGCTCTGAAGGCTGCGGAGATATTGGGACTTAAAATCGCCGGTGTAGACATGTTGCGATCTAAGAGAGGACCGATGATCCTAGAAGTAAATGCATCCCCAGGACTAGAAGGAATTGAGACTACAACGAGAAATGACATTGCAGGAAAGATTATCTCGATGATTGAAGAAGATACAAAACTAAAATGAGTAAAAACCAAGACCTCGTTATAGAGAAAGAGGTAATCAAACCCGGTGAGTACAAGCAACTTACTATAAATGTAGGAAGGTTACCTTCTGACACAAAAATCAATATCCGTGCACATGTGTATCGTGGTAAAAAACCAGGACCAACGGTTTTGATTTTAGGAGGCATACATGGTGACGAGATTGTGGGCGTTGAGATTGTGCGTCGCAGCATTGCGGAAGGGCTTTATGATAAAATACAGTCGGGAACCATCATCGCCATTCCTTTATTAAATGTATACGGTTTCATAAATTTCAGTAGAGAGGTGCCTGACGGTAAAGATGTAAATCGTAGTTTTCCAGGATCAACTTCTGGATCCCTTGCTTCGAGAGTAGCGCGTACATTGTCCAAGAAAATTTTGCCTTTTGTGGATTATGCCATGGACTTTCATACAGGAGGTGCATCACGTTATAATTATCCTCAGGTGAGATATACCAAAGGATATCCTGAATCGAAGGCACTAGCTGATATTTTTAAAGCACCATTTTTGATTGGAAATTCTGTGATTCCAAATTCATTTAGGAAGACATGTAGAACCATGGGTATTCCTTCGATTGTATTTGAAGGAGGTGAGTCGATCAGGCTGGATGGTTATTCTATTATTCTGGCTTTACAAGGAATTCAGAGAGTGTTGGGGCATCTGGAAATTTTTGAAAAAAAATATCCAGATCCTGATTATGAGATCGTAAGAATTACAAAAACGAGTTGGTTAAGATCTCCATTTTCGGGAATGTTTATTTGGTCAAAATCTTCAGGAGCTTACGTAAAGGTAAACGAAGAATTGGGGCATGTTTATGATCCATTTGGCACTAAATCGATACAAGTTAAATCTAAATATGAAGGTTATATCATCGGACATAACAATGCTTCAGTCGTCAACCAAGGGGATGCACTTTTCCACATTGGCTATCAAGCGTAGGGTCATTTTTCTTTCGGTATTTCTTTTTTTCTGCCTTTCGGCAAATGTTTACTCGCAGGAAACCAATCAACTGCAGAATAAACTCGACCGATTTTTGCTTTCTTCAGAATTCAAACACGCGTCAGTAAGTATTACCGTTGTGGATTACGAAACCAGTGATCACTTGGCAGAAGTCAATCCTGACATGTCTATTATTCCTGCGTCATCACTTAAGGTACTTACAACATTGAGTTCGGTTGCTTTATTGAGTGATACTTTTCAGTTTGTAACTCGGATTACCTATGACGGTGTCCTTGATGTAGATGGCACCTTGAAAGGCAATGTATATATCGAAGGGACGGGTGATCCCACTTTTGGTTCTGGAGAATTTAAACAAGAGATGAATTACTCCGTTTTGTTTCCACGAATTGCCAAAGCCATAAAAGCGGCAGGCATCACTTGTATCGATGGGAATATCATTGCCGACGAATCAGAATTCAACTCCTACCCTATCTCACCATCGTGGCAATGGAACGACTTGGGTAATTATTATGCATCGGGCGCATGGGGAATCAACATCAATGAAAACGAATATGGGATTGTATTCAAAGACAGAGGAGGCATAGGTCGGAGGCCGAGGATCGCATACCACTACCCAAAGATTCCGAATTTAAAATTTTCAAATGAGGTGAGTGTTGATTCGTCTCATACTGGTGATCAAGCGTATATTTTTGGTGGACCTTATAATTACAACAAACGAATCGTCGGTACCATTCCTCAAGGAAGTACAGCGTTTACCATCAAAGGCTCTATTCCTGATCCACCACTTTTTGCAGCATACTATCTTACAGAAAGCCTTAAAGAGATTGGAGTTAAAACACAAGGGCACGAAACTCAATATTTTGCCACAAGAAAATCAAATCGAAAACTGATCACGAGAATAAAATCACCTTATTTAAAAGACATTGCACGCGAAGCCAATTTTACCAGCAACAATCTCTATTGTGAGGCCATATTGAAGGCAATGGGAGAAGATAAAAATGGAGAAGCGACAGGACAGAATGGGATTGCGGCCATACGAGGTATGTTGCGAAAATTGAAGGTCGACTATAAGGCTTTGAACATGGAAGATGGATCTGGTCTGTCGGCCCGTAACAATGTCAGTAGTCATCTGTTAGCAGATTTCTTACAGCAATTTGCAAAAGAGTATGGCGTTGAGTACACCAAAGATTTATTGCCTAGAGCTGGTGCGCAAGGAACCGTAAGTGGCCTTTTAAAAAACTCGAGCGCGAGAGGAAAGGTATGGATGAAATCTGGAAGTATGAATCGTGTGCTTACTTACGCTGGGATCATGGAAGATTCAGATGGAAAATTAAAATCTTTCAGTATAATGGTGAATGGCTTTGATGTAAAATACAAGGTAATGAGGGCCAAGGTTGAGAAGATGGTGGATTATATTTATCGGTATTAAAAATGAATACCTTACTTTCATTCTAAAGAAGTAAGATGAGAAAGCTGAATGTATTCATGGTCGTATTATTGATTGTCGTCTCCGGGTGTAATCCCAAGGAACTTCAGCTTCATGAATACCCTGAGATTAATGAAGTATTCAATCAAGAAGAAATCACAGACTTAAAAAAAATTGTAGCTTTTTTTGAAGGATCAATATGTCAGATTGAAGGAATGAATGGTGTTGATGTCGGTAATGTTAGTGAATGCTATCAACGTTTTTTTGAAAGAATGAGGGAATCTGTCGATAAAGGCCAGATAAAAATCAAAATACCCTACGAGACTCAAGACCAATTAATGACGGAGTTGAACAAGGCCAGTTATGATCAAATATGGGCTGACATCCAAGTTCCGGGAAAGGAAAAGATATTGAGAATCTTAAAGCAAGAATCGAAGTACCAAAACTTCCTTCAGAGGTTGGGTAAGGAAAATCAGAAGGTCCATAATTATCAAAATCATTTTAGAGAAGCGGGAGATTTTTCGCCTCCTATGATTTCTGAATTGCTCATGAATTATGAACTATATGATGTTTCTGACGAAAGAATAAAACTATTTGTGGCGGTACATTATTTGACACTCAATGATATCGTGAGAGTCCAAGAGGTTATGAACTCCAAATAAACATTTGCGGAAGCGACAATTAAGGAATATTTAAAGGAAGATTGTAGACATATAGTTATGCTAGAATGTAGGCATTATATATTTTAGCGACTTAAGGACTCAAAAACACAAGTAAGAAATAATCATATGTTAAATAAGATTCTAATAACGCTCTTTGTTACTACAATATCACTAGTAAGCTCGCTAGAAATTCATGCCCAAGTTTTAGAAACTGTTACAGAAGCAGGATACAGTCCTCAGAGAGGCGGACCATTAGATTTTAACACAGTAATCAATACCCGAATCCAACATAGATCGTTCTATGATGAGAATGGAAACATGATTGAGTTTCAACAATACAATGGCAAAGATAGGCTGACCTCAAAAACCTTGTACACTTTAACTGCGGATGGCCAGGTAGCTACGAGCGAGGAATTTGACAATCAAGGTGTAAGAACGAAATACAATGTTTCTGAATTTGATCAGGACAACAATCTTGTTGCAATAGAAAAATTTGACGATCAAAATATTTTGCAGACTACAATTGCCAACGAATATGATGCCAATGGTAATATTATTAAAACCACTACAACGGATGTTTCATCAAACAAATCAAGGATCACTGAAAATACCTATGATGTTCAAAATAGATTGACAGCAGCCATTGATTTTGATTTTGAAGGCACGATCAAAGAGCAACGTACTTTCACTTATGATCTTCAAGGCAATGTGATCGAGTCTACGATTAATAGATGGAATAAAGCAAACAACAGATACGTAGGAAATATTTTCGCCTACGACTCCAACAACAATGTGATCAATCAAAAAAGGTTTGACACCGATGGCAACTTGATAAGCGAGGATAACTTTTCTTACAACTACAACACCAATGGAGATTGGATCAAAATGGAAAGAAGGGTTGGTGGAGAAATGAGAGAAATTGCATGCAGACAACTTGCTTATCATTAAGAAGAATGCAACCATTCTTCCAACTTTTATTTACTGTTTTTTCTTAATATTTCTATTTGTGCTTCTGCACAAGAATTATCTCATATTAGGAAAGAAATCAATAAATTAGAAACCAAAGAGCAGGTTATATTTATCGAAGTATATATTCCCAATTCTATTGGCAAGGAAATTGAATTTTCAACTGCTTCATTACAACTGTCTCCAGAATTTATTTGATTGTAATTTCATCATATTCGAATAGTTCAATGACACACATCTGACATTCACATATGTAAAGCAAACCGTATGGTTACTTCTTTATAATTATTAGTCTAAATTTATAAGAAAGCCATCTGAGCTATGATTATCAAAGGCTACAAATCAAATTATTTTCTCTGTCTGAGTTTAATACTCATGCTATGCCTTTCGTGCAATAAAGAAGAAGGAATAAAAACTCCTCTTGAACGCATCCAAGAAAATTACACTCAAATGCCAGAAGAGCAAATCAGCAGAAGCAGCGACAATAGCATTTTTGCGAGCTACACCAATCCAACAGAAAGATACGGACATGGCATCTTAGGGGATAAAATTGAAGGAGGCCAACTCGTCATAGCCTCAGAGGAGAATACCTACGAATTAAATCTTCCTGACAACTATGTTTTCGAAGACATCCGCCCAAGAATGTACGATGTCGATGGGGATGGACAATTGGAATTTATCACGATAAGATCAGATGTAAATAAAGGAGCAGGTATTGTTATCTATAAGATCATTGTCGATCAATTGATAGAACATGCTCGAGTTTTAGAAATCGGAAGCCAAAATCGTTGGCTCAATATAGTGGCGATTGATGATCTTGACAACGATGGCATTGTGGAAATAGCTTGGATTCAAACACCACACATTGGCGGAATATTAAAAGTTGCGAAAATCCAGTCCGGAATTTTAAATGTGATAAGCGAAACAAGTCTATACAGCAATCATGCGATTGGCAAAACCAATTTGTGTCTTTCATTATTGAGACAAGTTGAAAACCAAAAAGTAATTTATGTTCCTACTCAATCAAGAGATGCGGTCGTTGGGTTTACTTTTGATGGTAATGACCTGCATGAATTTGAAACCATTGAAATGGATGTCGATTTTTCATTGCCACTAAATGTCCAACTAAACCTATCCAATACAATTGTAGAAGAGGAAGACAATTGCATTTTATAATTGTAGCACCACATTCTACATTCAGAAAATTAGGAAATATTAATTTCCAACTCTTTTACTTTCTTCTTCGATACCAGTCTTACGATTACGACTCTTTACTTTCTGATTTCCAAAATTGTATGACAAACTTAGAGAGACTCTTCGCGTATCATTTCTTCCTTCGCCAGAAGATTCTAAACCGCTGAAGCTAGATGTTCCTTGCCACCAAGATCGATAGAAAATATCATTGAAGGCAAGTTTGACATTCAACTGATCATTTAAAAATTTCTGTTGTAAACCAATATTCAGTGACCAGGTTGGATCATATTTAAATACACCACCCCAAACTCCCGGCCCAGAGTAATAACCAGAAACTTCACCATTTAATTTTTTAGTAATTGCATAGGTTTGTTGTGTAAAAATAACGTAGGTAAATGCTTGCACATCTACTACTTGCCCATCACCATAATCTGCTTGGTTGTCAATATAAGATGCACTAAGATTGAAAAAAGCATTCCACTTTTCGCCAAACTGCATAGGTGCAGAAATATTTCCAGAGACAACTGTTTGATCGGCCAAATTGGCCCAAGTAATAAAGCTTGCCCGATTGTCTACCAAGTCAGGTGCAATTAGTCTCGTGATTTGATTGGTTGTTTTACTATAGCCCAACTTGAAATTGTATCTATATTGGTAGGTCCAACCCAATTCGACATTGTTAACAATCTCTGCCAACAATCTAGGATTTCCTTTTTCAAATGAAAGTTCGCTCAACCTATTTTCAAAAGGATTAAGCACATTGTAATCCGGGCGGTTGATTCGACGACCAAATGCCAAATTGAATGAACTCATTGGTTTGGGTGACCATGAAAATCCGAGATTAGGGAAGGCACTCAAATAATTCTGAACAACAGGTGGTTCTGAAAGATTTGAATCAAAAGGAGTCAATATACCTTCTGCATCCGTTTGTTCCAATCTCAGTCCCGAAGAAAAACTCAACTTATCATTGATCGGCTGATTGTAGCTGGCATATCCAGCATATACATTTTCTCCGTATTTAAAAACATTCGAACGTTGGTCATTTTGAATCTCCTGTCCATCAATCTCATCAGAAAACAAAAAGGTGTTGTCTGACACTACTCTACTCACCTTCGCTCCAACTCCCAATTTACCTTTGGCCAATGGTTGTTCGTAATCAACTTTGGCTGTATAGATATCAATGTCATTTTCTGGTGCGATGATATTGATTCGTTCGCTTAAAAATACTTCTTCCTCAGTAGTTTCATAATACCTGTTTGGAGAATACCTAGTTGAGAAGCTATTGTATGTGCCATAATCAAGGTCAATATTCAAATTTTTATCCTTGGACATATCATATCTGTAATTGATATTGAAAGTATTATTGGCACCACCACCATTTGCTGTATTACGAGCTACCAGCACAGAATCAATGACGCTAAAATTTGATCGATTTGAAATTTCAATGATGTTATCGTTTGTATTTCCTCGATCATTCAACAAACCTCCAATCAGAAATCCAATCGTTTGTTTTTCATCAATAAAGAAATCGGCACCAACACGATAATTAAAACTTGTGGAATTATAAGTTGTATTGTTTATTTCATCCAATAGGAAGTTATTTTGAAAACTTTCAAAAATCATATCGTTAAACCCTGTTTGCTCTCCGAAACCAAGATTCCCAAATACGTTCATTTTCTTATTTCGGTAATTCAAAGTGCTTGAGATATTGTATTGACTGTGTCTTCCTTGCGAAAAACTTGCACTTACCGAACCATTGGTTCCAAAACTATCATCGCGCTTTAATCTAATATCTATAATTCCAGCATTGCCTTCTGCTTCATATTTAGCACCTGGATTTGTAATGATGTCGATTCTATCGATTTGTTCTGCTGGAAGACTTTGAAGATATGCTGTAAGGTCATCACCAGACAATGGCAATACTTTTCCATCGACAAATATTCTGACTCCAGTCCGACCTAGAACACTTATATTGTCATTGTTGTCAACCGTTACACTAGGTGCTTTTCTCATCAATGCCAAAGCATTTTCTCCAGCACTATTGATGGTTCCTTGGACATTGAAAACCGTTCGATCTGCTTTTACTTCAACCAAAGCTCGTTTTGCGGTTACCACCACTTCGCTAAGATCTGTGCCTCCCACTGAAAATTGTAAAATACCCAAATCTGTAGTACCACTACCCTCGATTTCAAAAGTAGGAACAACAAGATCGGCCAAACCCACATAACTGGCTTTGATAAAATAGCTGCCTTCTTTTACATCGTTGATGGTAAATATACCTACGTCATCTGTTGTTTCGACTTTGACCAAACTGCTATCAATGCTACTGTGCAAGGATACATTGGCATAGACTACCGCTTCATTTTGGTCGTCTTGTAAAATACCCTTGATCTGAGCATTTTGGGCTTGCGATGAATAGGATGTCAAAAAAACAATGAAGGATATTAAATTGAAGTTGCTGAATAGAACTCTCATAGATTTGAAGCTAATTTTCTTTTGTTTCTTGTGGTAATAAAACAAAGGTAAGTGATAATGGCTTGTTAATTGGGTACAAATCTACGCAAGTATGGAATTCATCGTCCAAATCCTCTGCATTTAATACGATACATTGATTAATCTTGAAGAAAAAGAAGATCGGGCGTTGCATTATTTAATGCAGTCGAAGTAGATTTACTTACGATGGCATCAAATAATATCTAGGCTATAGTTTATATCGTCAACTATATCTTAACAATCCATTGAATGGCAACCTGCTCGTTTTTATTCGTTGCCAATTTCATCAGATAAGCACCACTTGCAAAATTTGAAAGATCAACTTCTTCACCAAATACTCCACTTTCGACACGCTTTCCTCTGACGTCAAACAACTCATAGCTAAGGCCTTCAATATTTGATTCCATGAAGATTTTATCATATGTTGGATTTGGGAATACAGAAACTTCTGCTTCCACTCCATTTATGATTGCTGATACTCCATCTACGCCATCACAATTTTCATCAATACCATTCCCAATAATATCTTCTGCATCAGGATTGATCAGATCGTTAGTATCATCACAATCTTCAGCCAGACCAAACCCATCTTCATCTAAATCATCATCCAATGTACTTGGATCACAATCATCATCAATTCCGTTATACGCTAACTCGATCTGATCGGGATTGATTTCTGCATTCTCATCATCGCAATCTACATCGGAAAAGAATCCATCACCATCATTATCCAATAATTCTACAATACAGGCTATGGTCAACACACCATTGTCTACTTGTATTGAAGGGGCATCACAGTTGGCAATTTCACTTATGATGATAAGTATATCGGGAAAACCAGAGAGCGCTTCATACACAAATTCAATGTGACAGCCAACCGCTGTTTCAATGGCAGTACCAACATTTCCACTGAGCCTGTCATAATATACAACCGTCAGTCTTGATTCAAATATTGTTGGATCATAGTTTTCACAATGTTGAACAACATACGCTTGGCCATCAATCATGTCATTTACATTATACGATTCATTGGACCAAACTGCATATCCTTGGATAGGGGCATCCGCACATTGACCTCCTGCTTGCATAACAGGAAATGGCCCTCCAGTAAAAGTAGTACACCCAACAGCAAAATCAAGCCCATCA
This sequence comes from uncultured Saprospiraceae bacterium, assembly GCA_937950315.1. Lineage (GTDB taxonomy): Bacteria > Bacteroidota > Bacteroidia > Chitinophagales > Saprospiraceae > JAHDBF01. Next base: position 48,291 of record CALFDU010000040.1, on the reverse strand, counting down.
CAGTTTTCATCAATACCATTGTCATCAATTTCTACAGTTCCTGGGTTGATGTTAGGATCTTGATCATCACAATCTACTTCGATGCCAAAACCATCAAAATCTAAATCATCATCCAATGTAAAACTATCGCAATCATCATCGATTCCATTGTATACTATTTCAACTGAATTGGGATTAATTTCAGGATTGGAGTCATCGCAATCGACATCAGAAAAGAATCCATCTCCATCAAGATCTACAATTTCAAAGTCGATTTCAGCGGTCCACATTCCTCTTCCGTGTGTAGCAGCAATGAGCATATTGTCTTCCTCTCTTATTTCAAGCATATCAACACGCGTCAATGGTAAAACATCACTGATAGTCCAAACCGTAGATTCTCCATTAAGGGTTTCTGTAGACCACACACCCAATTCTGTTGCAATAAATGCTCCTTGCGGCAAATCCGGATGAAATACGGCCCATCGAACTGGCATATTAGGAAGATTGCCTTCACAAGAAGTCCAAGAAATACCTCCGTTGCCAGAAAAGTAAACAGACGCTACTCCAAAATTTGAAACAGTCGCAATCATTTTATTTGGATCTTCAGGATGGAATTCAATACTCCTGCCTACTCCAGGTACATCGATAAATTCTTCTACCAATGGGTTGCTATCTAGATTGCTTACTTTTTTAATTTTTCCATCTGTGGTAAAAACCCATAATTCATGATCGTTGACCGGGTGGACTTTAAAACCAAATGGACTACCTAGGCCAGGTATAAATTGTTGAATAAATTCTTCTGAATCAACGTCAATGATATTTAAAAAATCTTGTTCGCCTCTTGCGTACAATCTATTAAATTTATCATCATAATCACAAGGATTGATAAATGATCCTTCCGTATCTTCTGAACCAAAAAATCTTCTCGTGCCCCAATTATTTTGAGTAACGTTATAGCTATTAAAGGTGAAAGATGTTATTTGAATATCTGGATTGTCTTGATCTATAAAACAAAATCCACCATCGCCACCTGTTATTTCAAAAGTTGAATTCACCCCTTCTTCAACAAAAATATGACTTCCATTATCTTGTGTGCCACCCAAAAAATAATCACGCCCCGCTTCTGGATGAATTGCACATGAATAAAATTGTGTGATATTGAATCCTCTTGTAATGCCTAAAAAGTTGGGAGTATCGCTAAATCCATTTTCAGAAACATAAATACCTCCATCGTTTGACAAAAGTACCCTATCGCTTCCTGGTACAGGCAAAATATAATGTTGGTCTGCATGGACAAATGGAAATCCACCACCACCGAACCACTGCCCAACTTGTGTCCAGCTCTCACCGCTATTCCCACTATAATGAGGATCAACAGCCCCGACCATTACTCTTTCATGATCATTGGGATGAACATTGATTGCCATATCATACCATGCTTGATTTCTTGCAAAATTATCGAGGTTGAACCCAGTGGGAGCGTCATATCCCTCCCAAGTATTTCCACCGTCCAAAGACTTCCATATATTATCAATTCCCCCCTGACCATTTTCATACATCGCATAAATCACATTTGCATCACTAGGAGCAACTGCAATTTCAATTCTTTGAAATTGAGACACGGGTTGATTAAGAAATGACCATGTATTTCCATTATCTATAGATTTATAAATACCATCTTCTGAATTACCAAGACCCATAGACGCATACAAATCTCCATTTGCAGCCAATTCAACTTGATTGGCTCTATTGGAAAATCCAAATTGACCGTTTCCTAGTGACTTCAACCAGGTTTCCCCTCCGTCATCGGACATCATAATACCATTGGCAAAAGTACACGCAAAGAGTCTACCTTCCGCAATCAGCATGTCTTGTGTAAATTGAAAATTCCCATTTTCTGTACTAGGAAGTCTGTTCCAAGTAACTCCATGATCTATAGATTTATATATTCCATCGCCCGTATAGGCGATTGAAGAAACATAAGCCTCACCCGTTCCAACATACATAATATCAGAATTCTCAGGATCAAAAATAATACTCGACACGCCTACATTACCCGTATAACTACTGACCAATCTCCATTCGTAATCAAGTTCAAACGCATTGGTGCACTGCCACAAACCACCAGCCACACCTCCAGCCCAGATTGTATTACCCGATGGATCATCAGGATCAATGACAAATTTTCTAACACGCCCAGCAAAGTTATCCGGCCCTCTCTCTGTCCAAAACAAATCATTGACCGACCTCTCTTGGTTCTTAAGGTTTTTTAAGATTTCCTTCTTAGCTTTAAACAATTCTTCTCGGGGAATTAGACCCGTATTTGGATCTTTAGTCATCATTACCTCTTGCTCAGCTCTGGCTTCCATTCTTTTTTCAAGAGGTGCCTTTTTATAGCCATCTTCCTTATTAGATACAAGTAGAAAAAAAATAAAAAGAAAAATGGCTGAAACAACAAAAAAGGAGGTTCTAAGCATGGTTTGATTTTTATTTTGATAGTTCTTTCAAGTTAAGCTTTCATGTCAATAAAACTGTAGAAAATTTGAAATAATATTTACCCTTGTCTTTTTGGTTATAATGCAGTAACAACTACTTGTTTGGATCCACTGTAGTATGCACATACCAATGAGGCCGCATTTTCGTATTAAATCAGACCTACATACTTGATACCAATACCATCTGAGAAGAGTAACTTTACAAAGTTATTGAAAACGCATACATGAAAAAAATTGCCATCATCGGAGGAGGTCCAGCATCACTCATGCTTGCAGCCAATCTTGATTCCGCAAAATATCAAGTAACCCTCTTTGAAAAGAAAAAGGCAATAGGTAGAAAATTTTTGGTGGCAGGGGAAGGGGGTTTAAATTTAAGTTTCAAGGCAGAGGTAAAAAACCTCATACATAAATACCACCCATCTTCATTTATTGCTCCCATCATCAACACATTCTCCAACACTGATTTAATCAATTGGTTTGACTCCATCAAGGTTCCCACATTTGTTGGCACAAGCAATCGCATCTTCCCGTCAGCAGATTTGAAACCCATAGAAGTTCTAAAAAAAATAGAAGCTCGATTGATTGAAAACAACAGCAACATCAAGCTCCAAAAAGAATGGACCGGTTGGAATGAAGATGGCTTGATTACCATCGACGGAAAAACAACTGACCCATTTGATATAATCATTTTTGCCTTAGGTGGAGCGAGCTGGAAAGTAACAGGTTCGGATGGAAGATGGAAAACGCTTTTTGAAAAAAGAGGCATCGAAGTAAAATCATTCAGAGCAGCCAATTGTGCATTTAAAGTTGATTGGAATACTAACTTTATCAACACGCATCAAGGCAAGCCTTTAAAAAATATTTCGGTGAGTTATGAAGCGGAAACTGCGAAAGGCGAACTGTGTATTACAAAATTTGGACTTGAAGGAAATGCCATATATGCTTTAAGTCAAAAAATACAAGATACTTTTCTTACAGGAAAAACTCCTGTTATTCAGCTCGATCTTAAACCCACAATGACGGTTGATCAAATAAAAACCAAACTAAAAAATTCAAAGCTCAAGAAGATAACAGACATTCTCAAACAAGACGTCAATCTTGATCGCGCTTCCATTGGTTTGATAAAGCAATTTTCTGATAAGGAAACATTTCTCAATCTAGATCTATTGGCAGAGTTTATTAAATCCATTCCCATCACATTGGTAGGTACAGATGATTTGGACAAAGCCATCTCAAGTTTGGGAGGAATAGCACTCACAGAAATTGATGAAAGTTTTCAACTTCATAAAATTCCAGACACATATGTGATTGGTGAAATGTTAGATTGGTTTGCTCCAACAGGAGGCTATTTACTGCAAGCTTGTTTTAGTATGGGATGGGTTTTGGCTCAAAATTTAAACAATACAAAATAGTAACGCAGACCAAATAAACTGCCTACAAAAGATGCCTACTTCTCTGCTTGAACCATATATTGAAATGCCAAGGAAGTGTCGTCTACCACAACATTCTTAAAACCAGCTGCCTCCAATTCTTCTTCAATTAAATGAATATAGACTCGGTCTTCATATTCAGGAGCCTCTATCGGCAAGCGCCTTACTTTATAATCGACAATATGAATCTTGCCACTTTGACTCAATCCATCATAGCACTTTTTAAAATAGGCAATACGGTCTTCAAAATATCCAACCACATTTACAATTAGAATATCGTCTACTTCACCGTTTGATAATTTCGGATCATCAGATTCAGCAAGGCGGGTTTCAAATTTTCCTTTGCTTTCTACAGGTAAGGCAAAAGCAAGATTCTTCATGAGATCTATCAGATCTCGATCAATTTCAATGGCAATCACCTTCTCGGCCCTGTCGATCATTCTGAATGAAAAGTAACCTGTACCCGCTCCAATATCTGCCACCGTTCTCGCTGACAGGTCACCCATCTCATCAAGAATGTGGTTGGGCTTTTGCCAGGCCTCCCTTAAATCTACTTCTTCATTATCAGAAACTTCTTCGTTAGGTATGGCTTGAACCACAGATGTTGTAGCGTCTGTAACATCTGAATTTTGGCAGCCTACAATACATAGGCAGACAAAAAAGAATATTGCTACATGTGAAGTGAATTTCAAAGAGTAATTTTTTATAAATATAATCAACTATGCCTGATCCTTAATCAACAATGGTACATTTCTTCTGAATGCTGTTTCAAAAGAGATGGTAGTATTCGTTCCTTCTACGCCTTCTATGGGTTGTATTTTTTCATAGATCACATCTCTCAAAGCTCTGTTGTTCTCAGCATATATTTTGACGAGTAGCGCATATCTTCCGGATATGTTTACACACTCTACAATTTCTGGAATTTTAGCCAGTTGTTCTTCCACTTTTCTATGGAACTTAGAGTTGGTCAACATGATCTGAGTATAGGCAGAAGACTCATAACCTAGCGCATAAGCATCCAACTTATAAGTTGCATTTTGTAGGATTCCAAACTCCTTCAATTTCCTAAGTCGTTGATGCACAAAGGTGTTGGACACTTTTAGCTTATTTGCTAGCTGAATCATAGGCATTCTTGCGTCCTCTGTCAGTTCTTTTATTATTCTTTCATCAAACGCGTCAAGTTTATAACTGGCCATTGCTTTTTAATATAACTAAGTAAAATTTGACTCAAAAATAAGAACAAATATCAAAGTATTGACTTTGTGAGCAATATATTAAGTCATATTATGGGAATATGGCTTAATTTTGCGTTTATATTACAAACACTAGAAGCTAAGACTATGGCAGCGATTTTATCAGTAACAGTGATTCTTTTTTCAGTTATCGACATGATTGGCAACGTACCAATTATCATAGGAATGAAGAAGGAAGGTTTGAAGTTTAATGAAACAGTAGTTACACTGATTTCAGCATTGATTATGGTGGCATTTTTGTTCTTCGGAAGCTCTATTTTGGGTGTCTTCGGAATTGATACATCATCATTTGCAATTGCAGGTTCGTTGATCATGTTCTTCATTGGATTGGAGATGATCTTGAACATAAAAATTTTTAAGGAAGATCCTGAAACGGATGGAGAAGAAAGATCAGGTAGCATTGTACCATTGGCTTTTCCTCTGTTGGCAGGAGCAGGAACATTGACAACCATTATCTCATTGAAAGCTGAATATGATACGTACAGCATTCTTGCAGGTATCATAATCAATGCAGTGATCATTTTCACATTGCTTAATTCAATTGATTGGTTTTCCAAGAAATTGTCTCCGCAAGCGATCAACACCATCAGAAAAGTTTTTGGCATCATCTTATTGGCCATCGCCATTCAGATTGTCAAGTCCAACATATGATATAAATGCTTTTTACGAAGTGAATTTTTTGAAGCACTTCAACACGAAAAAGGGCCGCAATGAAGATTGCAGCCCTTTTTTAGTTTGTATATATTTGGTTAATTTCCTTTTTACTTCAATATCAGATTCTTCCTTTGAGGTCCTTTAGACACAAAGTTGATCGGTACTTCCAATAGGCGCTCAATTTCATTCAAGAACTCTTGTGCTGGCATCGGTAAATCACTGAATGATTGAAGCCCTTCCAAATCAGTCTTCCATCCACTCATCGCTTCAAAATCAATAGTGATGTCTGCGCTATTCAAGTCAAATGGCAATTGATCTGTCTTCTCTCCACCAATGGTATATTCCTTGGCCAATCGTATTTCTTCAAATTCATTCAAGATATCAAGCTTGGTAATACAAAGGCTAGTCACCCCATTGATCAAAATGGTATATTTCAATTGCGGAATATCAATCCATCCACATCTTCTTGGTCTTCCTGTTGTCGCACCAAACTCACTTCCCAATGTTCTCAACTGCTCACCCACTTCGCCATGCAATTCCGTAGGGAAAGGTCCTGACCCGACTCTAGTACAGTAAGCTTTGGTAATACCGATTACATCTCCGATTTTCTGCGGCGCCACCCCAAGTCCATTACAGACGCCTGAAGTAACCGTATTGGATGAAGTTACAAATGGATATGTTCCAAAATCAATATCTAGCATTGATCCTTGTGCTCCTTCTGCCAAAATATTCTGTCCAGCTTTCAAGGCTGCATTTACATAATACTGACTGTCCACAACGGGAATCCATTTGATTTCTTCGATTGCTTCAAACCATCTTTCCTCTTCGCCTTTGTGATCAAAATCTACATCAGGATAGATAGAAACCAATTGCTTGTGCTTGGCAGCAAGCGCATCGTACTTGGCTCTAAAGTCAGGAGAAGATACATCCCCTATTCTCAAACCGTTTCTTCCAGTCTTGTCCATATATGTAGGACCGATTCCTTTCAGGGTCGAACCAATTTTGGCTTTTCCTTTGGCGGCTTCTGAGGCTGCATCAAGCCATCTGTGCGTAGGTAGAATCAAGTGGGCTTTTGAAGAAATCTTCAAGTTTTTCATATCTAGACCAGCTGCTTTCAAGCCTCTTATTTCTTTGGCCAGAATGGTAGGATCAACCACAACACCGTTTCCGATGAGATTGTCCACATTTTCTCTGAAAATTCCTGAAGGGATTGTGTGCAACACAAATTTGTCTTCACCGATCACAATGGTATGCCCAGCGTTGGGGCCTCCTTGAAATCTTGCTATCATGTTGTAATTCGGGGCTAGGTAGTCGACGATTTTCCCTTTTCCTTCGTCTCCCCATTGAAGTCCTAATAGTACATCTAAAGCCATTGAGCTTTGAATTTGGATTGGTTACTTAAAGGACAAAAATATAAAAATCTAAATATGTAAAGAAATATATTACAAGGAGTTATACACAAGTTTTCCGTTGAAAGCTCGGGGCCAAATTTGCGGAAGCGATAATCTGAGCTATAGTCTTAACCCTCAGTGTTTTATGAAATTATTCCTCCTCTTTCCCCATCAGTTTCTGGTCGTGTAGTCGATCGAAAACGCCACGCAAACGGTACATTTCATCGAGTGTATCATCCAGATATATATTGATATTGGGAATTCTACGTACATGGCGCTTGATCCGATTGGCAAGCATCTGGCGCAACAAGGTATTGTTGAATTCAAGTTCCTCGACCACAGCCATCTTATTATCGGTCCCAAAAATGGAAACGTAAATCTTAGCCAAGCCCAAGTCAGAACTCATCTTCACATCCGTCACCGTCACCAATAAACCTTGATAAATATTAGGTCCCTCGTTCATCAACACAGTACTGAAGTGTCTTTTGATGAGAGATCCTACTTGCTGTTGCCTTTTTGATTCTGCCATGCTACAAAAGTAACAGTATTAAGCCTTAACTATCAAGTATTGAGATGTTTTATATGGTAGTGGGTAAACTTTCGGCTGACCGCTTATATTTGTATTTCATTTTATGTTTGATGATGATATGCCTTTCGGCAAATATTTATGAGTAGTTTATTATCGAGACCCATAGAGTTTTTAAAAGGAGTCGGCCCTACCCGTGCCAAGTTCCTAATCCAGGATTTTAATATCCGGACGGTCGAAGATTTACTCTATACCTTTCCATTTAGATATGTCGATAAGACAAACTATACCACCATCAAAGACATCGGTCGAGATGGTGAAAAGGTATTGCTCAAGGCAAAAATCACTTCCGTCAAAGAAGTAAAAGGAAAAAGACAACAAAGATTATCGGCCGTTGCCAAAGACGATACCGGCTACATAGAATTGCTTTGGTTCAAAGGCGTGTCGTGGGTAAGAAAAATGATCGTCCCTGACAAAGAATACATTATCTACGGAAGACTATCTATCTACAAAGGCAAAAAGACACTCGCACACCCCGAACTCGAAATGATCAAATCTGGAGCGAGCAAAATGAAGACCAGCCTCGAGGCTGTATATTCATCCACAGAGGCACTCACCAAACTAGGAGTGGACAACAAACACCGCAGAAGGTTGATCGTCAATATTTTTGACGAATTAAAACCAAGTGATCTCGAAGAGACTTTGCCTCCATATCTTATAGAGAAAATAAAACTCCAATCGAGGTACGATGCCTTGATAAAAATCCATCAGCCAAAGACCAAGGAAGAAGCAGATGCGAGTATCGCCAGATTAAAATTTGAAGAGATATTCTTTTTTCAATTGGCCATGCTCTTTAGTAAGCAGAGAAGAAAATTAAAATACAAGGGTCCTGTTTTCTCGCAAATAGGGGATGCTTTCAACAGTTTTTACAAAAACAATCTGCCTTTCGAATTGACAGGTGCGCAGAAACGGGTGGTGAAGGAAATCCGCACTGACGTTGGTTCGGGTTATCAAATGAATCGATTACTGCAGGGAGATGTGGGTTCTGGTAAAACGATGGTGGCACTGCTTACCATGCTGATCGCCATCGACAATGGTTTTCAAGCCACCATGCTGGCTCCCACCCAGATACTTGCACAACAACATTATCAATCCCTTCAAGAATACCTCGAAGGCACCGGCGTAAAAGTGGGATTTCTTTCTGGAGCCATCAAAGGCAAAGAAAGAAAACTGGTACTTGAATATCTTAAGAACGGAGACCTCGACATCATCGTAGGAACACATGCCTTGCTGGAAGATTATGTGGTATTCAAAAAACTAGGCATTGCCATCATCGATGAGCAACATCGGTTTGGCGTCATGCAACGTGCCAAACTCTGGAGCAAAAATCCAGATTTCCTTCCACACATACTGGTCATGACGGCAACACCAATACCAAGAACGCTTGCCATGACAGTGTATGGAGATCTTGATGTATCCGTCATCGACGAACTTCCACCAGGAAGAAAACCGGTAAAGACCGTTCACATGTTTGAATCCAAACGATATGAAGTGGTCGATTTTATGCGTACTGAAATAGAAAAAGGCAGACAGATCTATATTGTCTATCCCCTCATCGAAGAATCTGAAACACTCGACTTACAAAACCTTCAAACGGGATACGAACAAATACGAGACATTTTCCGACCACCAGAGTTCCAGATCAGTGTAGTACACGGCCGACTCAAACCAGCAGAAAAAGATCTTGAGATGCAGCGGTTTGTCGAAAAGAAAACACAAATCATGGTGGCCACTACTGTCATAGAAGTCGGAGTCAATGTCCCAAATGCATCTGTGATGATCATAGAAAACACAGAACGATTTGGATTAAGTCAATTGCACCAGTTAAGAGGGCGGGTTGGTCGAGGAGCAGATCAGTCGTTTTGTATATTGATGAGTGGCAACAAGTTGTCGAGTGAAGGAAAGGAAAGAATACACACCATGGTATCAACAACCGATGGATTTAAAATAGCGGAAGCAGACTTGCGATTGCGTGGACCAGGAGATCTGATCGGTACACAACAAAGTGGCGTCATGCGTTTTCAATTACTCAATTTGGTCGAGGACAGAACGGTTACTTCCACAGCCAGGAGCGTTGCCAAACTTGTCTTAGATAGCGACCCCAATCTAGAACACCCTGCCAATGAAATTCTGAGAAATTCTTTAAAAGTCTATTTCAAAAAGAATAAGGACTGGGGAAGAATATCGTAAACCTCAATACTTTCCCTTTAATCGATCACTTATACTCATTTTTCGGATTACTGCTCTCTACTCGTAAGACTTTAACAAACTGTAGGATATACCAAACCTAAGAGAGATAGAATCTGGATGAAAAAATAATAAGTAGACAGACTTGTCTACTAACAATATTCCCCCTATCTTTGCCCCGTGAAGCATTCAGATACAAAGCAAAATATAATAGAAACGGCGTCATTCTTGTTTTATAAGAATGGATACAATTCTACTGGGATCAATGAAATAATTGAGAAAGCAAATATTGCGAAAGCTACATTGTACAATCATTTCAAATCAAAGGAAGAAATATGTATTTCCTATTTGAAACACAAAAACGCTACATTTTTAGCACAAATAGATGAATATGCGAGATCCAAAAAGAATGGCTCCGCTCAGGTTTTAGCAATCTTTGACTTTTTACAACTCTTTTTCAAAGACAAAGATTTTAACGGATGCTGGTGCATCAAAACAGTTGCTGAAATTCCAAGAGAGAATGAAAATATCAGATCTGAAATTATTAAATCAAAATCTTCATTTATTGAATTAATCGGTCAACTGATAGATTCTAATCTCAAAGAAAAAAGCAAAAAAGAAAGATCTGTAATAGCCAAACAAGTATATCTACTTTACGAAGGAGCTGTTGCGGAAAGTCATCTTCACCAAGAAGATTGGCCAATAAAAGAAGCCAAAAATTTGTGTGCTAAAATCATATAAAAGAAAAAAAATTTATTACAAAATAGACAGACTAGTCTGTATTTTATTTATTATTAAAAATTTAGTTATGACAGAATTCAAAAACAAAGTTGCAGTGATCGTTGGAGGTACCAGCGGGATTGGGAAAGCTACTGCCGAACAATTATTAGCAACAGGAGCAACCGTTCATATTGTAGGACGTAACACTGACAAGATTGCAGATCAAGAAAATCTTATCAAGCACAAAGTTGACATTACCAACAGTGAAGACCTAGAAGGATTCGTATCAAGTATCAATGCTTTAAATGATGTTGATTTTTTGGTCAATGCTTCAGGAATTTTCGGCCCTAAACCATTTTTAGATCATACAAAAGAGGATTACAATTCTTACCTTGATCTCAATAGAGGTTTCTTTTTCCTTACTCAAGCGGTTGCTAAGAAAATGAAGCAGACCAATGGTGGATCAATTGTTAACGTTGGTTCGATGTGGGCAAAACAAGCTGTAAAAGCAACTCCGTCAAGTGCATATTCAATGCAAAAAGCAGGTTTGCACTCACTAACTCAACATCTAGCCATGGAATTAGCAGAACACAACATTAGAGTAAATGCAGTCTCTCCTGCAGTGGTAAATACACCAGTATATCATGGAGTATTTGGCGGTAAAGCAGAAGCAGAAAAAGCTCTTGAAGGATTCAACGGATTTCATCCAATAGGTAGAAATGGTACACCTCAAGATGTAGCCAATAGTATCGTATTCTTATTGTCAGACAAAACCTCTTGGGTGACTGGTGCAATTTGGGATACAGATGGCGGTGTGAGAGCAGGTAGAAACTAGCATGTAAAAGCATTGCTACATTTAGACGCTTATTGCCAAATTAATAATCCAACTGACTTCTAGTCAAAAGTAGGATTAGCAAAGTGAACAAAGTAGTACTGTCGCAATTGTACATTTAAAGATTTTGGTGTACCATTGAAAAGTGTGTCGGGCAGTAAGGCAACTAGCAAAATTTAAAAAGGTGTAAGAAGTTTTCTTACACCTTTTTGATTTTTTGGAGTTTAATAATTTCGAACTCTGAAAAGTTGAAATAAATTTTGAAGTTGTTAGGAGCTCCATCTTTATGATGCTGGATACAACTTCTGATACAAAGGTCGTTCAAGGAAATAGATGTTACAACCACATAAAGATGTGATATATGAGCCTCTTTGAGAAAATTCACTCGTTAGGAGAAGTGTTTGCGCCATACAGACTCATTTAAATTTCTAGCAGTTTTCAGAAAAATAGAACAAAAATCGCCCTCAAACACTTTATTTATTGATTGCATTATCGTAGTGGGAATTGGATGTACAATCAAATATTTCATCATCAAACCAATCAGCCAGCCTATGAATCTTAATCAAGTAACAGTTCCTTGTTTAGATATTCCAAAATCAATTTCTTTTTACAAAAAACTAGGACTTCAATTGATCGTAAAGTCTGATCATTATGCCAGATTTTTATGCCCAGACGGTAATTCCACGTTTTCCATTCATTATAGAGAAAAACAAACTACTGGTGAAGGCATATATGTATATTTTGAATGCGAAGATTTAGATAAACAAGTAGCTAAGCTGCAGGATCGTGGGATAGAATTTGATGAATTGCCCAATGACAAATCATGGTTGTGGCGCGAAGCAAGATTGAAAGACCCAGACAACCATCAAATCATTTTGTTCTATGGGGGCGAAAACAGGATTAACCCGCCTTGGCGTGTTAAAGAAGAAAAGGAAAAAGTGTAACTTGATCAAAAATCTACCATTGAACCCATCCAACATTGAACGATACAGCAGGCAGTTAAATCTACCCAATTTCAATCTTGAACAACAAGAGAAATTGGCCAAAGCAAAAGTTTTGATAGTAGGTGCTGGTGGTCTTGGCTCGCCATTGATCTTATATTTGGCGGCAGCAGGTATTGGTAATTTAGGAATCATTGATTTTGATAAGGTTGAAATACACAATCTGCATAGACAGATATTATACTCTTCACAAGATGTAGGCAAGCACAAAGTAGAAGTCGCCTTGCAAAAAGTAAAAGCCATAAATCCAGACATTCAATGTCAAATCTATAAAGAGAGACTAAGCACTGAAAACGTAGGCGATATTTTCAAAAATTACGATATAATAGCAGATGGCACTGATAATTTTCCAACCAGATATCTAATCAATGATGCCTGTGTGAAATTTGAAAAAGTAAACGTCTTTGCTTCTGTACACCGCTACGAAGGACAACTCGCGATCTTCAACATGAAAAATAAAGATGGCAGTTACTCAACCAACTACCGCGACTTATTCCCTACTCCGCCTCTCGAAGATGCCGTACCCAATTGTGCCGAAGCTGGTGTGCTGGGACCCGTCGTAGGAATGATTGCTTGCATGCAAGCACAGGAAGTAATTAAAATTGCCAGCGGTATGCCTTCACGCTTGGTAGATAGAATTCTAAATATTGATCTGGCCGATCATCAAATGCTTTCCGTAAAACTAAAGCAAAGTGACGACCACCATTATCGAAATAGTAGTAAAGATGAAATCATTCTTGAAGATTATGACGACATCTGTAAACTGAAAATAAATGCAACATTTGAGCTTGACTCACATCAGATTCTTAATAAATTAGCAAGTGAATCATCTGTCAAAGTTATTGACGTCAGAGAACCAAATGAGTATGATATCCACAATATAGGAGCTGAAAACATCCCTAAGGAATCCTTGAAAAAAAAGCTTGATCAGTTGGACAATTCAAAAACCTACATTCTACATTGCCAGTCAGGAAAAAGAAGTAGAACACTGCTTACATTCATCAAGGAAAAAGCACCTACACTTTCCGTTTTCCATCTTGAAGGTGGCTTGAATCAATGGATCAACGAACAAGGTAAAGAAAGAAAACTTCCAAGCTTAAAACAGTAAAGCTTAAATCTGCACGGTTATCCTACTTGCTTAGAAATTTATTCAGCAATTCGTAAAACTTTTCGGGTTCCTCTAGGTATGGGTTGTGCGCACTTTTTTCAAACATCACAAATTGTGCTTGAGGCATAAATGTTTTGTACTGCACAGCAAACTCTGGTGTAGAAACGCCATCATATCTCCCGGCGATAACAAGAGTCTCCGCTCGTACATTTTTCAAATGTCTTCTGTAATCTTGATTGATCATACTGCCACTTACATCAAAGTCACCATCCGGTCCGATGATCTGCGCATATACATCGCCAGCCCATCCTCTGTATTTTTCTGATGGCACATTTTGTTTCAAGGTAGTATTGTGGTAATAAATATACTTCGTAGGAAAATCTCCGTACACATCTTGCAATGGCTTGTCCGTAGACAGATAACCCAATGCTCGTAAAGAGTCGACAACCACCCACTTCTCTGGAAAATGCGTTTTGGCATAATGGTTATAACTATCGCAATTGGCTTGCCACATAGCACCACTATGGAATCCATTGATCAATACCATCTTATCAACATGATCAGGATACTTGATGGCATATCCCTGAGCCGGAACAGTCCCATAAGAATGCCCCACCAATGATATTTTACCCAAACCTAAATGCAGTCTCAGCTTCTCAATCATTTCAATATCTGCTTCGACTGAATACTCGCTAACATCCTTTGCATCATCAGACAACCCTCTACCCAACCAATCAAAAAATACTACTTGATGACTGGTATGATATTGACCAAAATTTCCTTGCATATAATCATGAGAATTCCCTGGACCACCTGGCAAAAAGAAAATGGGATCGCCTTCCCCTTTTACTTCCAAATGAATTTGATAACCATCAATCTCAATTTTCTGACCTTCAAACTTTCCAAAAATATCTGGATCTATCTGTGAGAAAGAAACACCCATAAGCAATAATATTAAGGCAAACGTAAAGTTGAATTTCATACTACAAATATTTAATTGGTTTGATTCTACCAAGATACAACAACCCGCTTACTTATTTTCTCTCCAGACTTGATATCCAATATCTCAAGAAGATACAACCCTTGCGCAATTCCAATTAATTTTAGTTGCTTTTTATTGGTGGCAGTTAAGACCAATTTTCCCTCAGAGTTATATAAATTGGCTTTAAAATTGATCTGACCATCTATGTCAATATTAATAAGATCAGTAACTGGATTGGGGTATATGTTCACAGAATTCAACGCAAGTTCATGTACAGAAGTAATCAAATCCACACCATCACAATTTTCATCAATTCCATTGTTGGGAATATCTATGGCACTTGGATTGATATTAAAATCATTATCATTACATTCAAATGCAGCAAGAAATCCATCTCCATCATTATCAACGCCCACAATTGGGTCAGCAGAATTCTCAAAGTCAAGACTCACTTCTCCCATTAAGCACCTCCCAATTTCTGGGAAAGTAGATGTCACCAAATAATAATACCCAAAAGTTTCAGATCCCAAAGCCGTCTCCAATTCTACTTCTGCTGCTATTCCATTACATTCATCTAGATCGCCCATGCCTTCCACATACTCATAATCGACAGTATACTTTCCCGTGTAGGGTCCGCATGGAGCTTCTATTCCATCACCTGGTCGCTCTCCACTTTTGAGGCGGTAACTCGGTTGCAATTCCCTGACATTGCCTTCAGCATCAGGGCCAAATTTATACAATATAGGAAAACCGTCCGATGCCCATCCTATCTGATACAGATCATCAAGTGAGGTAACCGAAGTAATCCCTGGCATCTCGCTTTCCAAGTATTCATGCATCTCACCATGATAGTGGTAGCCATTGGCATTGGTATGCGCAGTTGCACAGTCAAGTCTGACTTGACCGACTTCATCTCCTTGATTATTCAGCGGTTCAAAAACCCAATCCCAGTTAAACTCACCCGTATTTTTATTAACATAAATAAAAGGCGTACCCGGAGCAGGTGAAAGATAAACTCCATTAAGGGCTACTCCAAAATGTCTTGCAGGTCGACCATTCGCTCTTACAATGGATGTTATTTCATCACTTACCGTCGGAGACTTGTTTACCCTCACATAATGATAAGATTGTTCTGGTATGTTATTGGGATTATAACAATAATCATGATTGGGAAAACCATTGGAATAAATATGTCTAAGGTTGTTTTCTTCATATTCATAGTATACACTCGGCTCATCTGGCGAATCACAACAACCAATATTTTCAAAACTCAATACATCTATTTCTTCACAGGCGCTTGTCATGTCACAGTCGTCGATGATTACTTCATTCCCATTAAGAATAAAATCTTGACACGACCAACCATTTCTAATCACAGCTGCCTCTTCTTCCAATTCAAGCATAATCGCTTCTTCCGTAGGATTCAAATTCAACATCAAGTCATCTTCTTCAAAAATATCATCTACCACTCTATAAAATTCCCTCGTCCCGTTATCATCCAAGATCAACTTATATTCATCATTTCTTATGGTCCATTCTTGAACGCCATTATCAATCACATCAGAATAAATATAATTTCTCTCAATCCCATTTTCTTGAACAAAGGAAGATTTGATACTATAACTATTGTGTATTCCACCAGGCAAATCGTTTGCACAAGTTTCAATAATCGTCGCATAAAGGTCATTGACTTGAGTCAAACCCAACTCTTCTTCACCCATCCGAGAAACACCATTGCCACTGATGATCAAAGGTACTCTGATTCCTCCTTCATACAGCGACCCTTTACCATGTTGGTTTTGATAGCCAGCAAGCACACTATTGGGTGTTCCGTTATCACCCATAAAAATTACAACTGTATTGTCTCTCGTTTCTTCATCCAAGCTTTCAAGCAATCTGCCAATTTCGTGATCAAGAGCTTCGATGCTCGCATTGTAAATTTGTCGGTTGGTTGTTGGATTATTGACTGTATACAAATCATCAGGCGGAACTTGAAATGGATTATGTGGTGCAATGTGTGCCAACCACATAAACCAAGGTTGATCTTGACCATCAATCCAATCAATTGCGGCATTCGTCAAGTGCGTGGTGATGTATTCATTTATTTCTGTCGACTCACCATTTTCAATTTTATTCCAATTATAATAATCATTAATCCCTCCAGTCATTATTCCTTCAAAGTGATCAACACCATGTTCAAATGGATGATCAAAATTCACTGGATTTGAAATATGCCATTTTCCAATCACTGCAGACGCATACGCATTGTCCGTTACTCTATCCAAATAATTAAATATTGATTCGTGTTCGAGATCTAGATTTCCAGGCACTTGCATCACTCCTGTTTTCACTCCGTATTTTCCACTCATGAGATTTGAGCGTGTTGCTGTGCATAAGGGTGATGACCAAAAATTTTTATAAACCACCCCTTCTTCCATCAAAGCAGTCAGATTTGGTGTATTGGCAAAGTTGAGGCCTTCTAGCTCAAAACCTTCAATGGCATCGATTCCCATATCATCTGCAATGATCAAAAGAATATTGGGTTGCGTCTGTGCAGTCAGAAAAATATTGGTCTGTACAAAAACAATAAGTAAAAGAAAATACTTCTTCATGTGAATAATTAATAATTGATTTTGATATTGGTTCTTTCAGCATTCATCAGAAAATCGCGTTCCTGATCAAACAGTCTCAACTCAACAATGTTGGAGTGCTTATAAATATCTAAGAGACAATGATTGTCAATTTCGATGGTGTTAATCGTTTCCATTTTTCCCATCAAGCTTCCGCTCAAATGGACATGTTTTTCCTTGACATCTATATAGTTAAAACCAATTTCTATTCGTTTGCCATTGATCCTTACGGCAAATTTTTCCTCTAGGTAAGAATGGATATGTGCATCCTCTAAGTCAGATTGTTTTTGCCCCAAAGCCTCTAGCAGATCTTCTCTTTCGAAGACAAAATCCACGACTAGTTGATCACCTTTTTCATAAATCTTAAAGTAGGCAACTTGAATATCATGAGAGATGGAAGCCAACAGAAACAAACTAGCAAATAAAAATTTCATTTTTCGTTTTAGAATTAAAGTTGTAAGACTGCAAAAATACAATTTGGTTTAATGGAAATTCTATCAATACAGAAATAAACTAAGGATGTGCTGCCACCCATACCTCACCATCTTCAAATATTTCTTTCTTCCAGATGGGTACGGTTTGCTTTAAAGTATCAATTGCATATTCGCATGCCTCAAAAGCTGCTTTTCTATGAGGAGTAGCCACCGTAATAATGACTGCAATATCTTCAATAGCCAAAACACCAACCCGATGATGAATCACAACGGCATAAGCACCCCAATTTTTCACTACTTGTTGAGCAATTTTTTCCATCTCAGATACAGCCATACTCTTGAATGCTTCAAATTCTAAACGCACTACATTTTTGCCCTTGGTATTATTTCTGACGGTTCCAATAAATTGAACAGTACCTCCAGTAGCAGGATGCTGAGCAAGCTGAGCACATTTCAATGGATCCAACGTTTCTTCTGATATTATTACATCGATCATTCTTTCTCTTTTACCCACCAGCCACAGGCGGTATTAAAACCACTTCATCATTTTCGGATAGCACATATGTTCCATCTTGATATTCTTCATTGACCGCAAAGGCCAAAGAATTCAGTTTTTGAAAATCGCCATATTCTTCACAAAGATATTTCTTTAATTCGCCTATCGTCGATGCTTCAAGCTCAAGCTCATGAGTTTTTCCATCCATGATTTCTTTCGCTATCCCAAATGCTACAATCTTCAATTTCATCTTATAAATATTTTACAAAAATTCTTATTCCAACAAATAATACAAGAACAGCTGTAACCATCCTTACCTTTTGTGGAGACAATTTTCCTGAACCCCATCTTGAGCCTATTTGTCCTCCCACCAATACTGCAAATATCAAAACAAGTACAGGCTTCCAATCTTGAATTGCATTACCCTGGGATAATTGACCTGCCAATCCTGCCATTGAATTTACTAAAATAAAAAAACTTGCCGTGCCTGCGATCACTTTAACCTTATCCCATCTTATCAAATGCAAAAAAGGTGAAAGAAATATACCACCGCCAATCCCTATCAAGCCAGACAAAAAACCAATACCACCTCCTACAGCCATATTTATTGTTGCCGAACCTGACCTTTCTACTTTACTTTGGTTTTGTACTTGCTTTTGTACCAAAACAAGTATTCCCGCCAATATCAATGCTGCACCTGCCACCAAGAAAAAGATTCTTTCGGTAAGTTGAATACTGCCTCCTAAAAAAGCAAGAGGTATACTTAACAATGTCAGCGGAAGGACCTTTTTCCAATCCAAAAATCCCCTTTTCCAAAACCAATACACGCCGCCAGACACAACCGTTATGTTACACAACAAGGCAATAATCTTCAAAACTTGGAAGTCTACACCAAAAATGGCCATTAAGGCCAAATAACTCGATCCACCTCCAAACCCAACGGAAGAATACACCATTGCAATGAAGAAAAAATAGAACGAAATTTCATAGCCAACCATATGAGAAAGGTAAGGTATTATTAGTATATTTCTTATCCAATGCTAGAAATAAGAAAAATAATCTCGGAATATGATTCTATTGATCATAGTACGATAAAAGTGGCACTTGCTTCTGTAGTCAGTGTGGAAGAATCGGCATATAGACGCATAGGAGCAAGGATGCTCGTCAAGAGTACCGGAATGTGGACAGGAGGAATCAGTGGTGGATGTCTTGAAGGAGACGCTCTTAAAAAATCATTGAATGCCATCTATAAAAATGAGTCTGCCATCATCGTGTATGATACCATGGAAGACGACTCTTCACAGATCGGTGTGGGTTTAGGTTGCAATGGTAGAATTGAAGTTCTTCTTACACCCATCGACCCAAATGACCCAAACAATGAGATTGAAGTTTTACGATCGATCCTTCATTACGAAGAACCATCAATCATCGCTAAGGTCATATCCAAAGACAGTCAATATCTTGCCAAAAGTCAAGTGTTGGATTACACCAAACCAGATTTCAATTTTCTGAATATTGATAATGGTAGTTTGAATGAAGCCATTCAAACTACCATTGCCAAAAAATCGCCAAGAATTTTTGATTTGAAATCCGATGAAGGAGATTTAAAAGTACTCCTGGAGTTCGTCAGACCCGAAACTAGATTGATCATCGTAGGAGACAATTACGATGTCAACGCAATGGCAAGTGTGGCCAACACATTGGGCTGGGATATCTGGGTCGTCGGAAGGATGAAAAAATTAGCAAAAGAACTGGTCAAAAAAGTAGATAAGGTCATTCCTTTTGAAGAGCACGAAAAAATACAAACCCATGATTACACCGCAGTAGTCATGATGTCTCACGATTATAAATGGGACATGACGATTGTCCAACATTTCATAAAAACCAACCCTCCATACATTGGTATGTTGGGACCTAAAAAACGGTTTCTGAAAATGGACAAGGAATTAAAACATTTGGATTTAGAGAATATCAACTTCATCCACAGTCCGACTGGCTTAGAAATCGGTGCTGAGACACCAGAGGAAATATCACTATCTATAGCATCTGAAATCATAGCTGTATTTAGAAACAAAAAAGGCCTATTTTTGAAACTCAAAGAAGGAGCCATTCACCCAAGAGAACAATGACACAACTAAAAGACAAATACGGAAGAGTCATTGACTACATAAGAATCGCAGTTACTGACAAGTGCAACCTTAGATGTTTCTATTGTATGCCCAATGAGGGGATTGATTTTGTGAAGCAAGACAAACTGATGAGCTACGAAGAGCTTTTAAGAACTGCCCACATCTTGAGTAAGATGGGCATATCGAAAGTCAGAATTACTGGTGGCGAACCATTCCTTAGAAAAAACATCATGTACTTCATCAAGCAATTGAGCATGATCGAAGGAATCAATAAAATTGCAATCACCACCAACGGCACCCAAACACTCAATCACCTAGACGAATTAATTTCCTATGGTGTCAAAAGTTACAACTTAAGTATTGACTCTATCGACAAAGATCGTTTCTTCGACATTACCAGAAGAGATTACTTTGAAAAAGTATGGAATTGCTTTGAGGAAATGTCCAAAAGAGACGTCAATTTGAAACTTAATGCAGTGGTCATCAAAGACAGAAACATCGAAGACCTAAACCCAATGGTCGGCCTCACAAAAGAAAAAGACATCTCGGTCAGATTTATAGAAGAAATGCCGTTCAATGGCACAGGAGCCAACTACCAAAAACTAGAATGGGATTACAAAAAAATATTAAGTCATATTGAATCACATTATGGTAAGGCCACCAAACTTCAGGATGAAAAGAATTCTACTTCGTTGAATTATCAAATTCCTGGACACAAAGGTTCTTTTGGAATTATTCCAGCGTACTCTAGGACTTTCTGTGGCACTTGCAACCGATTGCGATTAACTCCAAAAGGAATCATCAAAACCTGTCTCTACGATGAAGGAATTTTCAACATCAGAGACTTGATAAGAGCAGAAGCAACCGACGAACAAATCAAAGAGGCTGTCATAGAAGCAGTCGGACAAAAATACAAAGATGGCTTCGAAGCCGAAGCAAAAAGAACCAAATCACCCAATGTAACTGAATCGATGACCACAATAGGAGGATAATGATAAATGTAGAAGAAGCAATTGAAATCTTTAGAAACAACACGGGCGATTATGGTACAGAATCTATCCCCCTTTCCCAAGCAATGGGAAGAATATTGAAAGAAGAATGGTTTACCGATAGAGATCTTCCTCCTTATCACCGTGTGACCATGGATGGTATTGCCATCAGATTTAAAGACTTTGCCAGCGGCACGAGAAATTTTAAAATCGAGGCCATTGCCGCGGCTGGTGATCCACAAAAAGAATTGAAAGAAGCACATGCCTGTCTTGAAGTAATGACTGGAAGCATTCTTCCAAAAGGAAGCGATACGGTCATCAGATATGAAGATTTAGAATTGACAGACGGTTATGCCAATCTAATCGTAGACACAGTCAATAACCAACAGAATGTTCACTTTAAAGGATCAGACAGAAAAAATGGTGAATGTGTTGCCAAAAAAAACACCATCATCTCCTCTGCAGAAATTGGACTCGCGGCAAGTATTGGTAAGGCAGAAATTGTAGTTGCCAAACTTCCGACAGCCATGGTCATTTCCACGGGCAACGAATTGGTGCCAATCAACACGACTCCTTTGAAGCATCAAATCAGAAGATCAAATGTATATCGAATAATCACAGTCTTACATTCGCTCAACATCAAGTGTGATCAAGATCACCTCATTGATGAGGAAGAAGCCATCAAAGAAAAACTTGGACAGTATCTTAAGGAATATGACTTAGTAATACTCAGTGGTGGAGTGTCAAAAGGAAAATTCGACTTTCTGCCAAAGGTACTAGCAGAACTAGGTGCAGAGAAGTTGTTTCACAAAATTACACAAAGACCAGGCAAACCATTTTGGTTTGGCACATACAAACAATGCAAAATATTTGCCTTCCCTGGCAACCCTGTATCGTCCTTTGTGTGCATGCATAGATATTTTGTTGATTGGTTAGGTTTCTCAATGGGCATCAATCTCAGAAAGCCAATGTATGCCAAGCTAGGCAACGAAGTAAATTTCAAACCGGACCTCACCTACTTTCTTGAAGTGAAAATTTCTTACAATGATGAAGGTCAGGTTATTGCGCACCCACAAAAAGGAAATGGCTCGGGTGACCTCGCCAATCTTGTCGAAGCAGATGCAATCATAGAATTGCCAAGAGGAAAAAATACCTTTGAGAAAGGAGAAATATATCCTTTCTATTTTTATAGATAAGATTTGCGTTTAATAAAGAGAACTAGCTTTCTTTTATTTTCTGGATCATTTCTTCATACGCGCTGGGATCGTTTACATTTTCCATAAACTCAACCTGCTCTACAACAATTTCCTCAACATCCGTATTGATCAATACTTTCCTAGGACAAGAATACCCTTGGCTTAAAAACTCTAGTAAAATCGGATAGGCTCTTGGTTCCCAAATGGTGATCAATGGTTCAGGAAATTTAGTATCCGGGTTATGAAAGCAGGTGGCAACTTTACTTGGATCTCTTTTTGCAACCAAGGTATCTATGGTAGTTTGACTCAACAAAGGAAGATCACAAGCCACCGTCAACCAAGCATGATTGGGATGCTCTCGGAACGCTGATAAAATAGCTCCATAAGGACCTAAACCTGTGAAAGTATCTTGAATAATTTTGTATTCAGGAATTTCTTGATCGGCCTGTCTTTCACTCAAAGAAATAAATACTTCACAGCACTTTGAAGCAAGCAGATCGGCTTCGTAACTCCTTTGCTCTTTGCCATGATAATTGATTACTCCTTTATCATGACCCATACGCTGGCTTTTTCCACCAGCCAACACCAGTCCATTCAATGGAGCTGTTGTTGCTTTTTCATCTTCGAGAATGATGTCAGCAACTCTTCCGACATCACACAAATTGAAAACTTCCGTCTTCATAGTGATGTGGGGCTTGATAAAATCATATATTTCTTGACCGTCACTTTCCACCACCAATATTCGCATATCAGTAATACGATCCAATTTTCTTTCTAATGATTCCTTTTTCTTTTCGTTGATAAAAACGATTTGTTTGTCACCATGAAAATGATTCCCATTAACCAACAAAAGATCCAAGGATGAAAAGTGTTTTTTATTTTGCTTTTGCGCAAGCGCTGATTTTGTTTCAAGATGAGCGTACTTGATGCGGTCCTGATAATACACATGATACGGATGATCTTGTTCTACCTCCTCATGACTTGCATCGATGTAACCTACCTTCTTTTTTTGCGAAATAATCTTTGCCAAATCTTTAGCAAATTTATTGATTACTCCACAAGGTGCTCCGAGCAATGCCCATTCATTGGAATGATATCTTCCACCTACTGGCATCGTCAACTTTACATGCTTAGTATGTTTTTTAGCTTCTTTCAAAATCGCTTTTTCCTCCTGTTTTCTTCATTAATTTTACTTCCTCCACTACAATGTTGTGAGAGAACCCTTTACACATATCATAGATGGTCAATGCTGCTACCGTTGCTCCAGTGAGTGCTTCCATCTCTACACCGGTCTTACCATTGACTTTCACCAAACAATCAATCACAATCTTTCCTTCTTCATTAACTTCGATATCCACATTTGCTTTTGAAATCATCAATGGATGACACAGCGGGATCAAGTCACTGGTTTTCTTCGTAGCCATAATCCCAGCAAGAATGGCTGTCTGAAAAATTGGTCCTTTCTTGGTCTGGATTTCATTGTTTTCCAACAAATCCAAAATCTCTTTTTCGACTGACACAATTGCTCGCGCTATTGCTACCCTCTCCGTCACTGACTTGGAAGCCACATCTACCATGGTCGGGTTCCCTTCTTTATCTAAATGCGTAAATTTCTTCATACTTGGTAAAGATAATATCTTTTGAAAGTTGAAATGTACTAGAATAATTAAACCGGAATATACTTCGTCGGTTCTTTCTCAAAACTCACCTTACATCCATCACAGCAAAAATATACTTTCTCTCCAGCATGTTCAAGAACGTGCTTGGCCGTGCTTTTTTTGATTGGAATGTTGCACACTGGATTCATGTAAAACTCATTATTAGGAATACTCAATGCCTCATCCTTGTTGTTATTTTGGGCTGTTGTTTCATCCCTAAATTTTTTGATGATTTCAGCGAGAATACTAATGGCAACTTCTTCCGGTAGTTTTGCTCCAAGATCCAAACCAGCAGGACTTTTTATGGTTTTCAGTTTATCAAAAGTGACACCTTGCTCTCTTAGATCCGTGTATATCGCTTGTGCCTTAATCGGACTCGATACAAATGCCAAATATTGGCTTTCCATTTTTAATGCCATTGCCAATGCTTCGAGATCACCCTCTCCTTGTGTGCATACAACCGTATAACTTTTCTGATGCTCCTCGATGATTTCAAAATCATTGATCCCATAGATATTATCAGCTGTTGGATACACCGCTTCGTCGATGGTATTTTGTACTACATCCACACGATAATCCATTGCCTTCGCCACTTTTGCCAAGGCCATTCCAATATGTGAATTTCCAAAAACTACAATTTGTGGTTTTGGTAAGACTGGTGCGATATACACTTCTACTTCTCCTCCACTTTGACAAGTCATGCTATATATTTTTGTATTCGAAAAGTCTGTTTCTCGTTTTACTGGACTGATCACCACCAGTCTTGGTTTGCGATCTTTCATCGCCAGTAGTGCCTCTTTCAGCACAATTCCTCTGGTGCATCCTCCTCCGATCCATCCATGGATCTGCCCATCTGCCGTAATCACCGCTTGATCTCCAGGCTTGCCAGAAGAAGGTGTTTTACGCCTGACAATCATAGCTGTCGCATAAGCTTCCGTGCTATTTCTCAGACTGTTTATTTTATCGATAAATTCATTACGCATAGGATAGTATATTTTCTAGCTCAAGCAAGCTATTAAAATTATGAGCGGAACCAAAATGATTCAGCGATGGTAATGCAGTTTTCATACCGATTTGTATTGGTTCATACCCTTTTGATCCTTTCAATGGGTTTAACCATATCAATTTCTTGGATCGAAGCTTGATTTGCTTGATGGCCGTTTCCAATGTTTCTGGTTCGCCTGTATCGAGGCCATCACTCAATATCAATGTTAAAGTCTTGCCATTCAGGTATTTCTTGGCATGATGGTCATTGAAAGTCTTCAAGGACTCACCGATCTTGGTTCCACTGGACCAATGTTTGGCATTGAATGAAACCATTTTTAAAGCCAAGGCCATATTCTTTTCAGAAATAAAATCTGTAATACGGACCAACTTGGTACTAAAGGTAAAAACTTCAACTTGTTTAAAATGAGAGCGGAGTGCCCATAAGAATTTGAGGAGATAAAAAGAGTATTTATCCATTGAGCCACTTACATCAAGCAGTATCAACAATCTAAATTTATCTTTCTTTCGGTTTTCTTTTTGGAGATTGATGATGTTGCCTCCGTTTTGAATATTTTTTCTGATAGACTCAGAAATACTCACTTGACCTTTTTTTGCCTTCTTACGTTTCCGTTTTATTCGAAGACTCATTTCGCGAACAAGTTTTTCTGAAAGAACGTCAAGTTCTTCCGACTGTTTTTCACTTAGCTGTGAAAAATCAGTCATCTTCATGGTTTCATCAGTATTGGCTCCAGAAGTTGTTTTTGTTTCTTCAGCAGAAGCATCAAGATTTGATTCTCCCTTGCCAATCATCACCGCAGAGCTGCTTTTTCTTATATTGCCTGTATTCTTATTCTTGTGTACTCGAGTATCACTGATGACCGTTCCTCGATGTCTCCAAAACTTTTTATACATACTCGAAAAAGCTTCTCGCTCCTCTTCCTCTTTGCAGAACAATGACATAAGTGCATGCTCAAAAATATCTTTGTCCAACCAAAGTTCGTGCAAAGCCGATGTCAGAGTATCTTTTGTGCATTGGATGCCTGTAGTAAAACCTTCGGTTCTAGCCAATTGGACAAAAGCCACAAATGCTTCCGCAAAAGTAGAATAATCGGTATAGTGCTTTAATCCGTTTATGGCTTACCCTTGATTTGCAGCGTCTCTTTCTGCTTTCATTGCAGCAATTCTTGCTCTTACTTCGTCAGCAGGTTTATCCATACTACGCTTGCCTGGAAGATCAACACTTTTGTAATGAGCATTGCTTTTCTTTCCTTCTTCCAATCTTATTTCTTTTAACTCTTCGTATTCTTTTAATGACATAATTTATAAGATTTAATTTCTAAAATATTCTTCTTTTACTTTTTTGATATCATCGTTTGATTTCAACAAACAAGATAAGCTATTGTACATAGCATTGCTGTCTCCATTCAATGCAGCGATGCCTTTAGCCCAATCGATCGTTTCAGCTATTCCAGGTGTCTTATCTAATTTTAATTCCCTGATCTTCTGAATATAATCTGCAATTTGTTCTGCCAGCTTTGCTTCAATATTTGGGTGATGTTTTTTAATAATCTTCATTTCTTTCTCCATCGATGGGTAGTCGACCCAATGATAAAGACATCTTCTCTTCAGCGCATCGCTTAATTCTCTTGTTCTATTTGACGTAAGTATCACAATCGGCGTATGTTTACTTTTAATCGTTCCCAATTCAGGAATCGAAATCTGAAACTCAGAAAGTAACTCCAAAAGAAAAGCTTCAAACTCTTCATCAGATCGATCAATTTCATCAAGCAACAAGACACTTGGTCTATCAGAAGCGATGGCTTTCAACAATGGTCTCTCCAAGAGGTATTCCTTTCCGAAAATCATGTCTTCTTTTTCCTGCTCAGATTTTCCACCCGACTCGTGAATTTTTATCGCAAGCAGTTGTTTTTGATAATTCCATTCATAAATGGCATTATTGACATCAAGACCTTCATAACACTGTAGCCTTATCAAATCATAACCCAAATACTCTGAAAGTATATAGGCAATTTGTGTCTTACCTACTCCCGGATTTCCTTCCAACAACAAAGGTTTCTCAAGCTTCATCATTAAAAACAAAACCGTCGCCAAATCCTCTTCAATTACATATCCCAAATTATCAATTATGGGAATTAAATCTTTAGGCTTTTCCACCGAAAATTCCTTTTAAAAAATCTATAAAGCGACCGAAAACACTTTTGCTTACTGTGCCTATCACTGCAGTGGCTTTCATGGTATTGTCTACTTCTTCACCATCCAACTTAGCTTTAAAGTTATCTACAAATTGATTAAGCAAATTATCGGACACATCACTAATCAGCCTTGATCCGTATTGTGCTAGCATCCCTACGATAGTAATATCCATGTTGAATGTTACCTTGGTTTTATCACCATCCTCTTCAAGTGTTCCATTCATAATCATATCGGCTGATCCCTTCCCTTTACTATCCAATCCTCTTCCCTTAAGAACCATTTTCTTATTGGCCTCATCAAGTTCGACGATCTCAATATCGCCAGCATAACTTGCTTTGATAGGACCAAATTTGGTAACTACAGCACCTTTGTAATTTTTATCATCAATCTTTTCTGTGATCGATGCTCCAGGCACACACACAACAATTTCTTCAGGGTTGGCAAGATTTCTCCAGACTTGTTGGATAGGTTTGTCTATCTCAAACACTTTTTCTATTTGCGTATTCATATATCTTTTTAAAATTGAAGTAGTGCCGCAACATATGCTGCGGCACTATTCGTAAAAATTTGATTTAATAATTAAGCGTTGTCCCCAAAGTAACCTTTGGCTTTCAATGCTTTGTATAATTTAAATGGTGTAACCGGAATTTCTAAATGATCAATGCCCAAGTGATGAACTGCATCTACTATCGCATTAACAATCGCAGGAGGTGCACCTACTGTTGGTGATTCACCTACCCCTTTTGCTCCGATCGGATGATGCGGTGCTGGTGTAACTGTATGACCTGTTTCCCAACTAGGAGACTCGACAGCTGTCGGCACCAGGTAATCCATAAACGTTCCATTCAAGATATTTCCGGCTTCATCGTAGATCAGTTCTTCATACATTGCTGGTGCAATTCCTTGTGTCAATCCTCCATGGACTTGACCTTGTACTATCATCGGATTGATGATATTGCCACAATCATCAATTGCTACAAACCTTCTGACTTTTATATCACAGGTATCTGGATCAACATCCACAATACAGATATAAGCGCCTGAAGGGAAAGTCAAGTTTGGCGGATCATAATAATGTGTTGCTTCAAATCCACCCTCCATACCTTCTGGATGATTGGTGTATGCTGCAAAAACAATTTCTTGAATCGTTTTCGATTTTTCAGGTGCTCCCTTTACAAAAAACTTCCCTGGTTCCCATTCGAGATCTTGCTCGCTGACTTCCATCAAATGAGCTGCAATTTTCTTGGCTTTGTCTCTCAGTTTTCTTGCAGCCATGGCTGCCGCAGCGCCAGCTGTTGGAGTACTTCTACTTGCATACGTTCCAAGACCATACGGAGCCGTATCTGTATCTCCTTCTTCTATCTGAATGTGCTCCATTGGTATTCCCAGTTCTTCTGCAATGATCTGAGCATAGGTAGTTTCATGCCCCTGACCTTGCGACTTTGTTCCAAATCTCGCAATGGCTTTTCCCGTAGGATGCACTCGTATCTCAGCACTATCAAACATTTTTATTCCGAGGATATCAAAGTCCTTTGCCGGTCCAGCTCCTACCACTTCCGTAAATGTTGATATTCCGATTCCCATCAGCTTGCCTTCCTTACGAAGTTCCAATTGTTCCTTTCTCAGTTCATCATAACCAACGGTATCCATTGCCAATTTCAGTCCAGCATGGTAGTCACCACTATCATAGGACCATCCAGTCGGGGAAGCCCAAGGAAATTGTTCTTTCTTGATAAAGTTTTCCATTCTTAATTGAGCCGGATCTTTGCCTACTTTTTTGGCAAACATGTCGGTCATTCTTTCTATCGCATGAACCGCTTCCGTTACCCTAAATGAGCATCTATATGCAACTCCCCCTGGTGGTTTGTTGGTATAAACCGCATCCGCTTCCATATATGCTGCTCCGTAATCATACGACCCCGTTCCTATTGAGAAAAGGCCAGTTGGAAACTTTGACGGGTTGGCAGAAGCATCGGTATATCCATGATCCGCCAAAACTTTAAATCTGGTTGCTTGGATTTTTCCGTCACTGGTGCCTGCCATCTCAGCAGTAATATGATAATCCCTTGCAAATGAATCGGCTTGTAAATTTTCTGACCTATCTTCTATCCATTTAATCGGTGCTCCAGTGAGGAATGAAACCGCTATCGCAATGACATAACCTGGATACACAGGTACCTTTCCTCCAAATCCTCCTCCTATATCTGGAGAAATCACACGTATTTTTTCCTCCGTCAAACCTACATGGCCTGCCACCAAAGCAATCACCGTACGGATAGCGTGAGGTGCTTGTGTAGTCATATACATCGTAAGATGGTTCTCAACCTTATCATAGGCAGCTACACATCCACATGTTTCAATCGAAGCAACATGAATTCTCGGTATATGCATTTGTTGCTTTACAACGACATCCGCACTATTAAAAATGTCAGCTGTTTTTTCTTTATCTCCCACTTCCCAGTGCCAGATATGGTTGTCCGTTTTACCTTCTTTATCAGGTCTTAGTACAGGCGCCTCTTCATCCATGGCTTTAAATGGATCCATCAATGGTTTCATGGGTTCGTAATCGACGACAACGGCTTCTTTCCCATCTCTAGCCACATACCTATCCGTCGCAATAACTGCTGCGACTTCTTGTGATTGATACATAACAGTATCTGTAGGCAAAACCATTTGAGTATCGGACATCAGTGTGGGCATCCAATGTAAATTGTATTTCTCGAGATCTTTTCCAGTAACGACTGCTATAACTCCTGGAATCTCCAATGCTTTGGTAGCATCAATAGATTTGATTTTTGCGTAAGCATAAGGACTACGGACAATATCCATATACAACATGCCCGGCAACTTTATATCATCTACGTAATTTCCTTTCCCTTGGATAAATCTGGCATCTTCCTTCCTTTTTTTAGAATGCCCCATTCCTCCAATTTCCTTAGATGTTTTACATTTTATCATGATTATACTTTTTCTTTTTAAAAATTGGATTTATACAAATTCTGGCTCGGTAGAAGGTAATTCCTTGTCCTGCATCTTTGCTGATGCCCACTGAATTGCCTTGACAATATTATTATATCCCGTGCATCTGCAAAGGTTACCAGCTATACCCCAGCGAATTTCTTCTTCGGTGGGATTGGGGTTCTTTTCCAACATCTCAATCGCACGCATCATCATTCCTGGCGTACAAAATCCGCAATGCAATGCATGATTCAAGTGAAATCCTTCTTGAATTGGGTGTAACCCTTCGGCAGTAGCCAATCCTTCCACCGTTGTGATTTCTTTTCCATTGGCTTGGACTGCCAACAATGTGCATGACTTGGCGGACTTTCCATCGACAAGAATTGTACACGCTCCACAACTAGATGTATCACAACCAATATGCGAGCCCGTCATTGAAATTTTTTCCCTGATGACATGAATCAACAACTCTCTCGGTTCGACTTCAACTGAATGCTCAGTCCCATTTACTTTAAATGTTATATTCTTTTTCATTTTATCCTTGATTTTTAGCTCTTGAAATAGCCAGGTTAAGCATTCGTTTTGTTATCACTTTTACCAGATGTCTTTTGTAGTCTTCATCTCCTCTTAAGTCAGCAGATGGATTACAATCTTCTGATGCGTATTGTGCAGCTTGATTAATGACAGCCTCTGATAGATCACTTCCCAATAATGCTTCTTCAGAACGACTGGCGCGCATAGGTACACTGTTGACATTGGTCAATCCAATACCTACTTTGGTGCATCTTCCATCGGCACCAATTTGTACCATTGCAGCTACACCAGCTGTTGCATAATCACCAACCTTTCTTTCGGCTTTGTGATAAGCAGATCCATAATTACCGCTTGCAGCTGGAATTTGAATTTCGGTCAATACTTCTCCATGTTGAACCGCAGTCATGTAAAAACCATGAAAAAATTCATCAATAGGTACTGTACGCTTTCCTTGATTGCCTGTTATCTCAACCGAAGCTCCCAAGGCAAACATTACTGCAGGATGATCATTGGCTGCATCGCCGTGGGCAAGATTTCCACCCAGTGTTCCAAAGTTCCTTACTTGAGGATCTGCTATCAACTTGGTGGCATCTCCAAAAATGTGATACTTGTTCTTGATGATTTCTGATTCTTCTACTTCTACCTCCTTGGTCATGGCTCCTATCTTCAACAAACCATCTTCTTCTTTGATATAAGAAAGACCTGGTATATTGTTGATATCAATAAGATGAGTCGGAGAGGCAAATCTCAGCTTCATCATAGGAACCAAACTATGTCCACCTGCAAGAATTTTTGCATCGTCCCCATACTGATGCAGCAAAGCAATAGCTTCTTCCAATGTGGACGGTGCATCGTAGTTAAAATTTTCGGCTATCATATTTTTAATTTATAATTGACGTATTGTTTTTCATTCTACTTTCAAAAAACCTCTTGTAGAAAAAAGTAAAACTTCCGTTAAACCAGATTCCAAAAAACAAGAGAAAACTTGCTACATAATAAAGTGACTCAGACATGGTCTGATATTGACTCATGGTCAACAAACCGATTCCTATCAAAACAATAAAAGCTGCAATCCAAGTTTTGGTGCCTTTATGATTTAAAAGAATGCTGAACAAAATAAGTAAGGAAAGTCCTATAATGATGTAACCAGAATAAGCATCTGCATTGGGTGAAAACATTTTCCCACTACACATTGACATGGCACCAGAATAGGCCATGATACAAAAAGGACACTTGGGAAGTATAGCTATAAAAATCGCTGGCAACCATGAGATATATGTCTTTTCCTTTTTACGGCATGCGGAGTGGTGCTTGCAAGTATCAGCTTGAGACATTAATCGATTGGTTTTTGTTTGTGAATTACTAATCTAATGAAATTTTATAACTAAATAAATCTTATTACAGAAATTTATTGCAGTTCTACGACAGTTTTGCCATATATAAAACTGAAATCAAAAACGGAATTTTGAAGAAAATGTTTTGAGTTCCTGCCGAAAAACTAAAAATTGCTGCTTATTTAAATAAGGTCCAGATAATTTTCAACCGTGCATTCAAAATGAAACTTATTTCACGACCCAAACCAATTTGTTGCCCAAGCCTAAAAAAACCAATCCCACTTTCCTAAAATTTTCTCATCATAAAAATCTTAGTTTTATCTTTGGCTTATGATTTATGATCTCATCATCGTCGGAGCGGGACCAGCAGGATTGATCTGCGGCATAGAAGCGAGCAACAAAGGGTTAAGTTACCTCATCTTAGAAAAAGGATTACTCGTTAATTCACTTTACAACTTCCCTACCAACATGACTTTCTTTTCAACTAGTAAGAAACTTGAAGTTGCAGGGGTTCCTTTTATATCACACACAGAAAAACCCACAAGAAAAGAAGCACTAGAATACTATAGGCGATTAACAGATCATTATGACCTAAACATCCAATACAAGAAATCGGTGAAGACCATTAACAAAGAAAATGAAGTTTTCATTTTTGCCACCGAAAAAGGAGAAACCTATCAAGCCAAAGCTGTCGTTTTAGCCCTCGGTTTTTATGATACGCCACGTTCTCTTGATGTTCCTGGCAAACATTTGACGAAAGTCAGACACTATTACAACGATGCACACTCCTACATCGGGATGAATATTCTGGTCGTCGGAGGAGGAAATAGTGCCTGCGATGTAGCACTTGAAACATGGAACCACGGAGCAAATGTTACCATGGCTGTCAGAGACAAAGAGTTATACCAAGGAGTAAAATATTGGATCCTACCCAACATCATCAACCGAATCAAAGAAGGATCGATCCCTACTTACTACAACTCAACAGTAAAAGAAATAAAAGAAACAGAAGTAATCTTAAACACTCCTGAAGGCGAAGTCACCATAGCCAACGATTATGTTCTTGCAATGATCGGCTACAAGCCCGACTATACCTTACTCGCACAACTAGGCGTTGAATACAAACAAAACGAAAACCTTGTTCCTACTTTTGACCCGGCGACTTTGGAAACAAATGTCAAAAATGTTTTTGTCGCTGGAGTGCTTAATGGTGGTTTAAAAACAAACAGCTTGTTTATCGAAAACACAAGAGACCACGGAAAAAAAATCGTAAGCGCACTGAACGAAAAAATCAAGCCATAAAAAAAGACCTTACGATTTCGCAAGGCCTTTTTCTCATTTATCATTTTTTCTACGTTTCAAATAGCGTCTATTTTACTACGTTCACTTTATACCTTTGCACACTATCACCTATTTTTAACTCAACAAAATAAAGTCCAGAAACAGTTATACCACTAATATCCAATCTTTCAACATGCACTCCTGCAGCCATCTGAGACCCAAAAGCATTGTTGCTTCTTACTCTCTTTCCTGTTGCTGTATATATACGCGCATCAACAAATTGGCTCGTCTCAAGTTCAAACTCCAGAGTCAATTTGTCAGATGCTGGATTAGGATACAACAATACATTATGCAGAGAACTAAAATCATCGATACTGGTTGTTCCTTTTTCTACAAATATTGCAGTCAATGTATCTGGTTGCGTCATCGTTATATTGGCCTTTCTTTCAAGTGAACTAGGCGTAATAATATTCCCAGCAGTGGTTTCCCAATGGCTGAATTCATAGTCATCTTCAAACTCATCAAACACCTTGGCTTTGATAGTATTGCCCACTCCACCAAAATAACTTCCTGACCATGGGAATGATTCTATATCCAATGAATTAAAATCAATTTCACCAACACCCATTGGCTCTGCCATCAAAGTTATTTCATAAGGACCTGAAAGATGATCATAGCACTCAATTGCTCCATCATCAAGCAGTTCACATCTTGCATTGATAAATTCTCTTAATTCTTCCACATTGGATTCCCATTCTCCCATGCTACCACCCCATCTTGCTATCTGCTTAGGCATTTCTGGCCTAATGGTTGCGATCATACTATCAAGTACTGCATTCATATTTTTACAACTGAATACTGTATTCATCAAGTCCGCATAACGAGTGTAATATAGTCGCTGAAAATCTGCATTTTCTAGGATCAATTTACTATATATTTTTTCATGTTGTCCTATATCTGCGTTCCCATTTTGCACTCCACCAGTATTGGTACCAGTAGTAGTTCCTACTGAAAATTGATCATACGCTGTCTGGCATACTTCATCCCAATCGGTCTCACAGCAAAAAGCGTCAGCAGCAATTACCTGAAGGAAGGTCGAATCCGTCACAGGATAAGGTGAAGATCCATTCATCACCGTTGTACATTCTTCGGGGTTTTCTACAGATGTTCCACCACCTCCGGGGCCACCTCCACCAAAAAAAGTATCCATGAATTCTCCGATTTCATCTATATCACACGGCTTGGCATTTGGACTGATGTTTGGTACACCTGAATAATTGATATAATAATCAAAAGTCGCATCTAAATCCCAAAGTATATATCCCCACTTCTTATGATCACCTTCAGGATTCAATCCTCTCCACCAACCAGTATTATAATTTAACCAATCAGATGCTACTACGTTAAGGTTCATCAACATGTAATCAATCATACTTGTCATATTGATACTATCCTCAGCAATCGCATAGTTTTCAGGAATGCTCATATCATTTTGCAAAATAAAATTCCTAAGCTCTACCCAATCAACCAATGCTTTAGTCCCTCCATATTCAATTTCTGTATCTCCCCATGTGGATAGATACTGGATTTCATATTTACCTTGATCGTAATAATAATCTGTATAATCATGATCTACTGGACGATCTCTCATCCCATAAACTCCCCAATACTCACCATTCAAAAATACCACAACCCTTTCAACAGATCTCAAGTCAAGCTTCATTCCTCCCAACTGAGCCAAGGTCTGCACATATTCATCTCTGACATGTGTACTTCCTTCGTGCTGCCCATCATCGATGGCTGGATAATTGTCATCACCCGAATTACGGAACATGAATTTTTGATATTCATCTCTATCTGAGAATGAAAACAAAGGTGCTTCAACAGCCTTAGAATAACCCATCTCATCTCTTGACACCCAGTCTAGACTTCTGTGATCCAATACCCAAGAATCTTGTCCATGTCTATTCAAGCTACCAAAAGAGGTTGCCACTCTTTCTTTTGATTTATCAAAATATTCAATCGAGCCAATTGGTATCAATTCGCCTTGTCCATTGGCAAGCCCAATCAAATCATCGGCCGCTACAGAGAAAACAGCTAGACTATAGTCCTCATCTATCAAATACGTATTAAAATCCATTTTACCTGGTAATACAGAAGGATCCAAACTAAAAGCCTGCGCTTTGACTACTTGTGTTTCAGTAATTGTTATTTCTTGATCGTAGATCGGCGAATCCAAAGTAGGATTGGTGCCATCCAATGTATATCTCAATTCTGAATTTGGTTCATTATTGACAATAGATACCGTCTGTGTGCCTGAATAATATCCAGCTTCAAGTGACATCGACGGAGCAACAGTATATCCATTGTATTGCGTTGACCCGTTGTTGCTTGAACCATAAGTCGGCTCCGTACACACAACCCAATCACTACTACCGTCTGTAGCTTTACATCTTGAATGCTCAACCATCGTTAACTCCATCTCCAGGCTTTCTACAATAACTCCATTCGCGTCTGCAAGCACAACC
This sequence comes from uncultured Saprospiraceae bacterium, assembly GCA_937950315.1. GTDB lineage: Bacteria > Bacteroidota > Bacteroidia > Chitinophagales > Saprospiraceae > JAHDBF01. Next base: position 12,305 of record CALFDU010000040.1, on the reverse strand, counting down.
TGATCTTTCCCTGATGTCTGGGATAATTTAAAATTGGTATGATATTCACCATTGGACATCATATCTCTTCCAGAACAAATAAAAACCATAAATTCACCTGGCTGCAATGTAGTACCTGAAGGTACCGACCACTTTGTTGGTTTACTTATTTTATCAGAAACGTACCATCCACTGATATCTACCGTCGAGCTTCCCGCATTGTGGATTTCTATCCAATCATCAGTACTACCAAATTGATCTACAAATGAATTTAAATTAGAAGCAGAATATTCGTTGATATGAACTTGTGCATTGGTATGTATGCTTGCGCAAATAAAAAAAAGGAAAAATAAGAAGTACTTAGTCGAAGAATGAATCATATACTAAATTTTAATGTTTTTTGTATGGAAGTAGTAGCTGCTTTTGATATCCGTATTTGCTAAAAAATTCCCGTTGATAGGGAATTTATAAATCTAATTCATACACTGAATGCACTAAAGCTAAGGATAAATAAAAACGTATATTCTATTATTATAAGAAAAAAGGCATTGTTGTTATTCCTTCCGACATCTTGTGTATTTGAAGTATCGCATTCACGATCAATCGAATAAATTATTCTTGCTGCAAAGAAACAACAAAAGTCATCATTAATTAGGTCAAAAAAAAGGTCTCCAATTACCTATAAAACAAGAGATCTAGACTACTGGACAATTTAATATCACTTTAGATTAAAGTCGCACCAAAGACATACATCAAGACCCATTCGTTGCTACCATTAAAGGTAAAGATATTGTTTCTTAGAAAAAAACGTTTTGGACCTTTACCAATGATTTACATCATTACTTGCTTGGTTCTAAAACTCAGTGATTATCTATTATCCATGTTGCAATGGAAAGCAGGTGTCTATTGGATACCAATCTATTATATCTTAAAGGAATCTTTAATATCATACTGACCATTGCTCGTATCATTAAGAAGGAGACCTAAGGCAAAGATGGATAAAAAGGATATTGAATAGATTACTTTCCTTTGTTTATTAGACTTTCAGGAAAAACTAATTGTTTCAAAGCAAGTAGAATAAATTACAGTCGTTTGATTTACTGTTTAACTTTCTTTAAATAGCCGTTTAGAAAAAAAGGTCTAGAACCATTTTTACAAGACTTTTCTCTTTGTTCGTCAATCATTAAAACCCTTCTTGGATTACATCATGAACATGAAGCAATCCCGCATATTTGCCTTGAGCGGTAACCACCAACTGTGTAATGTTCTTATCCTTAAAAATTGCCATGGCCTCAGTTATCATACATTCGCTATCAATGGTCTTTGGGTTCTTGGTCATTACCTCTCCCGCAATAGCCGAAAGTGGAATGTTTTTTTGCAACATTCTTCTGAGGTCACCATCCGTTATCACTCCTACTAATTGTCCTTCTTGCATAACTGCTGTAGCACCCAGTCGCTTTTGAGAAATTTCAACTATTACTTTGTCTATGTTGTCTTTAAAATCAACTTGGGGTTTTGGATTTTTAGCGGACAGATCACTCACTTTCATAAGCAAGGTTTTACCAATCATCCCTCCTGGATGGAATGCCGCAAAATGATCTCTGGTAAATCCACGTAATCTCAGCAAAGAAATCGCCAAAACATCTCCCATTGCAATCTGAGAAATAATGGATGCGCTAGGAATAAGATCAAATGGATCTGCTTCTCTTTCTATGGGTGTGTGCAAGACATAATCGGCACTATTCCCAAGATAAGAATCCACCTTTCCAACCATGGCAATGATTGGATTTTGTGATTTTTTAAAAGCAGGTATTAATTTTTTAATTTCTTCGGTTTCACCACTTTTAGACAATACCAAGATGATGTCTTCCGATCTTATCATACCCAGATCACCATGCATCGCATCAGCTGCATGCATGAAAATAGAAGGAGTCCCAGTACTGTTAAATGTCGCCACCAATTTCTTTCCAACCAAGGCAGATTTACCGATTCCCGTCACCACCAATCGTCCTTTAGAGGACTTTATGAGACTTATTGAATCAAATAAGTCATCAGTAATGCTATTTTTTAACATACTGATCGTTTTTGATTCTAAATCAATAATTTCCAGTGTAATATTTCGTAAATTCATATAAAGTTTTTACCCCACCATTTACCTTGTTAATTCCTATAACAATCTAGATTTTTAACTGTTATTCTGTACCGAACTTATGGACTACTATGACATAAATTTAGTATATTTAATATGAACATAGCTCACAATATATAATGGAACTCGAAACTACGGCAATAGCGACACATGACGTGACCGCTAGTCTTAAAAAATATTTTGGATTCAATGAATTCAAGTTGAATCAAAAGCAAGTAATTGAAAGTGTTCTTAACCAAGAAGATACTTTCGTCCTTATGCCAACAGGAGGCGGAAAGTCTCTTTGTTACCAATTACCTGCCCTCATGCTACCTGGTGTAGCATTGATTATTTCTCCTCTGATCGCCTTGATGAAGAATCAAGTAGATTCAATCAGAGGGCATAGCGAAAACAACAACGTGGCTCACTTCTTAAATTCTTCTCTGAATAAAACTCAGGTGAAGCAAGTAAAAAGCGACATCATGGAAGGACATACCAAAATGTTGTTTATCGCTCCAGAAACTTTAACAAAAGAAGAAAATCTTGACTTCTTCAGAAATGCAAATGTATCTTTTGTCGCGGTCGATGAAGCACACTGCATCTCAGAGTGGGGTCACGATTTTAGACCTGAATATAGAAAGATCAGATCAATGATCGATTCTATTAATATAGACATACCAATCATAGCATTGACAGCAACCGCAACACCAAAGGTAAAATCTGACATCCAGAAAAACCTAGGTATGAAGAATGCAAATGTCTTTGTCTCTTCTTTCAATAGAGACAATCTATTTTATGAGATCAGACCCAAAGTAGATAAAGATCAGACACTTAAAGAAATTGTTCAATACATAAAATCTACACCTGGGCAATCAGGAATCATATATGTTCAAGCTCGAAAAACCACTGAAGCTGTGGCACAAGTACTTGAAGTAAACGGCATTAATGCTTGCGCATATCATGCTGGCCTAGATGGTAAAACAAGATCGAAAGTTCAAGATGACTTCTTGATGGAGGAATTGGATGTTATTGTTGCCACCATTGCCTTTGGTATGGGGATTGACAAGCCGGATGTAAGATTTGTAATCCATTACGATATTCCTAAAAGTATAGAAAACTATTACCAAGAAACAGGAAGAGCTGGTAGAGACGGCATTCTTTCTAAATGCTTGGCTTTTTATTCTTACAAGGATATCCTACGTCTTGAAAAATTCTTAAAAGACAAACCAGTAGCTGAAAGAGAATTGTCCCTTCAACTAATGGATGAAATCATTGCCTATTCTGAAACTAGTGCCTGTAGACGTAAATTTTTATTACACTACTTTGGGGAACAATACGATGAAGCTGATTGCAAAAAGATGTGTGACAATTGTAAAAATCCTCCTAAAAAGCAGGAGGTACAAAATGAAATGCAACTTGCACTTCAGAACATTGTCGCTCTAAACCAAAACTATGGAGTCAAGATTTTGGCAGATTTCATAAAAGGTGTCAACTCCAAAGAAATAAAAGAATTCAATTTCGCCAAGAATGAAATGTTTGCCTCTGGCAAAGACAGAGAATTATTGTTCTGGCATTCCATTCTGCGTCAAGCCATTCTTCATAACTTAGTCTATAAGGACATCGAAAAATATGGCTTATTGAAACTTACCGACGCAGGTAAGGACTACATAAAAAATCCAACATCCATACAGATTCCGATCAATAGAGATTACTCAAGTACACTTTCTGCCGATGTTGTTGTCAACACAGGTGGCGGTGTTGCTCTTGACGAAACGCTATTGAATATGTTGAAAGATTTAAGAAAGGCTGAAGCAAAGAAAAAGAACATCCAGCCTTGGGTAGTCTTTTCAGAACCTTCACTACAGGACATGGCAACTTACTATCCATTGACGATGGAGAATATGAAAAATATCTCTGGTGTAAGTAAAGGCAAAGCTGAAAAATTTGCAGCACCATTCTTAGATTTGATCAAGCAATATGTGGACGAAAACGACATTGAAAGACCTGAAGATTTTGTAATCAAGCAGATCGCAAATAAATCTAAAAACAAGGTACATATCATCCAAGCCATCGATAGAAAAGTTCCATTTGAAACCATCGCTGAAAATATGAAAGTGACGGTTGATGACCTACTAGAAGAGATGTATATGATCGTGGGTTCTGGAACCAAATTGGACATCAGATATTATCTAGATCAAAATGTTGATGAAGAGGTTGTGGAAGATATCACCGATTACTTTCAAGAATCTGAAACCGATTCTGTGGATGAAGCCTTCAAAGAATTGCAAGAAGACGATATCACAGAAGAAGAGATCAAACTTGTAAGAATTAAATACATTGCTGAAGTAGCCAACTAGTCTATTGAAAAATATATTGATCCTTAATGGCCCCAACCTAAATTTGGTTGGTACGCGTGAACCAGGTATTTACGGGTCCACAAGTATGTTGGATTATATCGATGATCTAAAGTCTCAGTTCGCTTCCGCAAATATTGCCTATCTACAAAGCAATCATGAAGGAGTATTGATCGATTCGATTCATGATTGGGGTTTCAAAGAAAACGCATCAATAATCCTCAATGCAGGTGGATACACACATACTTCTATTGCTTTGGCCGATGCAGTTGCTGCTATTGACAACCAAGTTATTGAAGTTCATATTTCCAACATCTACGAACGAGAATCATTCAGACATCATTCATATTTGACGAAAGTCTGCGCTCACCATATCATAGGACAAGGAATGGATGGTTATAAACAAGCTATAGAATGGATTCTCAAGGATCGATAGATTAGATCAATTTCTCGAGATCAGAAAATAATTGTTTGATTGCCTGGTCAATCTTCTCTTCGTTGCCTTTTCTATCAATATAAATGAAAAACCAATCAACAGATTTATTAATATCTGGATGATCTGCTAGGAATACCGATTTATGCAATCTATAAGATTCTCTGATTTTACGTTTGAGCCTGTTTCTATCAACGGCTCTTTTATAGAGTGATTTAGGAACAGTAACGCCCATTTTCAGGCTTGCACTTAGGTGAGAGTCATTATGGCCATGAATAAAATAAAAAACTTTGAGCGGATGTCTAAACAACTGCTTTCCCTCATCAAATAAGAAATTGATTCGTGTTCTACTCTTGAGTCTCTCTTCTGGGGACAGAGTAGCTTTCAACATGTAATTATATTATAGGAAATTAAGGAAATGCTTACTTAACGTGCATTTCATCAGACACTGTGAGTTTGTGTCTTCCTTTGGCTCTTCTTCTAGCCAATACCTTCCTTCCGTTTTTAGAAGCCATTCTAGCTCTAAATCCGTGTTTATTTTTTCTCTTTCTATTAGAAGGTTGAAACGTCCTTTTCATCGTATTCTTTTTATTTTGTCCTCAGTAGTTCTAAAGGTCTGCAAAAATAAGTCAAATTGCTTAATAATCCAACAATTTATCCATTCATTGAGACGATAAATTCATCATTACTGCTAGTTCCTACCATATGCTTCCTCAAAAAGTCATATGCTTCATCCGGTTTCATGTCTGCCAGGTGCTTTCTAAGTACAAACATTCTCTTTAAAGTTGCCTCATCCATCAACAATTCTTCTCTTCTCGTACTTGATCTGGTGAAGTCAATCGCTGGATACATACGCTTATTGGCCAAAGTTCTGTCCAATTGAAGCTCCATATTACCTGTTCCTTTGAATTCCTCAAAGATTACCTCATCCATCTTCGATCCAGTGTCTGTCAAGGCTGTTGCCAGAATTGTCAAAGAACCACCATTTTCTATATTTCTTGCCGCTCCAAAGAATTTTTTAGGCTTTTGAAGTGCATTGGCTTCAACACCACCCGATAATACTTTACCAGACGAAGGTGCTACCGTATTATAAGCTCTAGCCAATCTTGTAATTGAATCGAGCAATATGATCACATCGTGACCTGATTCAGTCATTCTCTTAGCCTTCTCTATAACGATATTGGCTACTCTTACATGGTTATCTGCAGGCATATCAAATGTAGATGCAATAACTTCTGCATTTACTGAACGCTGCATATCTGTTACCTCTTCTGGTCTTTCATCGATCAAAAGAACCATCATATAGCATTCTGGGTGATTTTTAGCAATCGCATTGGCAATGTCTTTCAATAAGAAAGTCTTACCTGTTTTTGGCTGTGCTACAATCAACCCTCTTTGTCCCTTACCGATAGGTGCAAATAAATCAATCAATCTATTGCCATAGTCCTTGCCTGCTGGATGAGAGGTCAATGTAAATTTCTCTTCCGGGAATAGTGGAGTGATGTAATCAAATGGCACTCTTTCTCTAATCTGCTCTGGAGACAATCCATTGATAACAGACACTTTCAACAGCGCAAAATACTTTTCACCCTCTTTCGGAGGTCTGATTGCACCTTGTACACTGTCTCCCGTCTTCAATCCAAATAATTTGATTTGAGAAGGAGAAACGTAGATATCATCTGGACTAGATAAGTAGTTGTAATCAGAAGACCTCAAGAAACCATATCCATCAGACATCATTTCAAGAATACCATTTCCTTCGATGATTCCATCTACGTCTACAGAAAACTTAAACTTAGGATCAACTTGCTCCTTTGGTTTTCTATCTTTCTGATTGTTTTTATTTCTATTGTTATTCTCTCTAGGATTGGGTCTACTAGCATCCTCTCTCTTATTTCTCGTATTCTCTTGCTTCTTATTCTCTCTTGGTGTTGGAGCTGCTTTTGGAGCTGCTTTTGGAGCTGCTTTCGCAGCTGGTTTTGCTTTTGCCTTTTTGGGCTCAGCAGCTTCGACTTCTTCTGGCTCAGGAGTAACATCCTTAACTATTTCAGCATCTTCTTTCTTTAACGTTCTCGATGCAGCTTTAGAAGTGGATTTAGCTCTAGTCTTTCTAGCCGGCTTGACCGGTCTATCTGTTCCTGTTTTTTCTTCTTTCTTTTCACCTTCATCAGCGGTCTTGCCGTTGATAGCTTGTTGATCCAAAATTCTATAAATCAAGTCCTGTTTAGCTAAACTTTTATACTTTTTTAGGCCTATGCTTTCTGCCAAATCTTTGAGTTCAGGCATGAGCATCTCGTTCAGCTGCAAAATATCAAACATAATTGTGTCTTAACAAATTATCAATAAGTGAAATATGAAAATATGGAAGGAGAAATGTGTAAAATCTACTAGAGCTAGCGATATAGCCTCCATAATTGATTGTATCGCAAATATAATGCTAAATAAATTGAAAAACAAAATGATACCTTTGTATTCAGATATTAATTCAGATATATAACTATATTTTAATGCTATTAGTCAAACAGATAAGAGAAGATATAGATAAGGTGAAGGCCAGTCTATTGAAACGTAATTGGAAAGAAGAGAATCTAGGAGTTCTCGATGAGATCTTAAGCCTTGATGATCAACGTAAAAAACTTCAAACTGACAATGACAGTAACCTATCCTTGGTCAATAAAGCCAGCAAGGAGATCGGAATGTTGATGAAAAATGGAGAAAAAGATCAAGCTGAGGCTAAGAAAACTCAAGTTGCTGATCTTAAAGCGACCATAAAAGTTGCTGAAGAATCGATGCAAAAGGTTAATACACAATTGACAGAATTGCTTCTGTCTGTTCCAAATATCACACATCCATCTGTTCCTAGTGGAAATACCGATGAAGACAATGAAGTAACCAAGGATTGGACTGAGGCATTTCCTACCTTGCCGGAAGGAGCACTACCCCATTGGGACTTAGCCAAGAAATACAATTTGATTGATTTTGAGCTAGGTGTTAAGGTAACAGGTGCTGGATTTCCTTTATTCAGAGGCAAAGGTGCAAGACTGGAAAGAGCTCTAATCAATTTCTTTTTGGATGAAGCGCATGCAGCTGGTTATGAAGAAATCATTCCTCCCTTATTGGTGAATGAAGATTCTGCAAGAGGGACAGGACAATTGCCTGATAAAGAAGGTCAAATGTATTATGTGACCAAAGATGACCTTTACCTGATCCCAACCGCTGAAGTACCAATTACCAATATATATAGAAACGTAATCCTTAAAGACCAGGACTTTCCTATCAAGCTTACTGGATATACGCCGTGTTTCCGAAGAGAGGCAGGAAGCTATGGATCAGATGTAAAAGGGCTGAACCGAGTACACCAATTTGACAAGGTAGAAATTGTCCAAATCCGTAAACCGGAGGATTCTTATGCCGTTTTGGAGGAAATGGTCAAGCATGTGGAAGGAATTCTCACCAAACTGGAACTCCCATACAGAATATTACGTTTATGTGGTGGAGATATTGGATTCACATCCGCTTTGACTTACGACTTTGAAGTATTCTCTGCTGCACAGCAAAAATGGCTTGAAGTAAGCTCTGTTTCTAACTTTGAGACTTTTCAGAGCAACAGGCTTAAGTGCAGATACAAGGACGAAAATGGCAAGACACAGCTAGCACATACCCTAAACGGAAGTGCACTTGCTCTCGCTAGAATCATCGCTTCTTTGTTGGAGAATCATCAAACAGAAAATGGTATTAAAATTCCAGCGGCTTTGGTTCCATACACCAAGTTTGATCTCATTGATTAAAGACATAAAACACTAAAAAATATGATGATTTATTTTGTAATAATAGGGGTGTTTTCCTTGATTGGATCCCTTGTTAGCGGAAGATTAAAAAGTAAATTTAAGCACTACAGCCAAATGCAAACGAGCCATTCTGGTGCAGAGGTTGCTAAGAACATGCTTGATTACTGGGGCATACATGATGTAAAAATTGTTCAAGGGCAAGGTACATTGACTGACCATTATAACCCTTTGACAAAAACCGTATCATTAAGTCCAGACGTATATAACGGCAGACATGTATCTGCAGCAGCTGTTGCAGCTCATGAATGTGGTCACGCTGTACAGCATGCAGAAGCATACAGTATGTTGACACTTAGATCCAAGTTGGTACCTGTAGTAAATATTTCAGGAAGAGTGCAACAGTTTTTATTTATGGCTGCTATGGTAGGATTCGGAGCTTCATTCGGAGGGCCATACATCATGATGATTTTATGCGCAACATTTGGTTTGACCGCTTTATTTAGTTTGGTTACACTTCCTGTTGAATTTGACGCAAGTAGAAGAGCATTGGTATGGCTTGATGAATCAGGGACTACCATAGGAACAAATTATGACGGAGCCAAGGACGCTCTATGGTGGGCAGCGATGACATATGTAACGCAAGCATTGGCTTCACTTACAGTATTTTTGTACTTCCTACTTCAATTTTTAGGACAAGACTAGAACTTATTTTAACTAAATTTATAGTAATAGTGCGTTTCCGATGGTTAAGCATCTTTTGGAAACGCACTATTTTTTTATATTTGACTCAAAGAATTATAACATGGAAATGGATATTTCAACCTTAGGAAACGTAGCAGAAGCAAACTTTAAAAAAGTGATCGCTCACTTTAAAGAAGAACTAGTGAAAATTAGAGCTGGTAAAGCATCAGTTTCGATGCTTGATGGTATTATGGTTGATTATTATGGTACGCCTACCGCCTTGAGTCAAGTAGCAAATATCAATACTCCAGATTCTAAAACGCTGAGTATACAGCCGTGGGAAAAATCAATGCTAGCACCTATTGAGCAAGCTATTTTCGGAGCCAACCTTGGGCTTACTCCTATGAACGATGGAGAATTTGTAAGGATCATCATTCCACCATTAACAGAGGATAGAAGAAAAGACCTCGTTAAGCAAGCAAAATCTGAAGGAGAAAATGCAAAAGTGTCTATCAGAAATGAAAGACAAAAATGGATGAGCTTCATCAAAAAAGAAGTCAAAGATGGATACCCTGAAGATGCAGGTAAGAAAAAAGAATCTGAACTTGAAGGTATCGTAAAGAACTATATTAAAAACATTGACGATCTTTTTGCTGCCAAAGAAAAAGACATTCTTACAGTCTGATTCACTAGTAATTTACGATCATTATTTTTTGTTCTTTCACCTTTCCATTTGAAAGGGTATAAATCTTTTGTCTAGCCATTTTAAAATCACTGACATTCTGTAGTCCTGCTGATAATTTATATTCTTTGAATTCTGCAGTAGGATCTTTAAGATCCAGGTACCTAAGTTGGTTACCCTCTATCTGGTAGATGTAGTTGTTTTGAAAATCAACTGGCCCATCATTCATTTTGATTTTAACCTCTTTTATCAGATTTCCAAAGCTATCAAATAGATACACCTGATTCTCTTCATTTCTCACAATGAACAAATCTTGCGATTCAACAATATCTCTTATCTCGCTTTCCATATCCCATTGCACATCTGACTCAAGGACTTTGTTGTTATTGCTGTTGGTTCTGAAAAATTTCTTTGCAGAACGACTATAGTACAAGACATCATCTCCTTCCAATCTCGTAACAAAACCAATCTCCCCCAATTGTGGCAAATCAATTCTCTTTTCTTCTATGATCGACAGGGTAGAATCCAACGTCCAAGTCAATTGATTATCTCTAGAATAAACTACCAACTTGTTGGGATTGGTGACTGAAACTGAAGAAATGCCCGATGTGTTTCTCGTATTGAATACAGCGAGTGTATCATTATTAGAATCTAACTTAATCAATTCTATATCCGAGTAAATATATTTATTTCCAAAAATATCCAATTCAAGATTTGTGAACGGAGACAAAACTATTTCTGACCCTTCTTCATTCTTAGCATCTACAACTTCATTAATAGTTTCTTTTTCTTTTGATTCAATTTCCTTGTCCGTCATTTCTTTATCCTCCATTGGAGAATTTTTGATGATTGTTTCATCATTTATTTTCTTGTTACAAGAAAATATAACAGAACCAACGATCATCAACAATATTACTTTATACATATTTCTTAAGTTTATAATTGTCTTCTTCTAAGATAAGATAACTAGAATCATTTAGCCAGTCACCGATATTAATATATCTCGATTTTTGGTTGGATAAAACATAATCAATCACCAGATGCCTGTGACCGAATATCATATAATCGTAATTCTTACTCTTTAACATTTCTTCACAGAACTGTATTAGTCTCTCTTTACTTTCGTCAAATGTAATCTCTTTATCAAAAGATCGACTTGTCCCTGAGAAAAATTTCATGATTCCTAGAGCAAAATTGGGATGAAGTCTTGCGAATAACCATTGACATAGTTTATTATTCGTGAATAACTTAACGAATTTGTATCCATAGTCACCTGGCCCTAAACCGTCACCATGATGGATTAGGACTTTCTTTCCGTTTAAAGTAAAAGTCTGAGGTTCCGAAAATATTGGAATTCCGTATTCCTTGGTAGCATAATCAAACATCCACATATCATGGTTTCCTCTAAAAAATATAATGGGAACATCAGCATCTCTAAGTTCTCGTATTGCTGACCAAAATCGAGAAAATCCCCTTGGAATTACCTGCTTGTATTCAAACCAATAATCGAAAATATCGCCTACTAAAATGATTGCTGCTGCATCTTCTTTAATTGAACACAACCATTGACAGATCAAGATTTCTCTATCTATAGAACTCAATTTACCATCCATTCCTAAATGAAAGTCAGAAGCTAAATAGATAGTGCCATTGTATGTATGTGATGTATTCACAATGCAATTTACAGAATAGTTTGGTTTTGAAATGAAGGAAGACACTATCCAAGTTGCTACTTTATCTTATGTAGTTGAAATTGGTGTTTATTGACATATTATTTGTAGGTCTATTAGTAATCTATTGATTTGGTAATCTGCTAGCCCGCTAAAGCGGTTCCTTCTCTTGAATGTCTACCAGACATTCATTTTTGCGTAGCAAAAAATCGGTCAGTCTAAATCTTAATATTGTATGGCATCTGCTAGCCCGCTAAAGCGGTTCCTTCTCTTGAATGTCCCCCGGACATTCATTTTTGCGTAGCAAAAAATCGGTCAGTCTAAAACTTAATAATGTATGGCACGCTGCTAGCCCGCTAAAGCGGTTCCTTCTCTTGAATGTCTCCCAGACATTCATTTTTGCGTAGCAAAAAATCGGTCAGTCTAATTCTTAATATTGTATGGCATCCTGCTAGCCCGCTAAAGCGGTTCCTTCTCTTGAATGTCTCCCAGACATTCATTTTTGCGTAGCAAAAAATCGGTCAGTCTAAATCTTAATATTGTATGGCATCCTGCTAGCCCGCTAAAGCGGTTCCTTCTCTTGAATGTCT
>CALFDU010000039.1 GCA_937950315.1 uncultured Saprospiraceae bacterium | reverse complement strand
ATTATGGCTCACGGCTTTCTACTCGATTATTGTGAGTTTACCACTTTACGATTTTTTCAATTTGCTTATTGTTGCCTATTATCAATTCCAATATATAAGTGCCAGAAATTAATCTTTCAATACTTACTGTGTTCGAATTATAAGCTCTAAGCATTTCTTTACCTTGGGAGTTATAAATAATTATCTTTTCGATTTCATTATCGAAGTGTACTACTCCTTCAGTAGGATTTGGAAAAATATTAACTAAGTCATGATCAGTAATGACTATGTTAGTTTGGGTATTTATAGCAATCTCACAACCGTATCGAGTTATTGCGTCATTTTCTTCATTTTCATCTAAATCTTGAAAAGATCCCCCTACGTAAAGATTAGTTCCAGTACTATGTAGAGCAAATACATCTTCTTTAAACAAGCCAGTCCCAACCCATTCGCCATCGACTAATTTTGCAAAATAATCTGCTTCTTCATTTGCACCTGCATTTATAAAGTCGCCGCCAATATATAACTCATTATTATGCCATTCAATATCGTAAATAGCATCATTTGTATTCCCGATCTGATTACCTACAGGAGTATAAAGCCCATCTTTATAATAGGCCAAGCAGTGCCTCGTAAAAGGGTTTCCATTTAGCCAGGTATTTTCACCTGCCATATACACTTTATCATTTCGATATTCTAAATCTCTTGTAATAAATCCATTTGGACCAGTGTTATTAAAATCCGGTAAAGCTTCCCAAGTTGTTCCATTCCATAAGCCTATTGAATTTTGATTTATAGGATCAATATTTGTGTTAATACTCCCAAATGCTCCTCCTACATATAAACCACGTGGACTCATTTCTAGGGCATATACCGTACTGCTGACGCCGCCTGCCAAACTGTGCCATTCTTGACCATCCCATCTCATTATATGAGATTTGTTTGGGTCATCTTCATGATTCCTAAAAAAAACCCGCTACATACACATCATCACCTACTACTTCAATATCATAGATAATAGTATTACCGACGTTTGATGGAATTCCATTTTTTAGCGGGTAAAGATTTCCATCGACTATCATTGCAATATTTGAGATATCCTCATTTTCAGCAACGCTAAATGCGCCTCCAATGTACGTTGTGTCACCACTAGTAACAATACATCTAATTTCAGAAGATTTTATGTCAATATTTGTGACATCAATATATTGATTAGATGCATATCCAGTAAAGATATTATCACGATCACTTTCATTATCTAAAAGCATTAATTCTCCGCCTATTAATATATTCTCTATATCACTGTTAATTGCATAAACTAAAGCATTATCTCCTAAACCCTTTGCAAGTGGATTATATTGTTTTTCGTCTTCTTCACAAAAACAATTCTCATTACAAATATCATAAAGTTGAGTATTGCAAGTAATTTTATCACCATATTCATTTGTGAAAATTTGCAATCTGTTTATATCATCATAATTAATTTGTAGAGTGTCATTAGATTGAGCTTCGATACAATAATTTTCACTAACAACCCCGCCTTCTATATGTTCTTTGTAACAAATTAGATGCTGTCCATTACAATCATATAAATCAGTTCTAAATTGGTTCAATACAAGACTATCTCCTTCTTGAATTCCATTATCGATGTATACAGAGTTAAATAAATCATCCCTATCAACATAATAGAATAAATCTTCTTCTAGATATGTATATCCCACATGTTCTATAAAGTCCAAACTCTCTGTGATAAGAAAATATTCATTAGAGAAAAACATAGTGTCTAATTCATATAAAGGACATTCTCCTAAAAATGTGGGTAATGCATCTACAAATTCAGCAATAGCACAAATGGTTTCCGTATCATTTAAACCACATGAATTTTGAGATTTTGAATTGCTCGAAATGGTAATCAAAATTCCTACGATTAATAATGGTTTGATTAATTTGTTCATTGTATAGGTTTATAATTCACAATAACATTGTTAATGTCCGTAACCCAATCCACTTATCTGTTGATTAACGGATAATCCACGACTATTTTCAAGTTTTGCAAGCACTTACAAAGTAGCTATTTTATTTCTTCTTTAATACACAGATGACTAAACTGGTGATGAAAGTGTTGAAGTTTTTGTTGATGGATTTTCTTAGGTGTTGCTGTTTTAGTTATATGAAGAAAATGGGGAAAGGTAACCCATGGTGGGGTGGGGGATTTTGGAAAATAATTGAGTGGTGCTTGAAAGGGGGATTTTTGGTTTAAAGAATCTGCATGGACAAGCGTAGCAGGCACAGTAGTGTGGGGTTTATTGCTTTGGGTCTGCTACACGATTATCACCAGTCATTCATCTTTACAATCCTGCCAATATGGACAAGATTGTTTTCTTCTCCATAAAATAAAATTGAGTAGATCCCTGGCAACAATAATCTATCAATAGCGATTTTCCTCTGCTCATGTCCAAGGACTTTCGTTATTAATTGTTTGCCTTCAGAATTTATTATCTCAATTCTCTTTACTAAATGAAATTTCGAGATGAAGTTTATTTCGTCTGTAAATGGATTTGGAAAAACACCAATTTTACTTTCATTAATTTCTGTTTGTTCTAGACTTGTTGTACAAACAAAGTCATAATCTCCTAACATAGGATGATCAATCGACTTCAAACAAGTGTTGTATTTATTATCACAAAGACCTAAGCCAGAAAAGTGAAAAAAGTTAATTGAGCTCCCTAATCCTGAAATCCAAATAGCTTCTAAATCTTGATCACCAACTGTCCCTGCAGGATTTTCCCCAAGAAGATATTCAACATGAAGTCTTTTGGTCATTGTTGAATTAATCATAATACTATCTGTTGATAAAACAGTTACAAAAAATATTGAGTCGTTGAAGAAACCTTGTTCCCAATACTCCAATTGCAATGTGTCACCTTCATTTAATGAATAATCATATAATAATTTGAATTCATTTACATCTTGATTGTAATACCAGACAGAATCATTTTTTGACAAGATGAAATTCTCT
>CALFDU010000038.1 GCA_937950315.1 uncultured Saprospiraceae bacterium | reverse complement strand
TTAAGACTTACCACCGCCTTTCCATCAAGGTCTTCTGCCCCTTCAATCGCGTAATCAATCGTATGCGTTGTATTCACGAAGTACTCTCTGAACCAATCCAATTCCAAGCCACTTTCTTTTTCCATCACTCGGATAAAGTCATTAGGATTTGGGTGTTTGAATTTCCACTCGTCAAAATATCTCAACATCCCAGACTTGAAACTTTTCTCGCCTACAATGTATTTCAATTGTTGCAAAAACACAGAACCTTTGGTATACGACCCAGCTCCGTAAGCTGTGTTGGTTCCATAGTGATCAGAATGTGTGATCAATGCTTCTTCCATTCCTGACTGCGTAAAACCAGCAAAAGATCTTACATTGTTGTACATAGGATCTCGTTGCACTTCTCCATCCAAAACGCCTTCTTGCCTCAAGTAGTTCATCACTTGTGCCGATGCATACGTCGTGAATCCCTCATCCATCCAAGGATACAAAGCTTCATTGGTTCCTAAGATCATCTGATACCAGCTGTGCATCAACTCGTGAACAGAAACTCCCACCAAACTTTCGAATGATCTTTCTCCTGTAATCAAAGTACACATCGCATATTCCATTCCACCATCACCTCCTTGCAAGAAGTAATAAACTGGATACGGATACTCACCAAAATTTTCATTGATGAATGGAAGTGCCGTGCTCATCGCCTCGTGCAATTTCTCCCAATTCTCTTCTGTCTTTGGTGTTTTCTGATACATGTAGTGTAGCTCTGTACCATCTTTTGCTTCTCTTACCAAGTGCGTATAATCTGGATCAGCAGCCCAAGCAAAATCATGAACATTCTTGGCAACAAAATGCCATGTTCGGTTTTTCTTTAAACTCAACTTTCCTTTTTGTTTGTCCGTATATCCCATACCAATCTTATTGGCATTTTGCAACTGACCACTTGCTCCTACCAAGTATTTCTTATCGATGGTAATCTTCACATCAAAGTCTCCCCAGATACCGTGGAATTCACGACCGACATATGGGTTGGCATGCCATCCTTGGTAATCGTATTCACACAATTTTGGAAACCATTGTGTCATTGAATATCGGATGCCTTCTTTGTTGTCTCTTCCTGTTCTTCTGATCTGCAATGGCACCTGTGCTTCAAAGGTCATTTCTAGTTTCACTGTCTGGCCCGGCTTGATCGCTGTCGGCAAATCAACTTCCAAGATGGTGCCTTCTGTATAAAACTTACACTCCTTACCATTCATGGTCAAGGTCTTCACCTTTTGATATCCGATTTCGTTTTCTGACAACTTGCTAATCCTATCGCCCACTCGTTTATCAGGATCGGCAATGGTTCTTGATCTTTCATCCATCATCGAACCCGGCTGAAAAGCATTGTAAAACAAATGGTAAAAAATACGATCCAATTCGTCTGGTGAATTGTTGGTGTATTTTATTTCTTGGGTACCAGTAAAACGATTTGTTTCTACATCCATTTCTATGTCCATATCATAGAGTGCATGTTGCTGCCATCTATCAGATTGAGCACTCAAACCAATTGCTAAGAATAGGCTTGCAAATAATAATATCTTCTTCATAAAATTTAATTGATGTGGCAATCAGCCACCTTTCTTTTGTTCTTATATAACAGAACGCCTAGCTACTGGCGTACTTTCTCTTTCTCCACAAATAAAATAAGAAAGCGAATAACCACAAAATGATCAATGGCATCACCAAATTGATGGTTTGCCATTTGGTCTTTTCTGTTCGCGTCTTCACTTTATCCAACAATCGTAATTTGAAATCTTTGGATCTGGCTTCTAGCAGTCCAAAGTCATCACACATATATTCTATGGCGTTAACGATCAATGACTTATTACCTGCATACGCTTTCTTTTCCCAGTCACTATATGCGATTGGGCTTATTCTGTCTGAATTGGGGTCATATTTGTTTTTCATGAAATCGGCATCCGAAATAACAATCTGCTTGGTGCTCACACTCTTCTCTCTGAAGCTTGCACCGATTTCTTGTAAGATTTTCTCATTTTCTGCCGTCACTCTATTCTTAAAGAACGACTCAAATTCTCCCTCCAATAAAACGGCAACTGGTTGAGGCCCTTTATCGAACTGATCCGGATCTGGGTCGATACGCAATATCTCAAAGGTCAATCGCATCGGATAAATTTGATACCTACTGTTTTCTGAGGTAGCCAACAGTACTTCTTTTTTTATCCCATCATTTTCTCTTCCGACAAATTCAATACTCGATGGAAATTTGAATAGTACTCTATCTATACTTTTTACGATTGGGTTATCCGAAAGAGAAGCGGACAATGGGTGGTAATACCAAGGGAACAACTGCGTCTGTGCTTTTCCACCAGAGGCACCCACGACCTGAGGGATCGGAGCACATTGTAAATCCATGACCAAGTTTTTGGTCACCCGGACTCCATACTTAAACAACAGATCATCAAGACCATGCTCTACGGGTTTAGGCACATATAAGTTGTTGTTATTGATACTATCCAGATTCACTTGGAAATTCTCTACCATCCAGATCACCCTTCCTCCATTCATGATGTACTGGTCAATCACAAATTGTGTCTTTACAGGAATCGCAGTCTGTGGCGCTGGCACGATCAAAAGGTCTACATCTTCTGGTCTTAGTTGGACCAAGCTATCCAAATTCAGTCGACCTGTATCAAAGTAGGAAGAAAGATCTCTTTCCAGTCTGGCTGTTTGAAAATCTGGTGTTTCGCCGTGTCCTGTTGAGAAAACAACATTCGGTAATTCTTCATTGGTTAATTTCTGAATCGCATTGGCAATCTTGAATTCCAACAAGTTGATGGAGTTGTTCAAGGCTGTTTCTTGATCTAGGCCACCTTGTGGTTCTAACAAATTCACCAACGTTTGCCTTGAGCCATAATTGATGACTGCATATGGATATACAATCTTACGAGTACGTTCCTCACCATCTGCGATGGTCAAGCTCGTCGGAGCCATCCCCATCGATTTGTATTGCTCTTGTTTCTGACGGATCTCTTCGTTGGATCCAGTCAATGGATTTTCAAACTTATATTCTAGTCGTGGATTTACATCCGCAAATTGCTGTAGTCTATCCAAAGTCGCTGCTCTCAATCTCTTGAAGCCGGCAGGAAATTCTCCTTCCAATAATACTCTTACATAAATGATGTCATCTACATCTTCTATGAAGTTTACAGTAGAATCAGAAAGCGTAAATCGCTTGTCTTCCGTCAAATCTATGAAGGTGTGGAAAAAATTAGAAGCGATGTTGATCAAGATGATTACCGCTACTACCAATAATGTTCGTATGATGTATGTTCCTTTTGTCATGCCCACTTTCTTTTAGCCAATGAAACATGTGTAAACCAGATAAATGCACTTGCCACGGATATAAAATAAATCACATCTTGACTGCTTATCTTTCCTTTGCTGATCGCATTGTAGTGATGATTGATCCCAATCTTTTGCACCACATCATCCCAAGTTCCAAAAAAGATAGACAGGTTGCTTAGGTATGAAAAAGCCCAGTGCATAAAGAAACACAAAAAGGCTGCGAGTATAAAAGACACAATCTGGTTACTACTCACACTCGAGCAAAACAATCCTATTGCTACAAATATCGCTGCAAGGAAACACAAGCCGATATACGAACCAATCACAGCGCCAGTATCGATATTCCCTTTAGGTGCACCGAGTTGGTATACGGAATAGAAATAAATCAATGTCGGAAGTATCGCCAATAACACAAGAATGACATTGGCAAAATATTTACCCAAAATGATCTGCGTATCGGTCAATGGCTTGGTAGCCAACAACTCGATAGTACCTTGCTGATGTTCCTCTGAGAAACTACGCATGGTAATCGCAGGGATTAAGAAAGTAAATACCAAAGGACCAATAGAGAATAACTGTTCTAGTCCTGCATAATTGTATTCCAAGACGCTGGTGTCTTTGAAGACCCACATAAACAATCCGGTCATGATCAGAAAAACTGACACCACCAGGTAAGCTATCAATGAGCTTAGAAAACTTCTGAGTTCTTTCCACAATACTGCTCTCACTAATCTTGTTTTTTTGAAGTGATCTTTTGAAAAACAGATTCAATTGATTTATCTGCCTCTGCCATCGAGAGGATTTTGTTTCCTTGTTGAACCGCGAGATCAAAAACCATTTCTCTCACATCAATTCCTGCATCAGAATAAATCGAATAATCAAATCCTCCCACCTTATCCACACTCTGTACTCCTTCAATTTTCTTCAATTGACCAACATCCATTGCTGATTTGAAACTCACCTTGATCTGCTTAGTACCATTGGCCGCTCCGATCAATGCTGAGATTGGGTCATCTGCCACCAACTTTCCGTTATCCAAGATGATAACTCTACTACAAAGTGCTTGAACCTCCTGCATGATGTGCGATGAAAACAATACCAACTTCTCCTTTCCGACTTCCTTGATCAGTGCTCTGATTTCCATCAGCTGATTGGGATCCAATCCAGAAGTTGGTTCGTCTAGAATCAATACTTCAGGATCGTGCATCATTGCCTGAGCAAGACCAACTCTCTGCCTATATCCTTTTGAAAGGAATTGAATTTTCTTGGACTGTTCTTTGGTTAGACCAGTCATTTCAATAAGGTCAGCGATTCTTGAGCCAGGTTTCTTAATCTTAAAAATTCTAGCGATCAATTCAAGGTATTCCTTTACGTACATTTCTTTGTACAAGGGATTGTGTTCGGGCAAGTATCCGATGTGTCTTCTTACATCAAGATGATCTTTGGTTACATCATACCCACATACCGTTGCTGTACCTTCCGAAGGAGGAATAAAACAAGTCAATATTTTCATGGTAGTTGTCTTACCTGCTCCGTTGGGACCAAGTAGACCGATGATTTCGCCAGGCTTGGCACTAAAGGACACGTTGTCCAGTGCTCGCTGTGCTCCGTATATTTTTGATATGCCTTGAATTGTTATCGACATCTATACTTTCTCTTTCTTTTTAAAGTTTGTCAACCATTCTTCCAGGTTGATAGAATCATCCAATTTATATTCTCCGATCGAAGTTCTAGTCAGTTCGGACAAGTATCCTCCCACACCAAGCTTCTCTCCTACATCGTTGGCAAAAGACCGAATATAGGTCCCTTTGCTACAATCGACGCAAAAATAAATAAATGGAAGTTCTATTCGAGTAATCTTGACGTCGTAAAAAGTCACTTTTCGAGACTTTATCTCTTTTTTCACGCCTTTTCTTGCCCATTTATACAACGCTTGCCCATCTACTTTTAATGCGGAGAAGTGCGGTGGAAATTGTTCGATCTCCCCTTTGAAGCTCTCAGCGACCGATAAAATCTCCTTTTCGGTCAGATGGCTGTAGTCTTTTATGTTCTCTTCTGGCTCTTCGGCATCAAAGGAAACCGTGGTGGCGCCTAACTTAATGGCTCCGGTATATTGCTTGGGCATCCCTTGCAATGTTTCCGCTTTTTTGGTCGCTTTACCGGTGCAAATCAACAACAAACCCGTTGCCAATGGATCCAATGTCCCAGCATGTCCTACCTTCAGCTTTTTCACGCCATAATGATGTTTCAAGGTATACCTTATCTTATTCACCACATCAAAGGATGTCCACTCCAACGGTTTGTCCACGAGCATGATGCTTTCCTCATTATAGGGCACAGCTGCGGCGTCGGTATCTTTTGTTACAAATTGCATTACGCGAATTGATATATTAATATTGCTACTGCTACAATCAGGCAGTATATTCCAAAATATTTTAAGCCCGCTTTCTTCACCAAAGCAATCATCCATTGACAAGCCACTAGTCCTGCTATAAATGCTGCCAAAAACCCTACGATCGCATAACTGGCTGAAGGCATATTCTCAAGAAACGAGCCATCTAATAGATCTTTGGCAATCTTTCCAAAAATCAATGGAATCACCATAAGAAAACTAAACTTTGCCGCCTCTTCTCTTTTCAACCCCATGATCAAAGCGGTAGAAATAGTAGCACCGGACCTGGAGATGCCAGGCAGAATGGCAATAGCCTGTGCCACGCCTACTCCGAATGCTGATCCTGCACCCAATTTTTTGCTCTCCCCATAATTTCTATCAGCTAGAAACAACAACGCCGCCGTGACCATTAGCATCAATCCAACCAACAATAAATTGTGGCCAAACAAATTCTCAATCACATCCTCAAAAAACAAACCCACAATAACTGCAGGAATCATGGATAATATCACATAAAGAGAAAAACGTTTTTCTTCATTAAAGTCTGCACTAAACAAACCCTTTATAATTCTTAAGATCTCTTTGCGGAAAATAACGATGGTACTGAGTGCGGTTGCAAAATGTAATAGTACCGTGGTAAACAGACTCTGTTCGGCAAGGCTGTCATCGTTCATAATGGTCTTGGCTATTTCTAGGTGACCACTACTGCTTACAGGTAAAAACTCGGTGAGACCTTGTACAATGCCTAGTACAAGTGCTTCAAATAATTCAGACATGAAAATTAATCTCTGAAAATGGCAACCACTCCGACAATCAATCCGATCAAAATCACAATCGGTGCAATCAAAGTCCTGCGTGTAGAATAGATCAAAGATTCATCCCAGGTATTGCTATCTGGCATATCTCCGCCCATCATCAACAACATCCCTAGCAGGATCAGACCAAAAGCAGCTGCGATAAACATATAATTCTGCTTTCCAAATAGTAGTTCTTGAGCAACAGCCCCTCTCTTTGCTTTAGGCATCATATCCTGCATACTCGTTGAAGAGCTTGCAGTCTTCACCACCACTTTCTTTTTGCTATTTGCTGAAATGTCTTTCTTCGATTTTTTATCCTTTGCCATATCGATGCTTGTTACCTTACAAAAGTAAGAAAACGCCGTCATTCCTACTTCTATATCCCATTTTTTCTACAAAATGAGTCCTTGAGGGGATGATTTACCCCATTATTCCCCACTCTGTGCTAAATTATTGTTAACCGATGAGCCTTTGATTGTCAATTCTGAGCATTCCCACTATCTTGTGGCTCATAAAACCTATAAGACTTGAGAGCTATTTCCTTTATCTTTTTTATGCTTTGCGCAAATGTTTTTACGGCCCAGAATGTATTACAAAATCCATCTTTCGAAGACGAACCAGCGGATGCTACAATGCCTATGGGCTGGTTTGCTTGTGAAAAAGGGACAACACCTGATATTTTACCTGGTTATTGGGGTGTGTTTTTGGAAGCGAGTGAAGGAGATACGTATGTAGGCTTAATAACAAGAAGCAATGGAACGTATGAAAGCATTGGCCAACGAATCCCAGAGAAACTTGAAAAGGACGGCTGTTACGAAATGAGTTTTGATCTTGCTCATTCGCAAAATTATACTGGGTACAACAAACCAGTCAAACTCAGAATATGGCTAGGCAATAAAAAATGTAAGAAGGATCAGATGATCTTTGAAAGTGATTTTATTGAAAATGAAGATTGGGAATCGTTTAAGATCGAATTTGATGCGGAGTCGAGCAGTAAGTATATTTTATTTGAGGCATATTACAAGGAGAGAAATTTTGATCATAAAGGCAATATCCTCATTGATAATTTATCACCTATAAGATTTTGCACAAGAGCTTAGATATGAGATATACCATTTTACTTTGCTTTAGCTTATTATTTATTCAATGTAAGACTTTGAAAAAGACTACCAACAACATCGTCCCAGAAACTTCCCTAGACATCCAAGGGCATAGAGGTTGTCGAGGATTGCTTCCTGAAAACACAATCCCAGCCTTCAAGCACGCCCTAGACTTGGGAGTACATACCCTTGAACTAGATGTAGTCGTCACCAAGGACAAGGTCGTTGTGGTTTCTCACGAGCCATTCCTCAATCACGAAATCTGCCGAACAGCAGATGGGACTAACATCGAAGAAAGCAAGGAAAAAGAATACAACATCTACGAGATGACGTTTGCAGAGCTACTTCAACATGATTGCGGATTAAACAGGCACTCCAAATTTCCTGAACAGAAAAACATTCCGACCACCAAGCCGTCACTTAATGAAATGATCAAGGCTTCAGAACAGCATGCCAAACACATCAACAGAGCTGCCCCACTTTATAATATCGAAATAAAGCGAACAAAAGAGGGAGACAATATTTACCATCCAGATTACAAAGAATTCACCGATCTTACCATTGATGTTATTAAGTCTAATGGAATACAAGATCGAGCCACCGTTCAATGTTTTGATATAGAAGTATTGCAATACATGCATAAACAATATCCTGAACAAGCACAGGTCTTTCTTGTAGCCAATGAAAAAAGTACAGCAGAAAACATTCAAGAATTGGGACATATCCCTGAGATATTTTCTCCCTATTGGAAAATGATCAATGCAGACATGCTTTCCTATTGCAAGGACAATGGCATGAAACTGATTCCATGGACGGTCAATGAAATCGAAGACATCAAAACAGTCATGGGCATGGGAGTCGATGGAATTATCACTGACTATCCGGACCGTTTAATCAACTTAGTCAGAAAGTAGTGAATGCCAGTTGTTAATTGTGATACTTATAAACCTCCTTTGCTTTTTAGGAATGGTCATTATGGCACCATTTATCCTGCTTTATTCAGGAAGGTGACCAGGCCCGCTTTTAAAAGAGAGCGGATTGATACAGAAGACCAAGATTTTCTAGACATCGATATCTTAAGGAATGGAAATAAAAAAGTAGCTTTTCTTTTTCATGGTCTTGAAGGAAATACAGATTCGCAATACATTAAAGCCGCTGCCAACAAATTACACGCATCTGGATACGATGTTGTTGCTACCAACTTCAGAGGATGCAGTGGTGTTCCCAACAACAAGATTGTTACCTACCACAGTGGATTTACACAAGATGCAAGGTTCATCATCAATAAATATGCCTCCGCCTACCATGAAAGCGTTGTCATCGGCTACAGTTTGGGTGGAAACATCACTTTAAAATATTTGGGTGAAGACCCTGATCATGTGCATCCTTCTATTTCCCAAGCCATTGCCATTTCTGTTCCTGTACATCTTTCCGATGGCAGTCAGCAACTGATGAAAAAAGAGAATTTTTTCTACACACAAAATTTCTTAAAAACACTGAAAGAAAAAATCAGAGAAAAAGATCGACAGTTTCCTGGCCAACTTGATCTATCGCTGTTGAGTAAGGTGAAAAACGTTTGGGACTTTGATGAATATTACTCTGGGCCAATCAATGGATTTGAAGGAGCAGAAGATTATTATAGCAAAGCAAACTCATTGCAATTTCTTCTTGATATACAAATTCCTGCACACATTGTGTCTGCGAAAGACGACCCATTTCTTCCAAAGAGTTGTTTCCCATTTGCGCAAGCGGAAAAATCAGACAAGATATTCTTGCATGCGCCTAAGTATGGAGGGCACGTCGGATTCTATGAAAGAGGAAAAGACTACTGGATAGAAAGCAAAATCGCAGAGATCTTAAGGCTTCAAGAACAATAGTTTTTATTGATATAATCCACGCAAAGATGGCCTAGAAATCAAAACAAAACTTAATTTTGTCAAAATTTCTTATGAAGGCCAAGTCACTATTTTTTACCCTAAGTCTAATGTTTTTAATGGTTTCCTGTAATAATGACGGGAAATCTGATTACTGGCAGATGGAAGTTATTGAAGTTTATACCGTGGATACCAAAGGCCAAGAGGCGACAAAAGGCGCTTTGACTTTTAAAGAAACCTTGGTTACCGATGCTGAAGGGAAGGATCAAGAGCACTGGTATTACAACCGTGATGGACAACTTACCACCTTTGAAAGATTCATCTACGATGGTAAAAATGCTTTGCCTTCAAAGTCAAATTTTTATGATCAAAGAGATTCTTTGTTGAGTTATTATATGTTTGAGTACGATGACAAAGGGAATAAAACGAGGACCAATTCTTATGATGCGGCAAGCGACGAATTACTAAGAATTGAAATGTTTCAATACGATGAAAACAACAATCGAATCGGAAGACAAATCATGAGTGCAGATGGCCAGGTCGTGAGAAAATATGAATTTAGATTTGACAAAGATGGCAATGAAAGTACGTATGCCGTTTATGATGGCGAAGGAAATAATTTGGTTGCTGAAGCATTCAGTATTACCAAAAGTGATGAGAATGGATGGACAGAAAAATGGAGTTTCAGAAATGAAAAACCAAGCACAATAAAAACACGAAGATTTGCAAATTTTTTACCAAAGGAAATTACAGAAGTAAGATGAGTGGAATAAACTATAATGAGATTGATAAGAAGTGGAAAGACTTCTGGGTTGCCAACAACACCTACAAAATTGAAGACAATTCTGACAAACCAAAATACTATGTGCTTGATATGTTTCCGTATCCATCTGGATCAGGATTGCACGTAGGTCATCCACTAGGATATATCGCAAGTGATATTTTTTCTCGGTATAAAAGAATGCGAGGATTCAATGTTTTACATCCGATGGGATTTGATGCCTTTGGATTGCCAGCAGAAGAATATGCGATTCAGACGGGTGTGCACCCAGCTGACTCAACAGCAGCCAATATCAAGAGATACAGAGAACAATTTGATAATCTAGGATTTTCTTTTGATTGGTCTAGACAGGTGAATACCAGTGATCCTTCTTACTATAAATGGACACAATGGATTTTTACACAACTATTTGATCATTACTTTGACACCAAAGAACAGGTTGCAAAAGAGATCACTGGCTTGGTTGCCATTTTTGAAGCAGGGGGAAATGCAAATGTAACTGCAGCAACAACTCAAGAGGAATCTTTTACGGCTGAAGAGTGGAATGCCATGAGTGCATCGGACAAATCTGAAGTATTGATGAACTACAGATTGGCCTTCAGAAAAGTAGGTTATGTTAATTGGTGCGAGCAACTAGGAACTGTACTTGCCAATGACCAAGTAAAGGATGGTCTTTCAGAAAGAGGTGGCTACCCTGTTACACAAAAAGCGATGACGCAGTGGTACCTCCGGATTACTGCTTACGCAGAAAGAATGCTGAACGACTTAGATGAGATTGCCTGGAGTGATGCCTTGAAGACGATCCAAAGAAATTGGATCGGAAGATCGGAAGGAGCAAGCATCCATTTCAAAGTGGTTGATTCTGATAAAGAAATTGAAATATTTACGACAAGACCTGACACCATTTTTGGTGCGACTTACATGGTACTTGCACCACTTCATGAATTGGTATCTGAATTGACAACAGACGATCAAAAAGAAGAGGTAGAATCATACATTAACTACGTGAAATCTAAGTCTGAGATCGAACGTATGTCGGAAAAAGAATCGACTGGAAAGTTCATTGGTTCTTATGCGATCAATCCATTTACCAATGAACAAATCCCGATTTGGATTGGTGAGTATGTATTGAAGGATTATGGTACGGGTGCGATCATGGCAGTGCCATCTGATGACGATAGAGACAATGCTTTCGCAAATAAATTTGGCTTGCCGATTGTAGAAGTCATTGATAAAAGCGACTACCCTGGTGCTACGAAAGCAGACAAGGTAGGAAAGGTCATGAACTCAGGTTTTCTGAACGGCATGGAAGTGAAAGATGCCATTACCGCCGCTTCCGCAAAAGTTGCTGAAATGAATATTGGACAAGCTCAGATTAATTACAAAATGAGAGATGCCAATTTCAGCAGACAAAGATATTGGGGTGAACCATTCCCAATCAAATACAATGCGGATGGAATCGCTGAATCAGTGTCATTGAATGAATTACCACTTACACTACCTCACACAGAAGACTTCAAACCATCAGGAGGAAAATCTCCTTTGGAAAGAATAGATACTTGGGTTAATGACAAGGATGGATACACAAGAGAGACGGATGTAATGCCTGGTGTTGCCGGATCATCTTGGTACTACCTGAGATATATGGATCCCAACAATGAAAACGAACTGGTCAGTCAAGACAAAGTGAATTACTGGCAAGATGTAGATCTATATGTAGGAGGATCAGAGCATGCCGTGGCGCACTTAATGTATGCTCGTTTCTGGCACAAGTTTTTGTACGATAAAGGAATCGTTCCTACCAATGAACCATTCAAAAAATTGATCAACCAAGGAATGATCCAAGGCGTGATTGAGTTTGTGTACATGCTGAAAGAAAAAGTAGATGGAGAATCAAAATTTATCTGCTCACACATGACAGAAAAATTAAACCTTACGATGGACGACATCGTGCGCATTCCGATCTATGTTGACTTTGTTCAAGAATATGGTTCGGAAAAATCTCACTTAAACAATGAGAGTATTTTAAAATTCATTGAATGGAGACCAGACTACGAAAATGCCATTTTTGAATGTGGAAATGGCATTTATCACAAAGGTAAGTTTACCCCAAAAGGTGATGCGACAGAACCGCATATATATACCCATTCTGAGATTGGAAAGATGTCAAAATCTAAGTTCAATGTAATCAATCCTGATGCGATCACAGAGCAATACGGAACGGATTGTTTTAGAATGTATGAAATGTTCTTAGGTCCTATTGAACAATCCAAGCCTTGGGATACCAATGGAATCGAAGGAGTATCCAAGTTCTTGAAGAAATTTACATCACTATACGTAAATGACGAAGGAGACTGGCTTGTATCTGATGAACCAGCGAGCAAAGATGCACTGAAAGCATACAACAAAACCATCGAGAAGATAGAAAGAGACATCTTAAGTTTCTCGATGAATACAGCTGTTAGTGGTTTTATGATTCTTATCAACGATTTTAAAAAGAACAAGGTTCATAATAAAGAAATTTTAGAACCGCTATTGAGGTTGATGGCACCATTTGCGCCTTTCCTCACCGATGAATTGTGGAGCAGATTTGGACATACAACATCGATTCACTTGGAAGAATTTCCTACAGCTGATAAGACGCACTTGGTAGAGGATAGCTTTAGTTACCCAGTATGTATCAATGGCAAGAAAAGAGCTTTGATTCAAGTAGCGGCGGATGCATCCAAGGAAGAAATAGAGCAAACAGCGCTTGCACAAGAAGATATCGTTAAGTGGTTAGAAGACAAACAGCTAATTAAAACGATCGTTGTACCACGAAAAATGGTAAATTTCGTTGTTAAATAAAGAGAATCTTTATGAATATACTCAGGAGTCTTGTTCTACTCTACTTTTGTATGTGCTCATACAACGGTTGGGCTTTTCAGACTTGTGAGATTCCTCTTGTCACCAATCTAAGCAACCCCAGCACGAATAGCATCGAGGCTGAGTGGATAGACTTCAATAGCAATACCTTGAGTTTTGAGATGGAGATCGTCGTCCAGGGAGAACCCCAGACGGGCAATGCCACCATTACAGACATCACTGGCACAAGCACAGAAATTACTGGCTTGAATCCTGCTACGAGTTACGAAATGTATATACGTGCCCTATGCCCATCAGGATTGAGCGAATGGAACGGACCCTTCGATTTCAATACCAATCTGAATCTGGCCAACAATTGTGATCTAAACTTTTTCTTATCGGATGACCAATGTCCCGATGTGGATCAATTTTATTTTGAAAATGAGCTAGACGGAGCACTTGGGCAAACACTGTTTTTGGAAAGTGTCAATGTATCTATTGAGCACAACTGGCCTCCGGATTTAAAACTGCAATTGGTTTCTCCTGCTGGTCAGCGTGTGGACCTGATTTCACATCTAGGAATCAATAGTCAAAACTTAGGAGACCCTACTTTACCGTGCGAACAAAGCCTAAGCTTTTCAGACAGGGCTTGCGACTTCATACGGGATGCCGCTTTTCCAATCATGGGAAATTTTCAACCAGAACAGCCTCTTGAAATGTTTTATGACGGATCAGAGGGCGCAGGAAACTGGATACTTGAAATATGCGATCGAGCAGAAGGCGATATTGGAATCCTAAAACAGTTTGAGCTGATATTCAGCCAAGGAAGTTGTTACCCTCCAGGAGAAATTGTTGTGTCTAAAATTGCAGGAACTTTTGTAGAGATTGAATGGAATAGTCCTTCTTGCGAGGAACTTGAAATCATATTCGGGCCAAGCCCATTTGATCCAGCGATGGCTACGATAACCTATGTCGATTGCAATGACCAGTTCATCAGGATTACAGACTTACAAGAAGACGTGGATTATGAATTTTTTGTCAACACCATCTGTCAATTGGTTTCATTTGACAATGAATGTAAAATAACCTTACATACGGAATGTGCCAATCCAAGTCTAGATTTAAACTTTGATAATCTAGCATTGTGCGATGAGTCTTGCAGTGATGAATGCGATCTTGAAAACAACTTTTGGAATAACGTTGATAACGATGATCTTGAATGGTTGGTGAATGCAAACAGCACACCCACCTCATTTACTGGGCCAGACAATGACATCAAAGGCAATGGAAATTACATCTATGTTGATGCAGCCTCCTCCACTTGTGGTGACAATCTTACTGCAGTGATTGAATCGGCTTGCATAAACATCAACGCCAATGACAATGCTTGCGACCTTTCGTTTTTCTACTACATGTTTGGAATTGACGTAGGAAGCCTAGGCATTGACATCAGCCTAGACAATGGTGATACGTGGACCAACTTATGGATGATTACTGGCCAACAAGGAAGACTGTGGCAGCAGCAAGTCATTGATCTGTCTGCGTACGACGGTCAAGTAGGAATATTTAGGATCATTGCTGAGACAGCGGAAGGAAATTTTGGAGACATCGCAATTGATGAGGTAAAGCTATATTCTAGTTTGATTGCCATGCCACTTGATATTTATTACCAAGATGTGGATGGTGATGGATATGGAGATAGTGACAAACCCATCCAATATTGTGCAATGATTCCGCCGCCAGGTTTTGTCGACAACAGAGATGACTGCGACGATTCAAACCCACTGATAAATCCATCCATCAATGAAAGTCCTTGCAATCTGATTGATGACAATTGTGACCAACAGATTGATGAACAAAACAGCAACACGCTCAATTACCTAGGAGCAGAAGTCATAACGGCTTCTTGCAATGGCAACAAAGATGCAGACATTGAAATCATGATAGAAGGAGGGATTCCTCCTTACGAATATTTATGGAGTGATGAATCATTGGCAAACCCAAATATCAATCTTGACCCTGGCGTCTATCAATGTACGATTACAGATCAAGGTGGTTGTGTATTGATCAGCAACTTTATCATTGTGGAAGCAGAAAAAGAATTGATTTTTACGGTTGAAGAAGTGACCAATGCAAGTTGTTTCAATGGAGGTGACGGAAGCATTGACATCTCGATTGATGGAGGAACACCACCATATCAATTTGGTTGGAGCAATGCTAGTTTGGACGAAGATCCTGATGGCTTGGATGCAGGAGAATATATTGTTACGATTACAGACGCAAGCAACTGCTTGGTGATTTCGGATCCGATTGTTGTAGACCATGATATTGTTCTGTTATCACAAACCATCGTAAATAAATCTACATCCTGTGTTGGACAAACTGATGGAGAGCTGTTTATTTCAACCACCGGAGGACTAGCTCCCTATACTTATAACTGGAGCAATGGTCTTATTGGTAACCCGATTGAAAATTTGCCGGAAGGATACTACAGTTACACAGTGACAGACGCGCAAGATTGTGCCTTGACAGTAGATTCCATTTACATCAATTCGCCTGAGCTTTTAGATATAAAAGTAGATGCCATTGAATCCAACCTTTGTGCTTCAGAAAATGATGGTATCATTCTCACCACACCGATCGGAGGTACGCCGCCTTATTCTTATTTTTGGTCGAATGGCAATAATACTGACGACATTAAATCATTGGAAAATGGAGATTATGACCTTACGGTAAATGATAGCAATGGATGCTCTGCAGTATTAAACAACATCACAATAGGAAGTCCAGATGAAATTCAATTGAATATCGACCAGTTACAAAATGAAACTTGTCGTACCGGGGAAGATGGATTGATTGTGGTAACTGCAACCGGAGGCAGTGGAGCTTTTAATTACAACTGGAGCAATGGAATCACCAATACCAACACCATCGCCAATCTAGAATCAGGTATTTATAGTGTAACTGTGATTGATGATTTTGGATGCAAGAAGAGCTTGAGTAATATTGAAATTCTAGAAGAGAATATCGATCTTCAGATCAACATATCCCTAGTTCAAGAAATAGAATGCTTTGAAGACAACGATGGTCAGATCACGGCAAGCACAAGCCAAGGGATGCTGCCACTGGACTTCAATTGGTCTAGTGGCACACAAGAGATCGGCAACTTCTTTACCAATACGATTTCTGATCTAGGGGCAGACTTTTACGATTTGACTGTGACTGATGGTTTGGGATGTATTGGTGTGGCTGATGTGATTGAATTGACACAACCTGATCTATTGACATTCATTGCAAACCCAGTCAATCTTTCATGCCTTGGTCAAGGAGGTGGTTCGATCAGTTTGACCATCAATGGAGGAACCTCACCTTATACTGTCAACTGGAACAATGGGATGACTGGAGCTGAGATCAACAATTTGAATCCTGGTAATTACAATGCGACGATAACGGATAGCAATGGCTGTGAAATCAATACCAATGACATCGGCATTATAGAAGTAGCCCCGATCTTCGCCAACCCGATCGTGACCAACGCGACAACATCTGAGTTGGGAAGTGTTGAGTTTATTCCGAGCAATGGAGCAGCTCCTTACAGTTTGACTTTTGATGGAGAACTTATTACACCAACCAATAATTTTATCATCGATCAATTAGCAATTGGTGAATACCCATTTGTGATAACAGATTCATTCGGTTGCACAGTCATCGACACCATCACCATCGATATGCTTGATGCCATTTCTGAAACCAATTTCGACAATCGATTTAGTCTATTCCCCAATCCAGCAGAAGGTGCAGTTTTTATTTCTGGAGATGGTATTACCAACCAAGAGTTAAGACTTATAAACATCCATGGTCAGGAAATGAATATAGAAATACAGAAAGAAGAAAATCTTATTAGCCTGAACACAACGCAGTTTCAAAAAGGAATTTATTTCGTTTTAATCCAGGATAAGAAAACAAGCTTCATTAAGAAGTTGATCATACTCTAGGATTGATCTTTGGATCGACCGCAAGACTTGCTGAAATAGCAGAAAGTATCGGTGCAAATATAAATCCTATAACAGGGATGGCTAGTAGCCCTAAAAATATGGCTCCATTTGCGAAAGCAAAACCTCGATTACGCCTCATAAACTTGACACTTTCTCGCACATTAAAATGGCGCTCCATATAATAATCACAATTGCCAAAACCAGCATAATAAGCTTGCACAAAAAAGATTAAGGCGGCAGACACGAGACCAACTACTGGAATCAATCCGAGCAATAAAAGTACTCCAGTGAGGAGAAGTTCGCGAGTGATATTTCTTAAAGCGATTCTGACGCCACGGACCAAACTGCTGATGGTATGACCGATGGAAAAAGCTGATGGTTTCTGTCCACTACCATGTATCTCAATTTTCTCAGATACCATACTCATAATCGGTGCGCTGATGATCAACATAATGTATTTGAAAGCAATGATGGAGACCACCAATAGAATAACCCAAATGGCCCAATCAGAGGCCGTGGCGATAAATTCGCTACCACGTTCCCACGTATAAAATGAAGACACCCAATCACCCAATCGATCCGATTGATTCCAAATCAATTTAAAAATCCCAAAGCCAACAAGACCGCTTAAAAGACCACTAGCAAAAACGTATCGCCAAAGTCCATAATTGGATATGGCACCAAATGATTTAAAAAAACTTTTGATTCCTAGAATAATTCCGTCGAGCATTACAATCAATTTTATTCAAAGGCTATAACAGCAAGAAAGCCAAAAAAATTCAAAATGGAGATAAATTATGAAAAATGAGGCTTGCAATGCTGATTTTGTGATAATATATCCGTGAAAATTAGAGGATTTAATAACAGCAATTTCCAACAAATACTTAGTTTTACCACAAATAAAAATTGATATGAAAAAGACAATAATAGTAGCATTGGCATTTATGATCATGGGTTTTACTGCTCATGCTCAATATAGCCAAGACCAACCTTCAGAAAATAAGATTACACAACTTCAAAAAATGATTGCCAGCCTTGATGAAGAAGTTGATGACCATTGCGAAGTTCCATGTGGAATTTATGGCGATTCATTGAGAATCTCTTTGTTGTACGAACATGTAGCAACGATTGAAAAAGGGATGAATATGATCAATGAAATGGAAAGCGGAAGAGCTGATATGAACTACAACCAAATGGTAAGATGGGTGATGAATAAGGAGCATCATGCTGAAGAAATCCAAGACATCATCAGTCAGTACTTTTTACATCAAAGAATCAAGACATTGTCTCCAGAAGCAGGTGGAAAAGAAGCTGCGGTATACGGGAACAAATTGAAAAACTTGCACACTATTTTGGTGATGGCGATGAAAGCAAAACAAACAACGGACTTAACGTATGTTGAGAATTTAAGAAAATCAATTCATGACTTTGAACATGCTTATTTTGGTATGCATAAGTAATTGAAAAGCTATGTAGAATTAAAATGAGCGGTGACTGAAAAGTCATCGCTCATTTTTTATTTGCACAATATCGATTATCTTGTATTAAACTTTTATCCTTGGTAAAGAAAATCGGTTTAGTATTAGGACCAGTCTTGTTTTTACTCATTTACAATCTTCCATTTGAATTGTTGAATGAGGAGGCGGACAAAGTCATAGCTATCGCTGCGTGGATGGTGTGTTGGTGGGTAACTGAAGCCGTATCCATCTCTGTCACTGCGTTGATTCCACTTGCCTTTTTCCCCTTGCTAGGAATTGCAGATATGAAAACGGTATCTGCCAACTATGGCAGCCCCATCGTATTTTTGTTTTTTGGTGGATTTGTGATGGCACTCGCACTAGAAAAAGTAAATCTTCACAGAAGGATCGCATTGAATATTGTGAAGCTAACAGGCACAACACCTGACAAAGTGATTCTCGGCTTTATGCTAGCAACAGCTGCTCTGAGCATGTGGATAAGCAATACAGCTACTACGGTTGTAATGCTTCCGATTGCACTTTCCGTTATCGATCTATTGATCAACGACGAAGATGGATTTACCAAACAGGACAAAAACTTTGCCTTGGCACTGATGCTAGGAATTGCATTCTCAGCCAATGTTGGTGGAATCGCGACCATCATCGGCACGCCGCCCAATACAGTGATGGTTGGATTTGTGGAGCAGCAATATGGAACAGATATTTCTTTTCTGAATTGGATGTTGATGGGAGTTCCATTTAGTGCCATCATGATCTTTGTCATTTATATGGTATTGGTAAAAATCGTATACCCCAATCACTTGGGAGCTAAAAACGATTCCAAGCAAATTATTGAAACGGAATTGAAAAAGCTTGGCAAGTTGGCAGGAACTGAAAAGAGGGTGATGATTATTTTTATTATTACCATGCTTTCTTGGATTTTTAGACAATACATCAATGACTGGGTGCCATTTATTACGCTGAGTGACGCAGGAATCAGTTTGCTTGCTGCCTTTTCATTGTTTGCAATCCCGTTTAGCTTTAACAAAGGAGAATTTATTTTAGAGTGGAAAGATACTGTTAAATTGCCCTGGGGAATCTTGATACTTTTTGGCGGAGGTTTGGCTTTGGCGAGTGGATTATCAGCGGCAGGAGTCATTGACTATATTGGAGAGCAGGTGGCTAGTAATGATGCACTACCGATATTTGGGATTTCGCTGGCACTGATTGCCATTCTTTTATTCATGACCGAATTGATGAGCAACGTAGCATTGGTTGCCATATTTGCTCCAGTGATTGCAGGAATTGCCATTGGTTTTGACACAGAAATATTGCACTTATTGATTCCTATTACGATGGCATCAAGTTGTGCTTTCATGTTGCCTATGGCTACCCCACCCAATGCTATAGTATTCGCGAGCGGATATATTAAGGTGGCAGAGATGGCGAAGGCAGGTGCATTGTTGAACCTCATTGCAATCGCTGTCATTTGCCTCTTTATGGTATTTGTGATACCGCTTTTGTTTTAGATAAAATTGCATGTGCTTAATACCTAACTTTATGATCAACAGAACAACTATGAAAAATCCTGAAGTACTCCTCTTTGCCATATTCAATTTCATCATGATTACGATGGCTGTTACAGGATATCTCAAACACAAAAAATCATCAGATCACAGTCCCAACCAAGTAGAAAGCACAAAACAAGAACAGCAACGTACCCAAGAACAAAATCCAATTAACATTCGATTTGACTCAGTGGCTTTTAGCAAAGTATTCCAACTGGTCATCGACGAAACGCAAATCAAGGAAATTGCTTTACATGGGGAAAAACCCATCTATACCCAAAAGGATTTTGAAACTAAAGATCAGCGTTTCAACCATGATGAATTCTTTGCAGCTAAAGAACTTGGTCTTATCAGTGAAGCACAATTTTTTGAAATATTGGAGAAGGTATATCCCAAGCATTATGCGAGCATCAATCAATACCATCTTAGCAAGACTTGTATCGCTAGCCTCCATGACAAACAGAGACTTGTAGATTTGGTCAATAGCACCAATCAAGACCAGTATGCTCTGGAGACCAATCTACTTATCGAGTCCAACCAATTTTATGAAGACAAAAGCCATATCAAGAAAATCATAGAAAGAGTCAAGAAGTTAGATGATGATCAATTCAGATATGGAGAATTTGGGAAATACAATTTGATGAATGCATTACTACTTAGGTATGCACATGAAAACATTGATGATTATGCCATTCAAAACAACCGTGAAATTGCGAGCTTCCTAAAGGAAAACAAAAGGTCGTTTCAAGCCACAGATCTGCACATCTCTTCAATAGATACAATATTATATTTTGAACCTTTCTATTGCTTGAATACTTTGTCTTACATCTATAACAATGTTGATCCAAACAAAAAAGAGCAACTCAAAGCATTGATCGATGTTGACTCCAATGACTGCCTCTCGATTTTCACAAGCAAAGATCTAGTTGGGATGGATGAAATAATATCACAAGCGAAAGAAGCGGGAATTCAATCGTTTGACATAAGCCCTATGAATAGATTGTTTTTGAATGGCGATCATGAGAGCTATGGCGACGACTACCCCATCACCAAAATTATTCAATACTCGAACATCGCTTTCCCTTTGATTGAAGAGTTGTCTGAAAAAGTTTCTCCAGTTCAAATGAACGCCAAGCTATACTTCCATCATTTAAAAAAGCACCTGAAAAATGTTGAATATTTGGTGCTTGGAAGCAAATCATATCTACTGATTCAAGGAAACAATGGTGCAAGCTATGGCTTTGATGTCTCCAGCATTAAAGGATTGGAATATGCAAACAATACTTTAACAGCCATTTTCAACTATGCGCTTCAAAAAGAAGGAATAATAGAAAGATTGATCCCAATGCCTGCTATCTTTGAAACGTTGATGATAAGCGAACCATCAAAAACCAAGAAATTCTTAGATTCGCTAAACGTAGATACTAACTGGTAAAGAAATCAAGCAATGGATTTAGATGGTAGAAAACGATCCGATATAAGAATCGGCCAATTTGTAGAAATAGTCATGAAGCAGGACCAGCGCTCAGGTGATCTTACCGACGGCATCATCAAAAGAATATTGACAAAAAGCAGCAACCATCCACACGGCATTAAGGTGATGCTTGACACTGGCGAAGTGGGTCGTGTTAAGAACATCGTGGAGGATATAGATGAATAGTTTTAGTACTTTACATTGAGCATTCAAATTTTATTTAAAAAATTACGCATGAAACATTTAAGTCTTTTGTTATTCCTTTTCTCAAGCACATTCTTATTTGCACAAGACATAAAGGCGCAGAATTTCTTAACCGAGGTTGGCGAACAAGTTCCTGCATTTGATGTAGAAACGATCGATGGAGAGAGGATCAGTAACAAGGACCTTGAGGGAAAGATCGTATTGCTCAATTTCTGGGCTACTTGGTGCGGACCTTGTATCCGAGAATTTCCAGAACTCGACAAGTTTGCATCCAAGCAGGATGAATCATTGTTCCAAGTAGTGGCGTTTGCCAGAGGAGAAGACAAGGAAAAGATTGAGAAATTTCGAAAAAACAACGACTATGCTTTCACCTTTGTCTCAGATCTAGATAAATCTGTTTATTTAAATTTTGCAGAAAAATCTATTCCAAGAAATGTGGTGTTAAATAGCAAAGGAGAAATCATTTTTCAATTGATGGGATATTATCCTGAGGAGATCAAGAAGATGGAAAAGCTGATTGAGGAGGAGATTGGGAAATTGTAAAAGTTAGGGTGTTTACTAAAAAGTTGTTAGGAATTTAAACAAACCCAAAAGCCTATCAAATCAATTTCAGTACACAAAACTGGTAGGTAAAAATTTCTGTAAAATCGCTTGACAAAGTGTATCCGAATGAATACATTTGTAATGTGTACGAAATACTCAAAACAGATGAATTTGATAAATGGTTAAGGAAACTAAGAGACAAAATAGCCGCAACTAAACTTCGAATTCAACGAATCCAAGAGCAAGGCAATTTTGGTGATTGCGAATCAATTGGTGGAGAAATAAGAGAACTTAGAATTCACTACGCTAAAGGATACAGAGTTTACTTGTCAAAACAGGGGAATACAATAGTGCTTCTTATTAACGGTGGAATAAAAACAAGCCAATCAAAGGACATAAAAAGAGCACGTAAAATTCTGAAAGATTATAAATCAAGATAATAATATTATGTCTAAAATTAAAGTATCAAAATTTGAAGTTGCAGAATACTTGGAGAATGAGATAATGATTGAAGAATTCTTAAATAATGCATTAGAAGAGGGAAACACTGAAGACCTAATTAGTGCAATTGGAAATATAGCAAAGGCTAAGGGAATGACAAACATAGCAAATCAAACAGGGATGAGCAGACCAAGTCTTTATAAAGCATTATCAAAAGGTTCAAAACCTCAGTTTGAAACAATTCATAAAGTAATTAAAGCTTTGGGAGGTAACTTAACTGTGAATATGGGTCAATAATAAACTCCACATACACTAGATATCACTCTATAGACTGCGGGATACGGAGGAAATAATTATACGGTACTTATCCACTTTTTCTAGATTCTGCAAATCGCAAAATCTGACTTCTAATACAGATTTGACTTAATCTTACTGCCTAGCATTTTTGATTGACTCATTGGGAATGTCTATCGATTTGAGTTTTTGAGCACTTCAAAACGACAAAAATGTGCACTAAACATCGAAAAGAGCATTTTTTAGCTGC
The DNA here is from genome assembly GCA_937950315.1 of uncultured Saprospiraceae bacterium. Lineage (GTDB taxonomy): Bacteria > Bacteroidota > Bacteroidia > Chitinophagales > Saprospiraceae > JAHDBF01. The sequence goes on along the minus strand of CALFDU010000038.1, from coordinate 19,970 downwards.
TTTTACCACCATCCGGTGTTTTGATATTCCTAGAATATTTCTTAGCTTTAGTCCAAACTTAAAGATTTAAAATCATGACAAAATTCTTCTTTTTTATAGCGATCAGTTCAATGATCATTTTTTCATCTTGTTCAAAGCAAGAAATTGAGCCAACCACTATTGAAATTACCAATGAAGTAGATCTTACTTTACAAGAAGGACAGGTAGAATTTTCGATTGACAATGACTATGGTCAAGTGTATGAAGAAGACGCACTTCTTTTGACCAACAACTCTAAAAATGCTGTTTCATACCTATGGGATTTTGGAAATGGAGATACTTCTACTGAAGCAAATCCAGAGTACGCATATGACCACCATGGTGTATTTGATGTGAAACTAGTTATCACAGATAAGTTTGGATACCAGAAAGAAACGAGCAATCAGATCTTGGTTGTATGTCTTTTTGATGGACAAGACCACAGCAGCAACTAATCATTGGTTATTTAGCATTGGTTGTTAAGTTTATCTCAACCACCAACGCATACCACTCACATACTTAGAATTCTTTGTCATTCTATATGGCAATGCCTGCACACAGTCTGCAGCTATATCTTCGTTTCCCTGATCGTATTTGATCTCAAGAATGATGGCGTTGTCGATATTGACTTCATTTGACAACTTGCCATCTTGTAAATGATGGTATTTCAGATCGTGATCAATCGTTGCTCGGAGCAAACGGTCCATTGACTCATAATAACTACGCCGATAACTCACGATGATATGCGGAAACAATTGATTGGTAACCTGTGCCATTTCTGCATTGACATCTGGAGCACCATTAAGTAATATGAAGTCCTTTAAAGAAAAGTACTCCTTCGTTCCCAGCACATTTTTCTTTATCTTTTTTTCTAGCACTGGTTTTGCCACTGATTCAAAATCTTCTCCATACCACCTTACTCGATACTTCACACGCTCTCCTACTCCTAGCAGATTGTCATTGTAAGAAGTATAATTGATGTCATCATAATAGATACTGTTCACCTTTCTATCCGGATAGCTTTTAAAGAAACCAGATGGATTGGCAAGAACTTCTTGCTTTACTCGATCAAGATTGCTGCTTTCAATTCGGTATTTACGCTCGTACCTCATCCCTAGCCTTTTTCCTTTTTTCCATTGACCATGACCGAAAGGCCTTGCTTGATTAAAAATAATGTCTCGACATCCTTATGATTAAATTGTGAAAATTCGACTTTGGTATGAGGTTCATGATTTGACCTCACTTCAATTCCATTTTTTATATCCTGGTTCCAAAATCTCACCATGGTTACTTTCGAGTGGTCGTTGGCATAAAAGCTTTGGAAACAATTATACACATCCACCTTGTTCATGTACACCTTGGTATTCTCCGTAAAGTTGAGTGCCTTGTTCAAGGCATCTCTGACCACAAGATTGTTGGCCTCACAATTCCCAGCAACCAAATGAATTCCATTCCTTCCCATGCTTGCAAGCTCTACCTGATTGATGTTTAGATTGGAGTAACTGGATTTTATGGCAGTACCTCTCGAATTGATCATGTTGCTATTGCGCAGTTTCACTATTGCATTTCTAACATTCAATGATTCTTTTGAATTGAACCCTGAAAAGCTACAATGATTAAAGTCCACCTCAGATTTGTACACAGAGACTCCAGCTTGGGTCAATATATTTAGATGCTTATATTCTTCAAAATTCAAGAATTGGCAGTACTCAAATCTAGATGGTTCCTTGATGTTAGATAGTAAGATTCCCGTTCCTTGCTCCCCATTGGCTTTGAAAACAATCGGTTGCTCCTTGCTCCCCAACGCCTTAATCGGCGAATAAGAACACAAACTAGCCCCTCCAACAAAATTCAAAATTGTGCCAGCACTGATTTGCACCTCGTATCCTTCAGCTATTACATAATCACTGTCCAAGGTATGCACACCTGAACCAATGGTGATTTGATTCCCAGCTTGTTTTACGAATGGCAATGAAAGTAAAGAAGCCATATTAGGTTTGGCTGTTGCTAATTCCAACTCAGGAATATTGGTCTTTGGTAATTTTAATTTGAAAACCTCTGGCGTTCCGAGTGTTCTATAATATATGTATTCGATAGGCTGTAAGGCTTTTACTTTGTAAGACTGCATTGGAATCTTCGGATTATAGGCTTCCAGAAACATTGGCTTATCCAAAGTCTCAGTCATAGTCACTTCTGAACCAAAACCCAATACTTCCATCGGAAAGTAATGAAATGATTGCAATGCTATTTCTTGTCTGGAATCATTGACCCGATAAGCTTTCAGAGAAAGGTTACTTTTTGGCAATATTTTTTTGTTTGTAAATACTGCTTTGGAAAATAGCTTATCAAAGTTTGGATTAAAGTCTTTGTACTTCTCATCCGACTTAATAAATGTTGCACGAGCATCTATTGATGAAGACATTTTCTTTTTAAAGTCATTCAGATAGGAAGGATTGGTGAATTGCTGTAAATATTTCATGTACAATGTAAAGAATCCTTCATCCTGCAATAAATGGTAGCGATATACATTGGCACGTTCGTACACTTGTTTCTTGGTCATGCCACTGTTGAATCCCTCTCCTAGTGCCTCCCAATCTTTATTAACGGCTGGAAGATGATCACCAAAACAATCGTAAGCAATCGGCTCTAACTTTCCGGTAGTAGGATTGTGGTAAAAACGGATATTGGTAAATTGCTGCGCATGCCAAGCATGACTCAAATCCAGCAGTGCAAAATATTTGGCCATCAAGTCAAGATCAAAAACCTCTGCAACAGACTTTTTTTCTTCGAGAAAATCATTCAACATACCGATAGAACGCTTGGCCATTTCTCCAAAAGCAGGATTACTGATATTGCTATCATTGAAAACATCAATCGATGATGCTTCAATCCAAGGGAAGGGCTTGAGATCAGCCTGTACATTGTCCCAGTATGCGTCATCGTTGTGTTTTAGAATCGGTCCAATCTCACGCTGGTTTCTTTTCAGCATTTGATTCTCAAAGTGATGCTCATAAGCATAAATTCCTCGACTTACTCCATTGACTTTTACATCTATAAAATCATAGTCCGGAACGATAATCCCTTCTTGCCTAAAAAGCTCGTGCATCAACCATTCAGCGGTATGTGATCTTGCTTTACTGTTGTGGATTGAAAAAGTCTTCATTCCTCTCCACTCTTTTCCATCCTTCAATATTATTCTAAAGGACCAAGTCTTGCCATGGAGATGATCTAGCAAATCTCCTTTCAATCTTACTTTGCAAGCATATTCCTCCCCATCAATTTTAATATCAGCATCTACAAAGTCGTCTTTTGAAGAAAACAATAGCCCTAGTTTTAAAGCTTCATTTCTCTTTTGAGAAATCTTGTTATAGCCTTCTTTATTGATGGACAATTCCAGTTGGGTTCTCTTAAAATCGGCGGTTTGAGGAGCTACGCTGGATACTACTATCGTTTCTTCTGCACTTGGTTTTTTGTGCTTGACAAAAACAGAGAATACAAAGAGCAACAACATGCCCAGACTCAACAAAACGATGAGGTTCAGTTCTTTGGTCTTCCCGGTATGTGTACTTTTTACTCTCACAGAATATTGTCCTTTACAAATAAAGAAAACGCGATAAAAACAATGCCACTTAGAAACACCCAACTCATGTTTTCTCCTACAAATGAAAGACGACTTTCATCAATCATCATTTTCATCTTTCGATACTTTGATCGCTGATCCACCTTTAGATTTGGGAAGGTAGTCAGTAATTGTGTTTTAATCTCATTGTTCAATGCAGTCATTCTTTCCTTCTCAGTATCATCTGCTAGCGTGTACCGGACCTCGTTCAATTCAAGTTCGAGTTCAGCATATTCTTGATACGGGAACGAACTATTGTTCACTTCATCCAAAGTAATGGTCGCAACACTTTCTCCCAACTCATCTTTTATATAAACTCGTTTTCTGGTTTGTTTCAACTTCAACGATTCCTGGATCTCTTCAGGGCGTATTTTAAAAGCGGCCAATTCATAACTTAAGCGATCCATTTCAGATCCATCGATGTGTTTGAGAAAAGGATGCCTGACCGTCAGATCAGTGATGTCCTTGTCATCATCCACTTCAAATTTAATTTCATTACGCACGACCTTATCTTCTGAATAAGGTGTTTTCAGTTGGATCAACTTCTTCAACAACACCCCATCTTTAAAGCGCTTTCTATATCTCAAACCAATTTCCATCTCGGCAAACCTTCCATCTTCAAGATCAAAGTAGGTATCAAAAAAATCTTCGACAGATACCTCGCCTTGTAAGGTCAAGCCGTTAAGATTAATTGCTTCTTTGGCATAGGTCGATTGTATCAATGCCCATAATGCATCCACATCTGATTGAGGGATGTCCAGCTTGTATTCACTTTCTAGTCTTCCGCTCTGACCTGCGGTCTGGCAAATGTTTATGAAGCTAAACGAGAGGAAAAGGGATATGGAGATTACATTTCTCAACCGATCATATTCTTATTGTCCACAAATGAAAATTCTCCATTTGCGTCAAGCGAAAGAATTGAAGACTTCACTTCACTCAATTGATCAAAATTTTCAGCAGCAATAACATAGCTCATATACAACTTTCCATTATTTTGACTCATTCTTCTTAGTTCGATATTGTTAAACTGAGCTTTCAAAATATCATTGATTTGCTTTTCGGATAGTACATCGGAGGAAACATTCAACACCATCTGATTGTCAAGATCAAAAGCTTTCGACCTTCGATATCTTGCTTGAATGTAAAGCAGAGAAAGGATCAAAACAAAAGCGATGAGTGTAATGGCAGTTTGATTTGCTCCCATTCCCAATCCAATACCGATCACCAAAAATAAAAAGGTCAATTCTTCCGGCTCTTTGATTGCGGCTCTGAATCTTACGATGGACAAGGCTCCCACCAATCCCAAAGAGAGTGCAATACTAGACTTTACAATATAGATGATGAGCATGGTACTTAAAGCGAGCAACATGAAATTGCCGGCAAAGTGCGAACGATTGCTCACGGATTGTCCGTATCGACGATAATATGCAGACAGGATCCAAGCCAAAAGAGCTGCAAGCAAGGCATTTATGATGAAATTATTCAAATCCAATAATTCCAAATTATAATCTAGTAGTAAATCCTGAATATTCATGCGTTTGATTTAGTGATTCAGCCTTGTAAATATATTATATATTTTCTCTCTCAAGTCGTAATGAACATTTAGATTTTTACCCCAAGTCAAAGAAGCTACACAATACCCTTGAAATTCAGATAAAATGCAAGTTCCAAAGCAATGACAACACAAAAGTAAAGTTCTAATTGCATAGCGTCTCCAAAACAGCCGCTACAACATCAACCAACAAAATTACCAACTTTGACTAGAAAGCACATCCTGCTTTTAGGTAGCCTAACCTATGGAGCATTACTAATTCTCGCCATCTATTACTATAAAGAAAGGGTCATCTTTACCGATGTTGCCTACATATTATTCAAGATCATTCTCGAGGGCGATTGGGCCGTTCAGGCACATCGGTTTGTTAGTTTGTTCACACAATCATTTGGACTTGCTGCATCTCAATTAGGGCTTCCACTCAAGTGGGTGGCCATCATTCATTCATCTGGATTTGTTATTTATTACTACCTTCTTTTTTTGATCCTTATAAAAGTCCTGAAAAATCCGAAGCTTGCCTTAGGCTTGATGTTGTTTAATATTCTCATGGTCACGATGAGCTTCTATTGGATTCCTTCCGAATTGATACAAGGAGGAGGTTTTTTATTTATCTACTTGGCCTTGATAGATAAAATCATCAATACCCAATCTCATAGAGCCTTGTTTCATTTTCTTGCGTTTGCCAGTTTGGTTACAGTTGTATTTGGACATCCTTTGCTCATTTTTGGTGTTGTCTTTGGGCTTCTATATTATAAACTTTATCAGAAGAAAAAAATAAAATTTTTATCGATTCAACTCTTTTTAAGCTTGTCTATTTACTTATTCAAGAATAAGGTTTTACCAAATCCTTATGACAACACAGCGATGGGAGGATTGGGTAATCTAAAGAAATTCTTCATTGAATTTGACATGACAATGTTTGGAGATTTCTTTTCTCTATTAATGAGAGACTATATATTTTTAAGCACAGGTGCACTTGCATTGTTTATTCATTTTTTTCGCTCAAGGCAAATTTTAAAACTGCTTCTATTTTCAGGTTTTTTTATCGGATACAGTTTTATTGTCAATGTTGCACAGATTGGAGCAAAACCACAATTTTATATAGAAAGTCAGTATTTAATTTTATCAATTTTTGTCATCCTACCGATAGTATCAGAAGTTTTATTTGAATTCAAAGGTAGATGGTCGATGACATTGTTGATCTCCATTACAATCCTTTCTCTTTTTCGTATTCAGAAAGCACATTCAATGTTTACCGAAAGGCTCAATTGGTATAGAGGATTTCTCGAAAAAACATCAACTTGTGAAAACCAAAAAATCATCTCAGTAAAGGATGATCTTCCAATGAATATTATTCTTGAACATTGGGGAAGTGCGTATGAATTTTGGCTATTATCCACCATTGAGACCGGTGAGACTAGATCTATCTTATTTACCAACTCAGACAAAGAAATGACTACTGTGTTGAAGAAGAAAAGAAAAAAGATGTTTATAACCAAATGGACCGACATTCCATACAGATGGCTCAATCCTAAATACTTCATTCTAAATGATACATTAAGTCATTATGAAAAAAATTGTTTGTCACAAAACTACTTATCAATAAAAAAATAAAAGCCGCCCTTTCAGTGCGGCTTTTACAAAATGATTTCGTCTACTGTTAAATGGCTTTTAGAAAAACGACATGCAAATAAGGTTGTCTACATACTTGTTGATCTCGGCATTAATATAGTCGAAACGATTCTATTTCAAGTTATTGTCAAGGTATCCTATGATGACCATAAAAGCTTTAATCCAATATTGAACTTCACTTTTAGGCCACCAATGTAGGTCTTTCCTAGGCACTGAGTTGGAAATTACCTAATAGGTCCTGTTTGTGTTTTCTGCTAAATGGAATTTTATAACTTTCCATGACCACTTCCATATCATTGACATTAATACTATCTACTTTATCAATATTCAGAAGATAAGATCGATGAACCATTAAGAAATTTTCGGGTAAAATCTTGGCAACATTTTTCAATTGTGATCTGGTCGTAAGTAATTTATCTTTCAATGCGATTTTAACAAATTTTCCTTCAGAAGAAATATATTCTATTTCATCGAATTTAACCCGAGTATAATTTGAATTTACCTTTACAAGAATACTGCCATTTCTTACTTTTGGTTGACTAGGTTCATTCCCAACTTTTTCGATGTCCCTATCCCATTCGATTTGAGATACTCTATGATTTTGATAGATATTTTTAAGTTTATCGTATGCATCGAGTATAACAATTTGAGTTCCTTGCTTTACCACTTGAAAGCAATGTTCAATGGTTGCAAGATCAATTTCAGATAGACCAATATATAATTTATCGATCTTCTTTAGTTCCACCCAAGTTTCAAGATTTCTCATTGATGTGGTGATATGAAAATTGCAAAAACCCTTCCGGAGAAACTTGGCTTCACATGCCTGCCGGATACTGTTACTGTCTGAAAGAACTATAACATTCATGATTGAAAAAATTTGTACTCACTCGTTGTCTTTACAGCATATAGTCCGCTGAATAGACGAATCTATCCGACAGTAAATATGACACTTGAGAAGTTGATTAGTAATTCTATACTTCAAAGTTAATGACATATTAAAATTAAAATTATATGTACGCCCTACCCGGCTACTCGAAAACCCTACGAAAACCCTACTTTATTTTTGCCTTTTCGCAGATTTGATGTTTTTAAGAAATCTCTTAACCAAACCTTATAATTCCACAAGTTCATTACTTACCTACGTTATAGCCAATAGAGAATTTATAAAAAATGAAGTACAACGATGCAACGAATTACGAATATGTTGGATAATATTTCTAATTTAAATAGTAAGCATAAATTTACTATTACCTACCTCAAATATTTTAAATCTAAAGTCAATGGATTCAATAAAATTACTTTTCTTTTTCAGCTCTTTGTTAGTTTCAAATTTAGCTCTTTGTCAAGATTGTAATGTAAATATTAACTTAGGACAACAATCTTGTTCAGGATACAACCTTTTTAGCATTGAGCAAGAACCTCTTGACTGGTATATAAATGATGAATTTCAGATAACTGATGTTGCATTTGATTTTTACCCAGATGCCCCAGGCACTTATGAAGTCTGTGCTATTAATGAAGGCTGTCCACCAGAAACAAATTTTTGTGAAACTTTTATTATCACTGAAGACTGTCTTGAGAATGAATATGAACATGCCAGGCGCACAACAAAAAAAAGACAGCAAGAAAACTTGCTGTCTTTGCTTTAAAACTGAAATTTAATTCCAATCTTATAATAGCGTACAGATCTACTTCGTATAAATCACTTTCTTTTCAAATAACTCATCACCTTGTTTGATGACAAATAAGTAAGTACCATCAGCTTCATTTGCGAAAGCATAAGAAAGCTTTACTACTCCACCTTCTACATTTACATTTTCCTGATGGATGATTGCTCCATTAAAGTTCATCACATAAAACTTCATTGGCTCAACAGAACTTGACAAAAACTTAAGATTCACAAAATCAGCTGTTGGATTTGGGAATACATTTAACTCTGAAAATACCAACTCAGTATTTTCATTTTCAATAAGTACTTCTGGGCTTACTTCATCACAAGCCTTGTAACTTACTGTATTGTTCACTTGACCTCCTAACACGACATTGATCGTATAAGGTCTTCCGTTTCTAATAATATCCACTGGAATTTCTTGACCAACTTCTGATCCTTCTACTTCCATTTTCAACTCACAAAATGAGCTTACTGGAATGTAGTTGAAATTAAGAATAACATCTGTCTGTAAAATCCCCGCTTGTCCAGCTGGACTTGTTGATACAACACGCTCAACCGTCACTCCACTTAGGTCATCGGTTGAATATGCTGCAACCCCAAGGTATGGTTTCAAATTAAAATCAGTCGTCTTGCAAAAATTTTCAGCGTAGTGAAAATCTTCCGCATCTCTGCTATCAAACTTAACTCGAGTTACTTCAAGGTCATTATAAAACAATCCTCTCACCGTAATCCTTTCTTGATCCTGGTTTTCCTTGATCAAAGCAAGGATATCAAGTTGACTCGCTTCATCACCTTCATAGGTAACATTATCAATCAACTGATTTTCATCATCATAACTTCTAAAGTTGATGGTTTCAACCGTTTTTGATTGACTCACTCCTTCACTTGCCATGAATAAAAACATCAAGGCGCACATAAACATGTTTCTCATAATTTAAGTATGGTAATTTTAAATTAAATATTATTTCTCGACTTGGGTCAAGATATAACACTCTTTAGTTGGGTGGGAAATTATCAGCAAAGCAATGAATGCCATGCTCGGTATTGTGACGTAAATATATTCCAATTGGATCGAATTAAATTGTCCGATCAAACAAATAGCATCATGTTGGGTATATCCTGCTCACAAAAAACAAGCTATAACACTATTAGTCAGGTAGTTACATCCTTGATTTTTTTGATACTCCAAAAGGTTAATTTTTACTAAAAGAAATAACAAACATTTTCGTTAAGAATCTACCATCAGAAATGTAAACTACTTGACAAAAACAATGAGATAACTCGAAACTTTTCGAGTGTAGACAAAAAGTTTTTTCAATAAAGTAACCCTGTATTTTACTCAAAACAAATCACAAATCAGCCCCAGAATGGTTAGTTTTGATAAGTACTTATTATGGAGCATAAAAAAGCAGACAAACCAATTGTATTTTTTGATGGGCATTGCACCCTCTGCAGTCATTGGATAAACTTCATGCTTAAAAGAGATCGCTTACAAGTATTACAATATGCTTCCCTCCAAGGAGATACCGCCAAAGCATATCTCAGTGAAGAACATCTCAAAACCATCGACACCATCATCTTAAAAGTTGGCGATAAACTCTATTTTCAGTCCAGCGCTTCCCTTCGCTCTTTTGCTTACCTAGGAGGGATTTACAAGGCAGCCAATGTTTTATTGCTATTTCCTCCATTCATAAGAAATTGGGTGTACAGCATCGTGTCTAAAAACAGATACCAATGGTTTGGTAAGAAGGAAGTTTGCCGAGTGCCAACTGAAGAGGAGGCTGGTAGGTTGTTGCCTTAGAGTGATTGGTGGAATTCATTTCAATTTACATTCAACTTGAGGATGTCTTGTAAAAGATTAGTCCATAATCTAGTCTAAAAAGGAACTATTTGTCCAGTTTATTAATTAAAAAACTGGACATTTTCATGCCGTTAAAAAACCTACATTCAGGTAGAACGACTGAATACAAAGAAAAAAAGTTATTTAAATTACTAAAGGATATGCCTCCACCTATAGTAAAAATCCTTTCCAATAATTTTAATTTGCTATTTTACAAGCTGTCAACTTTGTTAAAAATGAGCCCTGAAATTCCGAAAATTTAAGGATTATTTAGATTGAAAATATTTTAATATTTTTTTTGCTTTTCTGTTATTGCTGTCTTTTCTTTTTAAGATTTCAATTGTTCTTTCTGAAGGTAGTTCATTCAATAAAATTTCGAAATCCTCAAAATCATCTGTAGGGTAATTTAAAATATAATCAATAATTACTTCGAGGTTAAAGTTATTTTCACCGTTCAACAAATCTCGTGTAAATGGATACTGAAATTCTGATAATTCACTAACTAAATTTCCAGCCAAAAAACTCATTAGCTTAATACTTTGTTGATGACTAGCATATCTAAAAGCTATCGTATGTCTTTTACAATTTCTTAAATCAGAATAATTATTAATTAAAAAGTCTACTATTTCTTCGCTTTCAAATTCATAATAACGTCTCTCATTGTTAGTATAAAACTTACAGCTACTCGTTAATGAATTCCAATGACATGTAGAAAAGCCACATTCAAGCATTTTGGAAATAAAAAAAGGCTTTAATTCTTTAAGAAATGGATCGATGTAATTAAATTTTAATGAGCCATAGAATAAACGGCAACCATTAAGATCTCTGTAAGATTGTAATACAATAGGAAAGTCTTTTATAAGCTCACAACGATGAGCTGAATTCTGAAATATTTTTTCTGCAAGTAAAAATTCGCTATAATATTGATTAAAAATTTCTGCCGCGCTTTTGTTTTCTTTTTGAACTTGTAAAGATCGAAGAGCTATTTCAAAAGCTGACAAAATTGAAAACTGATCTACAACCTTATCAGGCAACTTATACTTTTGTTCATATAATCGAGACCAATCCTCTAAGAATAATTTCATTTGTTTTTTATACACAGTTAGTAGCTCATCATATAGATGAGCACTCCTTTCATGCATAATTTGTTCAATCAATCCAATTGAAATATTTTTGCTTGGTTGAGCCTTACGTATTTGCCACGAAGTATCTATTTCAATTCCATAATTTGAATCTTTAAGATATTCTGCCATTGAAATTTGTAATGAATTCTCAGAAAACAACTCGAGTTTCAACTCTTCAATTAATGTCTCTGGATCTTTATTTTGTGCTTCAACTACTTGACTTAAAACAATAAGGAACAACGTGGTAAATATATAGTGTTTCATATTTTGATCTTTTTTCCATTGCTTTCCTTGTTGCTGTAGGCATGGCAAAATGTGCTGCTAACCAATACTTGTTTCCTTTAGAAGAATTATATTCCCACACATTTTTATGATGAATAATGTATTGCAGTATAATTTAGAGCAACTATAGTCCTATTGCAAAAATACCAAACAAATTAATGTCGATGATAACCTAGCTGATGTCACCTTAGATACAACAGCATTTACATGAATTTCAGATAGATTATTGAGAGAGAAAGTTGACAAATTGGAGCTTTTACACAGTAGTATGTTTCTCTTGTCTTTAAACCTATTTATTGTATTAAGAATAGTTCTAAACTAAAAAGTGAATAGAATTATCTATTCTAAACCCTTGTATCAAATGAATACAAAACACTACAAATAAAAAATGAGACAGCTTTTGCAAACTGTCTCACTATGGGTAGAAGATGGGATTCGAACCCACGGCCCTCGGAACCACAATCCGATGCTCTAACCAACTGAGCTACAACTACCGTCTTGATCAAATCCAATTAAAGATTCAATGGGCTGCAAATATAAACAGTCCTTTGTTATTTAAGCAAATATGAATGGCTATTTTATATGGTCGATTTATGCCGATTTTCTCCTTAGCTCTTGTTTTTCAAGGGGTTAGCGTTTTGATCGAATGAAATGGATGAAAATATTGTACTTGATTTTCTAATTCTTGGCTTTTTCTTTAAATACTCCTAGTGTTACTTCTGAAGAAACAACCATTTCAAGATTAACCATATTCTCTTCGTTTAGATATATGATTTGGCCCTTTTCATAAACAGATGGTTCATTGGACAGCATCAAACTTAACTCTCCTTCTACTACTTGGATAATAAGGCCTGAAGCTATCCAGTCAGGTCTGTGGGTTCCTACTGAAAGAACCGTTTCAGAATAGTCATAGCTGCCGTTCTGTAATGATTTGATTTTATCACTGGTCTTACTTTGCCAGCCCGAATTTCCCGAAAGATCTATTTTTGCCATTGTCTGTTATCTTGGTACCAATATTTGCGCAAGCGAAAATAAACTAAAAAAGAATTATCTATTACTCTTTTCCATCTTCCTCTGTTGTCTCGCCAACTTCTTTCCAGCCATAAAATCATCCTGTAACCTAACAATCCAGCCAAGCTGAAAGGACATGGGCCTGTGCGCAAAAGAAGAACCTTCTGGGAAAATATTTAGTAAGTGCTTTCTAACTTGCAGTTCAATGCCAAAACGTGGATGCGGGAAAAATTGCACACCACCGTGGACCACAACTTTAGGGATTGGCAATTCATCCAACATGACTGCATTCCCTCTATAAGAACACCTTACCCCATCTGGTGTCGAAAACGAAAATAACTCATTGGATGCAACCGTATGACTACGTGAATAAGAGAACATAAAATCAGCACCTCCAGAAACGAAAAGCTTTCGATCGAAAAACGGTTTTGTCAATTGGGTTGTCAAAGCAAGACTGCCCAATAACATCCTTGGGTCTCTGCTAAAATCTCCGAATTGTGGAATCAATGTATCACATTCAAGACCATCTACAATCAGTGGACTCGGATCAGTACTGGGAGGTGCGACAAATAATGTGTCGCTTACCTCGGAGTACACTTCGTTTACCCTCGATTCGCCGATGTACTCCATCAGGTTTCTTGAGTGCCTGATTCCTATATTTAGTTGGATGTCATTTTTGATGGGCTTGAAGCTTCTGGATATTTCCATGAAGGTTCCACTCATCCTACTAAACAACCTTCGGTCTTCAAAATTGACCATTTGGAAAGTGCGGAGTTGGGTCGAGTCAGAGATTCTAGAAAATAGCAAGCGTTCGCCATCTCGGAATGTAGAATACTCCTGCGCTACTCCTCTTGAAACTCCAAACTTAAACTCGAAACTTTCAAGACCCAACTTTTCTACAATATCACTTTCTTGAGCTTGTAGAGCATGGCTTGAAGTCAAAATTAAAAAAGCCAGTACAAGCATGTACCCTATGCGGTTAAAACGGAAGAAATGCTTCATGTCTAATGATTTTATATCAAATATAACTATCTTATTGATTATTAACTTTCCTATTTATGAAACTTACAATCCTTACAACTTTATGTCTATTTTTTGGACACCTGGTATCTGCGCAATTGAGCTTCACCAATGAAACCAGTTTACTCGGAACTGGCATTCCAAATAGCGCAGCTCCAATCGGCATCAATGATTTAAATGGGGATGGGTACGATGATATCGTAGCTTTGGATGATACCGAAGATCTCATCATTTACTATCAGAATGCAGACAATACTTTTACGCTACATATTCATGGGCAGACGACAGATGCTTGGGCTTTGGCCATCGGTGATACTGACAATGATGGCTACAATGATCTTTACATGAGTGGAGCATACAATGACAAAGTTTTTCTCACCGCCAATGGTGATGACACCTACAGTACCAACTACTTAGATGGGCCTAGTTATTTTGCACAAGCCACTGGCTTTGCAGACATTGACAATGATGGGCATATCGACCTAATGTCTTGCCATGATGATGGTGTCAATAAAATTTGGATGAACGACGGCAATGGAGCGCTTTTTCACGACGATACAGTTATCGATTTTGAACTGTTCACACCGGTAAGTAACAATGCAGGTAATTATGGAATCTGCTGGACAGACTTTGATCAAGATGGAGACATAGACCTTTACATTGCCAAATGTAGATTGGGAGTATCAGACCCAACGGATGTAAGAAGGATCAATCAATTATGGGTCAATGATGGAAATGGAAACTTTACAGAGTCTGCGGCAAGTTATGGATTGGACATAGGAGCGCAATCTTGGACTGCTGAGTTTCAAGACATAGACAACGACGGAGATTTTGATTTTTTTGTTGCCAACCACGATCAGGATAGCCAACTATTTGAAAACGACAATGGGACTTATGTCAACATCACTGCCAGCAGTGGCATCTCTGCTTCAGGGACATCAATTGTGCAAGCATTGATGAAAGACTTTGACAACGATGGATTTGTGGATCTCGTGCTATCCGATATTTATTACACCAACAATGGAGACAAGACTTTTACTGAAATCACCAATCCATTTGGGTCCAATCATTCTTTTGCGGTAGGTGATTTAAACAAGGATGGATTTCTTGATGTGTATACAAGTCATGCAACAGGTTATAATAACCCGAGCAACATAGATGATATCCTGTGGATGAATGATGGAAACACCAATAATTTTCTATCGGTTACTCTTGAAGGAACTGTTTCCAATAGAAATGCCGTTGGTGCAAAAATTGAAATCATTGGTGGATGGGGAACCATGTTGCGTGAAGTAAGAGCTGGAGAAAGTTATGGCATCACGAATAGTTTTACTCAAAATTTTGGCTTGGGAACTTACAGTACCATTGATGAATTGATCGTTTATTGGCCTTCTGGTATAAACGACACCTTATACAATGTAGCCATCAATCAATTTTTAGAAATTACCGAAGTAAACAATTGTAATGCTTCTGCAGAGATTGCTACCAATGGAAATCACACCATGTGTTCTGCTTCAGATCAGATTGAACTTTATGCCATCACGGAAGATGTCAACAGTACTTTTGAATGGTCAACCGGCGAGACAAGCAACAGTATCATGGTGGGTGTAGGAATATATACTTTCACTGTGACGGATGGCTCGGGTTGTGAAGCGACTTCACTACCCATTGAAGTCTTAGCTGATGCAGCAGATTGTGTCAATCCATGCAATACCAACTTGTATCTTGTTGGTGATTTGGATGGTGGAGATTATTCATCCGACAACCAATTAAAAACAAGTTCGACAATGCTCGGAGCCGTCCATGCATCGGCTGTTGATTATGTGGAATTAAAAATTGGTTTTGAAACAGATGTCGCCTTTGACTTTGAGGCAAATTTGGATGGATGCAATTAATTCATGTTCGATAATTAGATTTAGACACACAAGAATCAATGGTTTGCAATCTTTCTCAAAATCGACCCACTTCAAAAAGGCTATTAAATTTAAAGCCTTGTCTACTTCAACATATTCAAATCATTATCTAAATCATTAATTTTAGAAAAACAATATGCAACAGCTTCCAAAATTTTGTTTACTACTTTGGATGGTTTTCAATTCTATAACAATCCATTCCCAAGCTTACAAACCCATGGCAGTTGAATCTGCGACATGGATCGTTACTGGCTATGGTGATTACAATCTCAATGGGTGGGCCTTTCGCATTGAAGGAGACACCACAATAAATCAAACCCTTTACAAAAAATTGCTTTACTATCATCTGGATGTCCAATATGACAATCAGACACTTGAGAAAGAATTTAGTGTGACATCTAGTGATCTTATGGGATTTATGAGAGATGATATTGTCAATCGTAAAGTTTATTTACTCCCAGTGCTCTATCAATTCAATAATGCTTCCATTGCAATTCCTTGCAGAGATTCTTTTGCTATTGCTAATAATGAAATTCTGTTGTTTGATTTTGATATAACAGTGGGCGATATAAGCAATGATTGTATGGTTGATTTTTCCACTTATCCACCTGAAGTTAAATTGGATACCACCATTAACATTTACGGTGAGCCTAGACGAGTTTTAGGCTTTAGCCAATATTTTTATTCCCATGATCAAAATTTAATTGAAGGAGTTGGATATACTAATGGATTGTTGAATGAGTTTACAAACATTATCTCAGCAGTAAAAGGATATGGATTATATTCCTACTGCATTGGTTCTCTTTGGGACTGTCGTCTTAGCACCTCAACTAGCCAATTAGAGTTGGATAATGAAACAGTTGTCTATCCAAATCCTGTATATGACGAAATAACGCTTGAGACAAACAAAACCTCAAATCAAATACAAATCCTAAATTTTAATGGCAAAATACTGACACAAATTGATGAGGCAAATAAAAGGAATGTAATAAATATATCGTTTTTAAGGGGAGGAAATTATTTTATAAAAATCATCTACCCCGACTCAAGTATTGAATACAAAAGGTTCATCAAAATGTAACTTGGTTATTCACTTCTGCACAAAAAAAATGGGAACCTTGACAGATCAAGATTCCCATTCACAAAATCATTAAACTAATTAGTAACTAAAGTTCATTGTTGCTCTTGTCTTATCCCATCCAAAAATAATGGATGCATTGTTTCCATCATTCTCTTGGAATCTGATAGACAATGCTTCTAAGACTTCTGAATCCTGCGTTACAGGAATCTTGATCTTGTAAACATCTTTTTCTTCATCTCTATTGGCACTACCCCATGCAGGCATATCCGTATTAAAGATCAAAGTCCATTCGGTGGCAGTAGGGATTGCATACAAGTTATATCTTCCTGACTTGATTACATCTTCTCCTACAGTTATGTCTTCGTAAAGTGTTATTTCTGTAGACTCATTGGCACCCAATCGCCATACTTTGTTGTATGCTACAAGTGAACCAAAAATTTCTCTTTCCTTCATCTGTGGTCTTCCGTAAGTAATACGCACAACAGGCACTGCCTCTTCTAATTGCTCTGGCTTCAGGTAATTTCTGAATCTTGAGTTATCTGGGTACTGAACCATATCCCCTGGGCTTGCATCTTCATCAGGAAAGCTCACTACATTGAATGCAATCGGCACATTGACTGTAGTTCCATCCCAAGAGATTACCATGTGTGCACTTAGGTCGTCAATTTCTCTGAAACCGATAGCAAGATTTTCTCTTAAAGAATTGGTTGTGACTGTAGGTACTTCAACACGAGCCACATCTTTTGATTTGTCTCTGTTCTCCGCACCCCAAAGACCTTTTTCTGTTGAGAAACTGATGTTCCATGATTTTTCATTTACTTCTGCAAACATGGTGTAAATTCCTCTGCCAACAGTTTTGCCATTGATTTCAACGTCGTTGTAAAAAATAACTTCCGTTGCTTCGTTTGCACCGACTCTCCAATCTTTGCCGTAAGGCACCAAATCACCGAAGACGGTTCTGCCATTCACTGCAGGTGAAGAATAAGTAACCTTAATTTTCGGTCTTTTTGTTCTTGCATCTCCTGAAAGATAATTTCTCCAAGCAGCATCTGCTGGATAGTACGAGAACTGAAGCGGGCTTTTATCCAAAGCTGGCCATTCTGACTTCTCCTGGGCTATTGTAGGAGCCTGGAACATAAAAAAGGAAAATAAAAAAAGTAGAATTAGGTTTTTCATATTATATATTTCATTAATTTATTACAAAGATAATTTTTTGTTAAGATAGCTGAATTATATAATCAAGGTGCTACTCCTGGATGTCATCCAGTAAGGTTGAAATCTCTTCATCATCAATAAATACCTTGTCTAAAACAGCTGACCCGTCTTTTATCAATACTACCCCATAAACAACATTTTTGTCTTCGGAAAGTTTTGCTCAAACTTAAATCTTCTTCCATTTATGGCACTTCATCTATGATAATATTGAGGAAAAAAGATCAGTAAGTGACCTAGTTGTATACTAACATTTATGTTGCAACCCATTGGTAGAGGAGATTTTGGCCATAAATAATGGATAGTTAGGCATGTTGGCTACTTATTCCAATAAATGTCCTCTTGATATACTTCAACAAATGATTTAGATTTTATCTTTGGCCAAAACATTATTACATGCACAAAGTCATACTAAGCTTGCTATACACATTTCTTGTAACTGCTGTATTTGCGCAAGAAGTCCCAAAATTTTCAAAAATTAAAATTGATCTTGTCGGTCATGATATTCATGAATTGGCCAAGTTGGGACTGGAATGTGATCATGGAGAAAGAGCTCCTCACAAGCACCTCATCAATGTTTATAGTGAACACGAATTAGAAATCTTGCGTCAAGCGGGGTTTGAATGGAAAGTAATCATTGATGATGTCGAGTCATTTTACAATACACACGGAACGGACGACCATCATTATGTTGACCTTTCATTGCGTTCAGTGGAATGCGAAGGTGCTCAGGCTGAAGAAGAATTATATGATTATGAAACACCTGCCAATTACGAATTTGGATCCATGGGTGGTTATCTTACTTATGATGAGGCATTGGTGGAATTGGACAAGATGAGTGATTTGTACCCAAATCTGATAACTGAAAGATTGGCTATTGGAGATATTGTGACACATGAAGGAAGAAATCTATATTATCTAGTGATTTCTGATGATCCAAACAACATTGAAGATACTGAGCCTCAGATTTACTACAACTCTTTGCACCATGCAAGAGAGCCTAACTCTCTGTCTCAGATGATTTTCTATATGTGGTATCTATTGGAAAATTACGAAACGGATCCAGAGGTTAAATATTTGGTAGACAATACTGCTATGTTTTTTCAACCGATCGTCAATCCAGATGGATATGTATGGAATGAAACGACCAATCCACAAGGAGGAGGATTCTGGAGGAAGAACAGATTTGCGAATGCATCGGGTGAAAAAGTAGGGGTTGACTTAAACAGAAACTATGGATTCTTTTGGGGATTTGATGATACTGGCTCTTCTACAAATGAAAATGACCAAACTTACAGAGGTCCTTCAGCATTCTCAGAACCTGAGACACAAGCTACGGCTCAACTGTGTAAAGACAATAATTTCCAGATCTCATTAAATTACCACACGTTCGGTAATCTTTTGATTCACCCTTGGGGATATTCAGATGAACCAACAGATGAAGATGTACTATTCAAGTCTATCGGAAGAGGTATGAATTTTGAAAACAACTTTTTCTTAGGTACTGGCACAGAGACTGTAGGATATACCGTGAATGGAGATAGTGACGATTACATGTATGGTGAGCAAGATGAAAAAAACAAAATTTATAGCATGACTCCTGAAGTAGGACCATCATTCTGGCCAAACCAAAACCAAATTGACTTCTTCAACAAGTCCACGGTAAGAATGAATCTAAATGCAGCACATCTTTTGTTTAGCTATGGGTTTGCCAAAGAGCTTTTCCCTCAGAACACTTTAACTGCCAGCGCAGGATCTTTGATTTTTGATTTTGAAAAGTCTGGTTTGATGCAAGGTGCGATTGACTTCTCTGTAATTTCAGAAACGCCAGGTGTTACACTAACGAATAACATTTACTCTGACATGAATATGAATTCTGGTCAAAGACAAGAATTTACAGTTAACTATGAAATCGAAAGTGGTTTTACAGGAAATCAGATTGAATTGGTAATGCTGGTCGACAATGGAACTTACATACATCGTACACCGATTAT